>JBCDAQ010000014.1:0-38969 GCA_039185285.1 Pseudomonadota bacterium
CGACAAGCCCTCTCAACGCCGTTGCAGACAACTGAGACTCTCAAGAATGCGCGTGTGTTGGTCTCGGCGTTGGAAGCTCCAGCGCTTGATGCGGGAGAGGCTCTTGCGACTTCGTTGACGGAGACAAACTCAAAGGGTCGAGAGGCAGCCATTACCGAGGCATCCCCGGCCCGCCCGGAACGGGCTCTGAGCCAGTCGATCTCCAACCAGATCGCGCAGGTCGTCAGAGGAAACGGCTCCGGTCGGTTCGAAATTTCGCTCGACCCACCCGAGCTGGGTCGCGTGACCGTCACTTTGACGACAACCGGCGATAGTGTCTCTGCCTCGATCGCGAGCGAACGGCCCGAAATTGGCGACATGCTACGCAGGCACAATGAGATGCTTCATCGCGAGCTGAGCAATGCCGGCTTTAAAAACGTTTCCCTCGACTTTGGCTTCAAGAACCAACAGGGCGAGAACCATGATTTCCAGCGTCAGGCAACTCATCAGAGCGACGGCTCTGAACCGGCAGATGAAAGAAGCGCTGGCAGAGCGGAAGCAGCGCTTGTGAGCGCTGGGATGGACCTCAGGATTTAAGGAAGTACGATGGAAGTAGCTCCAACAACGAACAACACCGCCACATCGCAGATCACTGCACCCGAGGTGAGTGAAGCCGGAAGCAATAGCTCGACTGCTTTGGCGTCTGACTTTGAAACGTTCTTGAACCTACTGACGGCGCAATTGGAAAACCAAGATCCTCTTCAGCCACTTGAGTCGACCGAATTTGTCGCTCAACTTGCACAGTTCTCAAGCGTCGAGCAGCAGGTCGCAACGAACGAGGCGCTCGCGGAAATGCTCGCCAAGCTTGACGGTACTGCAACGGCGGAACTCAGCCAATGGCTCGGTCGTCGAGTTGAAGCGCAGTCGGCGCTCGCATTCGATGGAGAGCCGATCGAACTAACGATCGATCCAAACACCCCAGCGGATGAGGCCCGGCTCGTGATCACTGATCTAGCCGGCTTGCCTCTTGGACAGGTCCCGCTCGATCCAAACGCCAGGTCGATATCCTGGGATGGATCCCTAGGCTCAGGAGAGACAGCAGAGCCAGGAACATATCGTTTCCAAGTTGAACGTTTCTCAGGAGGTACACGGCTGCCAACTGAGGTTCCTTCCGGCTTTGCTGAGGTGACAGAGGTTCGACTGGGTGACGGTGATGTCCAGGTTGTCCTCGATGGCGAAGACTCGGTCTCGATTACTGAGATATCGTCTGTTAGAGCCGGTTCTTAGTCGAGCGCTCACTGACAATTCGTATGCCTTGAATTGTAGCCATCCCTGGACCTTTCGGGGACACCTTGCACCGAGCACCGCCAGGAATGTTACAATGATGAGCTGGGTAAGCTTTTATTGTAAATCAAAGACTCTCGATCGAATACGACGCCAAGTCAGACTGTTTTATCGATGGAACTACGAACGAATGATGTACTAAGTTTCTGCGCTCAGAGGTCTTGCCTCACGATCTCAATCAGCAGGACGTTTTTAATCCGGTCACCCAGAATTCTCCTTGCTGACCGCAATAACGCCGTCCGAAGATCCCGCATCAGGTGCGCATCTGTAAACGTCCCGGTAAACCCGCCAGACCGTGCATGCGTAAAAAGGACGCTCAAGAACTCATCGCGCAGCTTCGGTTCGCGTTGAAAAACCAGGTCTGTCGAGCCCGCTTCAGTTTCCAGGGCTAGCGACATCACGATAAGCGAAGCAACGCGATCCTGTTCAACGATCGGAACGACGAATTGATTGTTCAAGCGAACGTAGTCTACATTTTCGTCAAGGTTTGCGAGCTGATCGGCTTCCTCATCGGGCCATTTCGTTTCCGACTCTTCGTCCACTTGCTCCACGTTTTCGCCGGTCTGTGTTTGCTCTGACTTCTCGGGCTTAGGCGCCAACGCACCACCTGCACCGAGCCCAGCGCCCAACCCGACAATCGCAAGAACAATTGGAAGAAACTTCATGACGCTGCCAGCACCTCAGAACGGGAGAAGTATATCGGCCACTTGTTGACCATAACGCGGTTGCTGGAGATCGGTGATTTGACCCCGACCACCATAGCTGATGCGAGCATCTGCAATTTTGTCATACGTAATCTCATTCGCTCGAGAGATGTCTTCGGGTCGGATGATCCCTTGGATCTTCAGATCTCTCAGCTCGAAATTCACCCGGATTTCTTGATTACCGACGATCAAGAAGTGCCCATTGGGCAGGACCTCAGTTACTGTCGCTGCCAAGCGAAGCGTGATCTCTTCGCTGCGCTCGACGGATCCATCCCCGAAACTGCTGGACTGTGAACCAATCTGCGCGGCATTGCTGATATCGATGTTCGCTGTGTTCAGCAGATACTGCTGAAGACCAAATAGAGCCGCAACGGACAGGTCCTCACTGGCTTGGCGACTTCGATCTGTCGTGTTTGAGATCTCAGCTTCCTCATCGATGTTGATAACCACGGTCAAGAGATCCCCCCTGCCCTGCGCGCGTCGATCTCCAAAGAGCGACGATGGGCCCGATCGCCAGAGGGAGGCTGACTGCACGGGCACTTGTTGAGGCGCTACGACCTGAGGTTCAATTGGTGCTGGCTCAGCAATCGCAACACGTTCGGCGCGCAGAGGTATTGGATCCGCAATCAACTCACCGCTCGGCGAAAACGGCGGTGGCTGACCGACGTGAGAGAGCCGCTCACAGCCTGAGGCCAACACAACGATGAGCACCGTATTGATCTGCAAAATGGTCTTCACTCGCCAACCTCCACCACACCAGGGGCGGCAACACGCCCATAAACGATGGTGCGAGAGGCGAGATTCATTACAGAGATCCGCTGCCCCCGCGCGCCCCGTGCCAACGCACGACCATCGGTTCGAATTCTAAGCGGACCCCGCACATAGCGAAGCTCAACACTTTCGTTGCGGCGGACCTCGGCCGCGGGTCCAATATCCGAAGATGTCAACGGTCGACCAGCGTAGATTGTGCGCAGCAACTCCATTCCAATGACCGTCGCCCTATCTTGGATCGCGCCAGCCCAAGTCTCGTCGCTCAAACGCACATCGCTTGAGGAAATAACAGTTCCGCGTGTCAGCATGCGAGTTGCAACAACTCCTCCAGCCTCGACAGGCAGCGCCTGCAAACTCGCAAGAATGATTGCCAGGGATCCAATCAAAAGAGACCTCATCGAATTTGTACCGTTGCGCTAAGCATTTGATCTGCTGCTGTAATAACCTTCGCGTTCATCTCGTAGCCGCGTTGTGCCTCGATGAGTTCAGTTATCTCACGCACAGGGTCAACCGAGCTTTCCTCTAGAAATCCATTTCTAAAGAAGCCTCGCCCGTCGAGACCGGCATCACCTATGTTCGGTGCACCCGAAGCTGCCGTTTCCAGAAACAGATTACCCCCAATGGCTTCCAGCCCTTTATCGTTTGCGAAGCTTGCCAATGTGAAACGCCCTAAGACCTGGGCCTCGACTTGATCTGCAAATGTCGCGATCACGTCGCCATCTGCGTTAATCTCGATACTACGAACGTCATCGGGGATCGTGATGTCAGGGACCACAGGATACCCCTCCGATGTAACAATCAAGCCATCCCCCGTCCGCTTGAGGCCACCATCGCGGGTGTATGCGGCTAAACCGTTCGGAAGCGTCACTTCGAGAAAACCAGACCCTTCGATAGCAACATCCAACTCACCACCAGTCTGGCGCAGGGCGCCCTGCTCAACTTCCATCGCGACCGCAACCGTAGCGACGCCGAGCCCAATCTGAACGCCAGTTGGCAGGACTGTGCCGTCGGAAGCATTGATCGAGCCAGGCTGTCTCACCTGTTGGTAATGGAGATCGGCGAACTCGGCCCGTCGCGGATTGTAAGCCGTCGTGTTCATGTTCGCGAGGTTGTTTGAGATCACTTCAACTCGGGTTTGCTGCGCATCCATCCCAGTTGCGGCAATATCCAAAGCACGCATCATACTCTCCTATTTCAACACTTAAGCCTGGGCGCCAGCGGTGCGGATGAACTGGCGGATCCGTTCGTCCTCGGACTGCAAGAAAGCTTGTCCCATTTCATAGGCGCGTTGCACTTCGATCATTTCGGTGATCTCCCAAACCGGGTTCACATTCGATTGTTCAACAAACCCCTGAAAAACTGCGGCATTCTCTGCCGGTACGAGCTGTTGATCCGTTGTGAGAAGGCCGGACTCTTGGCGGGTCAACAGCATCCGATCGGCGACCGTGACCAGCCCTAGTTGAGCAATTGGTACCCCATCCGCAGAAATCGTTCCATCCGTACCAACAGCGAGGTTCTGAACCTCTGCCGGGACCAGGATCGGAGCCTCTCCGATGTCAAGCACCCGGCGCCCTTCCGCTGTCACAAGTTCACCAAACTCGTTCTGTGCAAGGCTTCCAGCGCGCGACAACGCAAGGCCCTCTTGGTCTTCGATCAGGAAGAAGCCATCGCCTTCAATCGCGAAGTCGAACGTGCCGCCGGTTTGACGTAGGGCACCTTGAGAATAGTCGGTCATTCGTACACGTGCAGCGGATTGAGAGAGCGCGCCACCCTCGACCGCTAAAGCATCGATCACCTCGGCAAAGACCACTCCTTCGCGACGAAATCCATCCGTCGAGAGGTTTGCGATGTTGTTCGCGATAGCGTTCATTTTGGCCATCAAGCCGGATTGGCGTGATAGCGTGACATAGCCTGGGTTATCCATCTCCCAATGCCTCCTCAATGATTTCTCTGACCTTGGTCGAGCCGTCGAGCACCTCTTTCGAGCTACGAAGCGACGGGGCAGCGGTAAGTTCTGGCGGGCTCAGGAAGGCCTGACCTCGGTCAGCATCCACGTCCGGTTCAGCAAGCTCTCGACCCGCCATAAAAGCGGCAAGAAGGCGACGTGCCTCCGGTCCAGTTTCAGCCGCATCGTCCCAAGCACCGGCCTGCCATGACAGTTCAGCTAAACGAGAGTCATCTTCGGTTTGGTCGTCCTGCTCGACCAAAGACAGTGCATCTTCAGGTGTTTCCTGCGCCTGATAGGCTCTGATCTTTAAGTCTCGCGAATCGAGACCGTCAACTCCCTCGAGCCATGGCAGCGCGTCCTGCGGTCTGTCCAAGGAGATAAGGGCCTCACCAGCCGCCAACCTTACCTCTCGCGCTCGTCGTGGTAGCGCCACATTCAAAACATCCAGAGCCAGGTTCGCCAGACCAGCTGCCGTCAGCTCCCGAGCAATTCGAGCTCGGGCGGCATCCCCAGCGGCACTTGTAGAAATCTCTTCAACGTAGGACAGAACTGCCTGGGCATAGGCTGCGTCACCCACGTCTTCTCTGGCGGATTCCTCCAGGAGCAAATGCCCGATATCGCGATATTCCGCCGCTTCTGTCGGCGCATCTGCAAGATGACGTTTGATCTCTGATAAAACCTCCGGCAGTCCCGGACCACCTGCCCGCACTTGAAGATCCGTTAACCGCAGATCACGACCTTCCGGGTCGGCGCGATAGACGAATGCCGAAAAGGCAAGCTCCTCGCGTTCAATTTGAGAGATCGGCGCGCCGCGCTTCAACTTGCTTTCTACCAGTCTCAACAAGGCCTCAGTTGCTAGCTCCCCTCGCGAGGCTGCAATACGCGTGTAAATTGCCTCTGCCGCCTCTGGACGGCCCTCCACAGAAATCAGCCGGGCCAGCGCCAAGTTTTGCGCGGTACCCAATTCGCCACCAGACCGTTGCAGGAGCTGATCAATCCGCCGCGCAAGAGCGGTGTTTTCCTCATCGACTGCGTTCGTCAGAATCCTCGGTCCCAGAAGCTTGCGCATCTTGAGCGGTAAGATCGCGAAAGCGTCAATCAATGCAGGATCAGTGTCTTCCGTTTTAAACTCGTCTAGATCGCGCAGTCCCGCCGCAGCAAGCCAAAGTGCAACCGTGCCGGAACAGGGGCCGTTTCGGGCAATTCCCTCCCCCCAGACGATCGGTTCACCGTCGACGATGGCGGCAAGGTCTTCGTAGATCCTACGGTGCTCTATCGAATCTCCGTAAAGCTCCAAAAGCTTCTGCGCTTCGATGCCAAAACCGAGCGAAATGTACAGAACTACCAAGCGTTCGATGATGTCTGGTCTTGGTTGATCAAACTCGCCTAAGATCTCGCCGCGCAGCGCTGACAAGGCCCGAGCCGGATCTTTGGGATCTAACCAGTCTATGCCGGAGAGCATCTGGCCTGTGTTACACGTTTCCACGGGTGACACTGTATCTTTGCGACCCGCGACGAAGTCTCGATCTATCGCAGTCTTGGCGCGAATAGGCAGCTCCAACGGCGGTCGCGGCGTGGAGGAGCGCTCAGTCTCGTCGGAGCCGATTTCGACCATTGGGTTCTGTTGCGAAGGCCCTACTCCCACAAAACTTTCTGGTCCTTCGAGCGGGGCAGCTTCCAGATCAATAAGGTCGTTTGGCTCACCCTCAGGGATTGCAAACTCCAACAATCCCTGCTCAGCAGCCCGGGTGAGTTGCTCTAGCAGTTTGTCGCGTGCCAATCGAAGTTCATCGTCTTGATCGGGATCAGTCGACTCCGGTGAAACATCACTGGCGCCTTCTTGCGATGGCTCGATGAGAACGACTTCGGGTGTAGGCTCAGGCTCATTCCGCTCGACAATAGCTGGTTCACTTGCTGTCTGGGATTTTGGCTTTGCGACAGGCAATGGTGATCTAGTTGGCGCGGTCACGAGATCATCCGCGGGCGTTGAAACGCTCTCAACATCGTTTGTCGGCTCGGAGGAAGTTGCGACCTCTAAAGCTCCCGCATTAAGCTGAGCACGCAGATCTGCGGATTGTGAAACTGGCTCATTGGAAGCGGTCTTCGGCCCCTCCTCTTCGGCATTAGGGTCAAAGAACTCGATGAGCAAAGCTCCCTTAGAGAGCTGAGTTGTCGCATCGCAGTCGCAGTTCAGAATGAAGCGCAAACGCGATCCTGCAGGGTCCCTTACCTGCCGAGCCGAGATAACCCTGCTCACCAAGCGATCCGGGAAAACCTGGCGCGTATCAAAGCGAAGCCCTTGCTGCTCCACCAAAAGCTCATATTGCCGCGGCGCCACCTTGGCAAACTCGAACTCCGCACCGTTTAAAGACAGGCTCAGACGGCTCAAGGTCGATTGCTCGATTGCCCTCAAGCGGACCTCCTGCGCAACAATGCTTGACGCAGAGACGAGGGCAAAACAGGTTGCGTAAGCAAGAACTCTCATGCCGCCGTCTTCACCTCACGGAGGGCATCATTTAGATCCCCGAAACTTGGCCGCTTGCTGGATGGCGTGTTTTGCCGACCAACCTCAACACAAATATCCGGTGGATGATTATGGAGATTCGCGACCAGCACATCCCGAATAAGGCTGTAGAACTGATGCTCTTCCTCGACGACCGCCATAACGCGGGTCGCACAAGGCCCGACTAAACCATATGCCAGGAAGACCCCGAGGAACGTCCCGACAAGCGCGCCTCCGATCAGTTTTCCCAGTACTTCCGGAGGCTGGTCGATCGACCCCATGGTTTTGATGACACCAAGAACGGCCGCAACAATCCCAAGAGCCGGCAACCCATCTGCCATCGTTTGTAGCGCGTGACTGGAATGCGCCGCATGGTGATGCATCGCCTCGAGACGTTTCTCTAAAACTTCCTCAACTTGATGAGGATCATCGTAGTTCATTGTGCCGGCTCTGATCGTATCGCAGATCAAGTCGACGGCGTATTTGTCCGAGAGAATTTTTGGATAGCGCTGAAAGATTGAGCTTTCGGACGGGTTCTCGATGTGATTCTCAATATCAAGCGGATTGGTTCGAGCAATCCGGATCAACATGAAAAGCAGGCATAGTAGATCTTGGAAGTCTTTCTCGACCCATTTCGGACCTTTGAAAACCTTCCCGACGTCTTTCAGCGTGTGCTTTACGTCTGGAACGCTGTTCGAGAGGATGAAAGCACCAACGGCCGCACCACCGATCATCATCATCTCGTAAGGCAGCGAGGCCAAAATGATTTTCATGCTGCCGCCAGCAATCAAATAACCGCCGAAGACCATCACAACGGTAATTACAATACCAACGACGCCGAACATCTCGTACCTCTGAGGTGCAATTTCTTCGCTGAGGCGGCCGTTCGGGCCGAACTCGATACTGTGCTTAACAGCCGGGGTCTTAAGAATGCCCGAACGGGGCGCGTTTATTCGACAGGAGCCTCGGCGTTTTGACCGACCATGTAGATCGAGATCGCATACGCTTTCTCGGCCGACAGCCCACCCAGAATATCCGCCGCAGATTTACCATTCATTCGAGAGATCAGGCCAGACGCGAACGACACGTCCATGTTCTCGAAAATCGATGACGCCCGCTTTGAGTCCATGGTCTCAAAAGCCGTCACCAGTCGTTCAACATCTTTCTCTGCGGCCCGATCCGCGATCCGAAGTGTCGCTGCAAGTTTCTTTTCAGCTTCTTCGACCAGTCGTAGTTGTTCTCTCAATCGCGCCTCGGACGCCTCAATGATCTTCTCTCGACTGGCAATTTCGCTCGCGCGGGCGTCCAGCTGTAACTCCCGTTCACGCAAAGCCGCGATGAGCTCATCGATTTGCGCGTTGGATGAAACAGTCATCACTTCTGTGGGCGTCTCTGCAGCAGCTTCCGCAGCTTTGGCTGCGGCTATGTTTGCGACCTCGACCGCCAAAGCGTTGCTGGGATCGGCAACGCGCAGAATCGCTGATCCCAAAAAACACCCTGCGATCAAGCCCATCGCGGATCTGCTCTTGGTGATCATGTACTTGGTTCCTGTACATCGCGTTTAAGCGCCTTGAGCAACCGATCAAGAGCTCCTGCACCATCGCCGCTTGCACCTTTTGTCAGGCTGAGAAGCGAGGCCAAGGCGTCCGGATCGATCTCATCCTCTTTCGCGACCTCCGCCGATGCGGGCGCGTTGCCGTTAACCGCCTCCTTTGCAGGGCCGTCCACTCTCAAGATGCCATGATCCAGATCTTCAACGATCTCATCTGCGAGTAGCTCCGGTTCTTCCTCGTTGAGTTCGAGAACCGTTTCTTCGAGTTTAAGCTCTGCACCGGGATCCTCGTCGAACACGGGCGATGCGTCTTGGGCCGGCGGTGTTGCGGCAGGCACTTGGGTCACTGCAGCGGTCTTGATCACGCTATCCAGACGCGAAATTGACTGGTCCGCCTCCTTCGTAAGGCTCGCGAGTAGTGTGGTGCGTGCCTCAATCGACTCTTTCGATTGCGCCAAGGCTGTCTGCATCTCCTCGACCTGCTCAGAGAGCGATGAGATTGCGGCGCCAAGCCCCTGATCTAATTGAGTTAAACGCCTTAACCGCCGAGACAGCACCCAGCAATAGAGCGAGGCCACCAAGGCCGCGAGAACCAACAATCCATCCGCAATCAAGTCCATCGCGGCCTCCCTATTTCATTATGAATTTGGTGAAGAGAAGGTCGCGAACCTCGATCTCCCCAACAACCACACGGATTCTTCGTAGAAGCTGAGCTCGCATCTTTGTCATGCCACCGGGCGTCCGGAGATCTCTCTCCTCCACCGCCCGCAGATACGTGTTAAACACATCAATAATGCGAGGACGCAGTTTACCTAATGGGTCAACAGCGGCTGGAACCGTTTCCAGCTCGGCCTGAAAAATTAAGTGAGTCGCCGCAGCCCCCGGACCGAGCGAAATCACCATTTCTTCCAAGGATAGGAACGCAATCTCCAAACTAATTGGAGGTTTTTTCATCGGTTTCGACTCGCCTTCTCCGCCAAAAGGCAAGGCAACCATCCCGGAATACGTAGCATAGAATCCACCAGCCGCCGGAAGTAACAAGGCAAGAACGGGAATCAAAAACTTCAACGGAGAGGACCGTTTAGGGGTCATCTCTACGCTTTCTGCCTCTGCCACCATGTCACTCGTTTCAGCCATGGATGGATCACCGCTCCGACCTGTCGTTCGCAGAAAGAGATAGCGTGCACATGCTAACCAAAATTTAAACGTGACGCGGACATTGTGCACCGCGTCGGCAGAAGCGGCCTCCCGTGAATTCGAGGGTGATAGTGCAACAGATCGTGCAGAGAACAGCGCGCGCGTGGGACGCGATGACACCTCGTCGTAAAGTGACGACGGTGCTCGGAACCATTTTGGTCATTGTGGTTCTTGCAGCCCTGACCCGGGCGGCAACCACGCCAACAATGGCGCTTTTATATTCGGGCCTAGACTCAGGCGCAGCGAGCGGTGTGATCGAAGGGCTGGAACGCCAGGGCGTCGCCTATGAGGTCCGCAATAGCTCCATCTATGTTCCTTCAAACGTACGCGATCGCGTCCGGATAACCCTAGCAGGCGAAGGACTTCCCGCCGCAGGGGATGCAGGATACGAACTGTTGGAGGACCTCTCAGGTTTTGGGACCACGTCTGAGATGTTCGATGCTGCATTCTGGCGCGCCAAAGAAGGTGAACTGGCACGCACTATTCTTGCCTCATCCCGCGTTGTGCGCGCACGGGTTCATATCGGACAAACCAGCCGTCGACCATTTGAACGCGACGTCCCGATGACGGCTTCCGTAACCGTCACCACGAGTGCTGGCATGCTCAGTCGTCAGCAAGCGGAGGCTATTCGCTACCTCGTTTCGTCGGCTGTCGCCGGCCTCGATTCGAACGCGGTTTCCGTCATCGATCAAGAACACGGTGTGGTCTTACGCTCCGGCGAAGACGAGGTGGAGAACGCTGGAAGCGATCCCAGCATCCAGGCCGCAACACTCCGCCAGCGGGTTCAGAGGTTGCTAGAGGCGCGTGTGGGGCCTGACTCGGCCGTTGTAGAAGTATCTGTCGAGACTATCCGCGATAGCGAAACCATCCGGGAGCGCGTCCTCGATCCGAACGGTCAGGTCATTGTCCACACAGACACCGAAGACAGCAACCAAACAGCCCAAGGCGACGTAAATGCAGTCACGGTTGCTTCAAACCTAGCCGACGGTGACATCGAAGGCGAAGGAGGCGAGGCGAACCGTCAGTCCAACCGAACACGGGAGCGGGTGAACTATGAAGTTTCTGAGGTTGTTCGAGAACGTGTACGGCCCCCAGGAGACGTTAGACGGATCAGCGTTGCAGTCATGGTCGACGGCCTCCGTCAAACCCAAGCAGATGGAACGGTCCAGTGGGAACCGCGCCCCTCAGAGGAACTAGAAACTCTGAAGAAACTGGTGGAGTCGGCGGTAGGCTTCGACGAAGCTCGCGGTGACACGGTCACGATCGAGAGCTTGGAGTTCACTGAGGCGAGCGTCCTGGGAACAGCCGCTGAATCCAGCTTTATGGAGATCCTCTCCGCCAATGCCATGTCGATCATTCAAATCCTAACGCTCGGATTGGTCGCATTGATGCTCGGCCTCTTTGTGGTCAGGCCAATCCTTAGGATCAAAGAACCTTTGCCACTTGCCGGTGATGCAGGAGCAGCGTTGGAACGACCAGTTGTTCCCGTCCCCGAGGTGTCGGACCTCCCGGCGATAGAAGAAGCAGACGATTTAGATCAGGTGGAAGAGCTAAGGGCACTAATCGAGGAAGATCCGGAAAGCGCCACTCGTCTGCTAAAATCCTGGCTTGAGAACCCAACCGAGGAGGCGTCAGCGGCATGAGTCTTACCCCAGCCTATCTCGAGGACTTCGTAGCACCACATCACAAGCCGAAAGAGGCCATTGGTTCAGAGGAGCCGGAGTCGGTCGAAACCTTGCTTGCCCGTGCTCGCGGCAAAGCAAGAGCCGAAGGCGTGGCCGAAGGGGTCGCATCGGCCGAAGCTCAAGAGGCGGCTGAGCAAACCACTCTTCTCAACGCGATCAGGGAAGCCTTCGACGACGCCGCGCTGACTGCTGCGAGCCAAGAAACCGCCCTGCGCAGTCGTTTGGTCGAGACGATCGTCGCTCTTTTGCGGGCGCTCGCGCCCGAGCTCGTTCAATCCAGAACCCAGACGGCACTGACGACGGCTCTGGCCGATCTGCAGGAAACGGCGCCGCAAGACCTCGTGCGTATCTATGTCCCAAAGGGACTGTCGTCACAAACAGCCAGCCTCACGGCCCCGCTCGAACGCAAGATGGAGATTGTCGAAGACCCCAATCTCCATTTTGGCCAAAGCCGAATCTCCTGGCAGACTGGTTTCGACCAGATCGATAATGCGGCGATCGTCGACGCAGCGATCAGCGCGCTTACGGCTGAGTTCGAAAGATCCGCGCCCTCATTCTCACAACTCGCATCGGAGACATCGCTATGAACGATACTGACCCGTCAGATGATCAAACAAGTGCCCAGCAGGAGAATGATCAAAACTTGATCGTGCCTGCTCATGAACCGAGCGTGGCTGACGACAAACCACAGCAGGACCGCCGCGCGAAAGCTGTCATGGGGGTCCCGATCGAAGTGGTTGTCTGTGTCGGAAAGGCGCGCCCCCTCCTCAGTGATCTCGTGAATCTCCGCCGCGACAGTATCTTGTCGCTGGACAGCAAGATCGAAGACCCAGTCGAGGTGATGGTCGGTGACAAGGTTATTGCGCGGGGAGAGCTTCAGGAACTGGACGAGCAAACCGGTCAACTCGGATTGCGTCTCACAGAGGTAGCTGATCTACGGTCGGGTTTCTGACCAATATGCGCGCCGTCGGCCTGATCATCTTTTTGGGTGGCGTCGCCCTTCCCTCCCTCGTATCCGCCCAAGCGGTAACGATCGATCTGGGGGGAGAGGGTGCGTTGACCCTTCAGATCGTCCAACTCTTCATTTTGATTACGATCCTCAGCCTCGCGCCAGGGATCGCTATCATGATGACCTGTTTCCCGTTCATGGTAACTGTGCTGTCGCTTCTGCGCCAAGCCATTGGCGTACAGCAAGCACCGCCAAACATGATGATCGTCAGCCTCGCGCTTTTTTTGACATATTTTGTCATGGCGCCCGTATTTGAGCGCGCTTGGGAAGAAGGCCTCAAACCCCTCACAGAAGGCGCTGTTCCAGCCGAAGAAGCCTTCGAGAACACCATGGCGCCGGTTCGCGAATTTATGAGCGCGCGCGTTGACCCCCTAACCGTTCAGACGCTTTCAAATGCGAGGCCAGCACCGTCCGCCGAGGCTCCAGCCTCTTCTGCTGAGCCAGCACTCGAGCTACTGATCCCAGCGTTTCTGCTCTCTGAGATCAAACGCGGGTTTGAAGTCGGTTTTCTGATCTTTTTGCCCTTTTTGATCATCGACTTGGTGATTGCTTCGATCTTGATGGCCATGGGGATGATGATGGTACCACCTGCAATCGTTTCGCTCCCTTTCAAGCTGGCATTCTTTGTTCTCGCAGATGGCTGGGCCCTGCTTGCGGGCGCTTTAGTCCGAGGCTACGCATAATGTCGGAAAGCCCTGCGTCATCACCCCTCGTACCAGGCGTCCCAGCCGCGTCCGGACCGGAAACGGCTCCTGGCCGAAACGGGACAGGTAAATCTCTAACCACGCCACGATCGTCTACGAACTCGACATCGGCTACTCAACTCCTTCCGGAGGACCGAGCCGCCGTCATTCTGTTGACGCTAGGCCCGGAGACAGCGGCAAAGTTTCTCTCAGAGGTCGACGAGCACGCCGTGCGGCGGTTCGCCAAAGCGGTCAACCGCATGCGCACGGTGTCAGCGTCCATAGTGGACGTGGTCATTGCTGATTTCATCGAGTCGGTTCGCGATCAAAAGACACTGCACGGCGGGCCCAATGAGATCCGCCGCTACCTCTCAGAAGTTCTTGAGCGCGACCAGGTAGAGCAGATCGTTCTGGAGGTTGAGGAGAAGAATCGGTCAGTCTGGACAAAACTGGGCGAAGTCGAGGATGCCAAAATTGCCTCATTGCTGAAGGTCGAGCATCCCCGCGTTGCGGCCTTCACCTTGACGAGGCTTGCCGCAACCAAAGCTGCGCGTGTCCTCGAGAACCTTGAGCCTGACCTTGCAAGATCAATTGTGCTCCGAATGAGTGACATCGCCGCGATCGACCCTGACGTGGTCCAACGGATCGGCGATGTCATCGGGCGGGATTTCCTTTCAACGGAACAAAGATCGAAACACGCGCGAAGACCTATCGATATCGTTGCGGGTGTGATGAATCACATCGGCAACGAGACCCGGGAGGACCTTCTTGGGCATATGGATGAGCGTAACCCCGAACTCGCACGCAATGTGCGGCGAGTGATGTTTACCTTCAACAATATTGCGGAACGAGTCCGCCCACGCGATGTGCCCGCACTCGTGAAAGCTTTCGATCCACAAACCCTGTTGATCGCCTGCAAAGGCGGGGGGCCCGTCGTCGATTTCGTTTTGGAGAACATCTCCAAACGCATGGCTGAGCGTTTGGAGGAGGAGGTTAAGGAACTGACCGACATCTCACGTAAAGAGATTGAACTGGCCCGGAACGAAATGACCAGCTTCGTGCAAGACATGGCAAAGCGCGGCGCCATCCAACTGATCGATTCTGAAGCGGCGGAAGAGGGGTAATCAGCCAGCGATCACGCGGTCCCGCCCTTCTGTCTTGGCGCGATAGAGATTAGCGTCCGCTCGGGCGATGAGCGAATCTGCCGTATCTCCTCTCCGGAGCAAAGCAACACCAAGCGAGACTGTGATCTTCCCCAAGGATTCGCCGCTTTTGTTCACGGTGAATTGCGAGGATTTTAGCTCTTCGCGAATCTTGTCCATGAGCCCTTGTGCAGGTGTCAATCCCGTCTGCGGCAGGATGATGGCGAACTCCTCACCACCATAGCGTACGGCTTCATCGCGCCCCTTAACATTGCGCTTGATCACGCCGCCGAAGAACTCGAGGACCGCATCACCGACCGGATGGCCAAAGGTGTCATTGATCCGTTTGAAATGATCGATATCTGCCATAGCGACACATAAAACCGTCTCCTTTGCTAGGGCGCGCTCGATCTCATGCGGCAGTATTTGATCAAGCTTCCGGCGATTGCCAAGGCCCGTCAACGGGTCCGTCAGGATCTTCTCTTGCGCTTCGACCAAGGAGTTTCTGACATCCCGCATCTCCGAACGCGATTGCTCCAGCCGCTCGGTCATCTGCTCGGTTTCCAGTCGCATTTTGCGGTTCTCTTGCAACAGCATTTGCACTGTTTCACGAATGCTCTGCGGTTTCGCAGCCTGATCGATCTGCGAGATCGAGTCGCTGAGATCACCTGAGTACCCCTTATTCGTATCCAGATAGCTCCCGACGATATCGATCATGCTCGACACTTCGTCCTCCAGCCCCACAAAGAGGTCATGGCGGAGATCCTTCATCCTCAGCTCATCGACGAAATGTCGTTGGTGTACTTCGTCCAGATCTGAAAGCTTCGGCGGCAACCGCCGATCAAGCAACCGATCAAGCTCGTGATTGAGCATTTCGTTGCGCGCCCCAAAGTAGGTGTAGAACAGTTCGTAATGGCTCGGGAGCGGTGGTAGTTTCCGCTCTTCCATCAAAGAGAGAGCCCGTTGGGCAAGCTCGGTTGGTGACACCCGGCAATCAAAATCAATCTCTTCTGATTCCGGTGTCTCATCGGTTTCTCGGTTGTTTGTGTCGTCGCGATCCATCTCAGCCACCCCAGCCAAAGACTGCTATTCCCCATGGCTGTACCGGTGACTGCTTGCGGACTCGTTAAGCGGTGGGATCGTGATGCCGGTTAAACGCTTTTTTCAATCTCGGCTGAAAGGATCTCCCCACGCATGGGAGAGAGGCATTCATGGCGATAGATAACAACGTACCCGCCCCGATCGTCAAAAAGATCAAGAAAGTTACCGGTGGCGGTCATCACGGTGGCGCCTGGAAGGTGGCTTATGCCGATTTTGTCACCGCGATGATGGCCTTCTTCCTTCTGATGTGGCTTTTAAACGCCACGACCGAGAGTCAAAGAAAAGGAATTGCCGATTACTTCGCGCCATCGATCCCGGTTTCCCGTGTTTCTGGTGGCGGTGAAGGCGTTTTGGGCGGTGACAGCGTTTTCTCCAAGGATGACTTAGCCAGCAATGGCAAGGGCTCGAGCGATAAAAAGTATCAATCCCCTAAGTCCGGCAAGTCCAATGAAACAGTGGAACCAGGATCTGCCGTCGAAAAGCCCAGCGAATCTGAGCTTGATGAGGTCAAGAACCAGCTCAAAGCGATGTCAGGCGAAAGCAACGCGGCCGACGATCTGCTCTCCCATATCCGCACGAGGGTCACCGATGAAGGGTTGATCATCGAGATTTTTGCGCGGGAAGGTAAGCCGTTGTTCGAGCTCGGCTCACAAGCACCGACCGAACGAATGGATCAGCTGCTCGCCATGGTGGGTGAAGTCATCCAACTGACCCGCAACCCGATCGCGGTGAGCGGTCATACCGATAGCCTACCGTTCTCAAGCACTGACTTCGATAACTGGGACCTCTCTCTCGACCGCGCCAACGAATCGCGCCGTGCTCTGACCCGGGCGGGCGTCGATATCGGTCGATTTGCGCGGATTACTGGAAAAGCTGACAGCGATCCCGCTTTGAAAGACGCACCTGAAGATCCCCGAAACCGGCGGATCACGCTGACTCTGCTCCGGACTGATACAACTGCCTCGGATAAAGCGTCAAACAACTGAGGCTTTACGACCCATCAAGGATTTCGCGCAAGAGTGCCCGCGACGACCAAACAAGGTCGGATTCGAAGGAACTCGGCGAGACAGCCCTCACAGGCCGACAGCTGACAGATTGAAAGGCGGAGAATGACGCTTTCCTCATCCCTGAACGCGGGCGTGGCCGGTTTGACCGTGAACTCAAGCAAGCTCGGGACCATTTCAGACAACATCGCGAACTCACAGACCAATGGATACAAGCGGGCCGATACCGCGTTCTCTTCTTTGGTAATCCCAGGCTCCGAGTCGCGGTATTCGGCTGGTGGTGTTCGTTCGGTTACGGTCCGCGATATCGAAGGCAGAGGCGGGATCGTCAGCAGCACGAACCCGGGTGACATCGCCATCGCGGGACGGGGCTTTTTCCCGATCGCACCTGCCGGAGCGCTTGACAACATCGACGGCGACATTCCAGCCCAGTTCCTGACAACCGGCTCTTTTCGAACGGATCAAGACGGCATTTTGAGAACCGCAACTGGCCAAGCCCTTCTTGGTTGGCCCGCTGATCCGGATGGCACAATCCCACAGTTCCCACGCGACACAACTGACGGCCTCGAGCCGGTGAGAATCTCAACCAGTGACTTGGCGCGCTCTCCAACAACCGAGATTGGTCTTGGTGTCAACTTGCCTGCCGAAGCGACACAAGCGGACGCTCTGGGCACCCCTATTCCGCTCGGGATCGAGTACTTTGACAATGTTGGCGCATCGCAAACTTTGAACCTCACTTTCACGCCGACGATTCCGGCGACAGGATCTTCGAATGAGTGGACGATCACGATCGAAGATAGCCTCACCGACCCCGCTTTGAACCCGGTTGCGTCATTTACTGTTCAGTTTGACGACTCTGCGGCCCTCGGGGGGTCGATTCTGGCCGTGCCTGCGACCGCTGGTGGCGCTTATGATCCCGCTACAGGGATCTTCACCTTCAATGTGGCCGGCGGCCCGATTGAGATGAATATTGGTCAACCAGGCGAGACAACTGAAGGTCTCAGCCAACTCTCGGCTGAGTTTGGACCGACAGCCGTGACCAAGAACGGTGCACCAGTCGCCTCCCTCGAAAGCTTCTTCGTCGATGAGAACGGATTTGTGCAGGCGACCTTCGGAGGTGGCTTCAGCCGGATCATCTACCAAGTTCCCATCGCCAACTTCCCGAACAATAACGGGCTAACGGCGTTGGACGGCCAGGCATTCTCGCAATCCGCGCTCAGCGGCGATCTATTCCTGTGGAACGCGGGCGACGGCCCAACCGGTTCGGTAATTGGTTTCGCGTTGGAGGAATCCAATGCCGATATCGCTGCAGAGCTTACCGCTCTGATCGAAACCCAACGGGCGTACTCCTCGAACGCATCGGTCATCCGAACGGTCGATGAAATGCTGCAGGAAACAACCAACCTCAGAAGATAACTACCCGGGCGGGTATCCCGCCCTGGGCTCTGAAAGGAGCGGCCCATGACACTGTCCCTAGCCCTAAACAATGCGCTCAGCGGGATCAACGTGACCTCGCGCCAGGCCGATGCGATTTCGGACAATGTCGCGAACGCGCTCAGCGAAGGCTTTGGTCGACGCGACGTCCAGATCACCTCGGCCAATGCTGGCGGAACGGGTATTGGCGCTCGAGTTGCCGGAATTGATCGCGCAGCAAATCCGGCGCTAACTGAGTCCCGGCGATTGGCAGAGGCCGAGCTGGGGCGCCGCGACACCATTTCTGAAGGCCTCGCGCGGATCGCCGCACAAATCGGAGAGCCGGGTGACCCGCAATCCTTGACCTCACTCGCGGACACTTTGGATGCTGCACTTGCACAAGCGGTGGATTCTCCAGAGAGCCCGTCTCTCCTGAACAACGTCGCGTTGAGCGCTGGCGATTATGCCAATCAAATCAATCGTGTAGCGATTGAGATCAATACTGTGCGAACCGAGACCGATGCCTCGATTACTCAGCAAGTCTCCGTTCTGAATAGAAACCTCGGAGAGATCGAGGCCCTGAACGACGAGATTCGCTCACGCAATCTCGCCGGATTGGACACGTCGGCCCTGCAGGATGAACGCCAGCGCCTGATTGACAAGGTCTCCAGCCTGATCCCCATCCGCGTCGCGAAGCGGGATGGCGGTGAGGTCGCCCTTTTTGGACGCAATGGCGGGCAGTTACTGGATGGCCGCGCTTTTGAAGTTGAGTTCACGGGAACGTCGGTTGTTACCGCTGACCGATCACTCGCTGCTGGTAATCTGTCCGGCCTGTCGATTGAGGGCAGACCCATCGATATTGGCCTCGGCGGTGATCGTGGCCTGCTCGATGGTGGCAGTCTGAGCGCGGCCTTTGAGCTGCGCGACCGCATTCTTCCCGATATCATAGATCAGGTAGATGGATTGGCTGCCGATCTTGTGACACGCGTGCAAGATCTACCTCAGGATCCGACGCTTGCGCCCGGTGATCCCGGTCTCTTCACGGATGCAGGCGTCGCCTTTGACCCCGCAAATACCCTGGGACTAGGCAGCCGAATCGCACTGAACGCGGCAGTTGATCCACTTGTGGGGGGTGATCCAACGCTCCTTCGAGACGGGCTTAACGCAACGACCGTGGGCGAAGTTGGCAACGCGTCCGTTCTTAGCGGCATCCAAGAGGCCCTTCGTGAACAGCGTGCCGCACCGGCGGGAACGGGCATCACTGGAGTTCAAGGGGTCGCAGACCTGGCCGCAGATCTAGGTGGTCTTCTTCTCGCCGAGGCTGCCAACGCGGAAGAAGACCGCCTACAACAGCAAGGTCGGACGGATGCGCTGTTTGATTCCGAGCGCGCCGTCACCGGCGTCGACACGGATCGAGAACTTTCTCGACTGTTGCTGATCGAACAGACCTTCCAGGCAAACGCACGCGTCATTGAGGTTGTTGACAGCCTGCTTGCCCGCTTAGTCCAGATCTGAGGGAGATAGACAATGGATTTCCAAGGTTTGCCTGATCTTCTCGCGTCTGGTCGACTGCAGCGCCGGGTTGCTCAGGTTTCCTCGGACCTGATCCGAGCGACCGAGGAGACAACGACCGGCCGCGTTTCTGATCTGATCGCTGCCAGCAACAATGATCCCGCGCGAATTGCAGGTTTAGAGCGGGCTTTGACTCTCAACAACAATCAGTCCGGAATTCTAGACGTCTCCACTCTGCGAGCGGCAACCACCCAGGAATCGCTCGAAATCGTCCAGGGCGCGGTTGAAAGCTTCGGGCCGGAACTACTCGCCTCCGTTTCGATCAACGACATCTCCTCAGCAGATCGCAAAGCTGCTCCCGCGAGGGATGCTTTCGCGACTGTTGTGGCAGCTCTCAACGCCCGGTTCGGCGGAAGGACGTTGTTTGCCGGGACAGCGACGGATCAAGCTGCACTCGCTCCTGCCGACCAGATTCTGGCTGAGATTCAAACCCTGACCGCCGCAGCAACGGGTCCCGCCGCTGCCATCGCCGTGGTAGATGCTTATTTTGCACCCGGTGGTGGTTTTGAAACAACAGGTTACGTCGGGTCTACAACGGACGTCGTTGGCGTGGAACTTGCTGAGGGCGCGCGGCTGGACTACGCCATACGCGCCGATGACCCACAGATCCGCGGTGCGTTGCGCAGCCTAGCGCTCGCTGTGGTCGGCAATGAAGGCAGCTTCGGCGCCGCTGACAACGCGTCACGGCTTACGGTCCTTGAAGCATCAGCCGAGGCCGCCATTCAAAGCACGCCCGAGGTGATCGATCTGCGCGCCGCGCTAGGTGTCGCCGAAGAGCGTTTGGACGTTGCGAAGACCCGGGTCTCGGGCGAACGCAGCTTCTTGAACCAGGCCCTCAACGCGATCGTGCAACGCGATCCCTTTGAAGCCGCAACCGAGTTTACAGCCTTGGAGCGCCAGCTTCAGACAATGTTCTCCATCACCGCACGGCTGTCACAACTGAACCTGAACAACTTTATCCGATAGAGGCTCCATGATCAGAAAGATCATCGCCTGCCTGGCCCTTCTCGGACTTTTGGCGCAGACAGCTCAGGCCACCGAAGTGCGGCTCAAGGACATCGTCGACTTTGATGGTGTCAGAGGGAATGACCTTGTTGGCTACGGCCTCGTTGTCGGCCTCGACGGCACGGGCGATGGGCTACGGAACTCGCCTTTCACCGAAGAAGCGTTGGTCAACCTTCTGGAAAGACTAGGAATTAACGTCACCGGCGAACAGTTCCGTCCACGCAACGTCGCTGCCGTCTTGGTCACCGCCGAACTTCCGCCTTTTGCCCGCGCGGGCAGCGAGATCGACGTCACAGTCTCGGCGATTGGCGACGCGAGCAGCCTGCTCGGCGGCACGCTGATCATGACACCGCTCAACGCGGCCGACGGTCAGATCTACGCTGTTGCCCAAGGCTCTGTCATCGCGGGCGGGATTTCAGCCGAAGGCGAGGCTGCCAGAGTGACACAGGGCGTTCCAACCGCTGGGATCATTCCAGATGGCGGCCGGGTGGAGCTCGAGATCGATTTCGAACTTTCCCGCCTCGACACATTACGGCTCGCACTCCGAGAACCTGACTTCACGACGGCTGCCCGAATCGCGTCTGGGATTAACAACCGGATCGGCACCGAAGTCGCCGTGATGCAGGACTCCGGAACTGTCGTTCTTGACCTCCAGCGCAGTCCTTTGAGATCGCCCGCACAGATGATTGCGCAAATCGAGAACATCCGTGTGCGGACTGAGCGCAAAGCGCGGGTTGTCGTCGATCAACGCTCCGGCACGATCGTTCTGGGCGATGATGTGCGCATCAGTCGGGTTGCGATCAGCCATGGCAATCTAACCCTCCGCGTCCAAGAAACTCCCTTAGCGATCCAACCGAGCCCGTTTGGAGACGGGGAAACAGTTATCGTACCCCGCACCGACGCGGAGATCCAAGAAGGCCAGGATACGGGTCTCGCGATTGTTCAAGACACAGTTTCCCTAGCCAGCCTGGTTGAGGGTCTGAACGCCCTAGGCGTGACCACCCGGGACATGATCGACATCCTAAGCGCCATCAAAGCAGCCGGTGCATTGCACGCAGAGTTCGTACTGCAATAGAGTTATTCGCTGGTGCCCACATCGCCGTTAAGCAGCTCAGAGAGCCGTTGAAAGCTGCGCGCGGGACCACCCTTCGCCTGTTCGGCGATAAACGAATCCAAGCCATCGAACGCGTCGATCGCAGCATCCAACCCGGGATCCGACCCCGCAACATAGAGGCCCGTCTGAATCATTGGCCGCGCCTTCTCATACGCACTCAGCAGACCACGCGCCCGATTGATCAATGACAGGTGCTCGGCTCCAACAACGCCCGGCAACGAACGCGATACCGAACGAACGGCATCAATCGCTGGAAACCGGCCCCGTTCAGCAATCTCGCGCTCCAGAACAATATGACCGTCCAACAAACCCCGAGTGATATCGGCGACCGGTTCCTCCATATCTGAACCAGCCACGAGAACTGAAAAGATCGCGGTAATAGCACCTTGGCCAACTTCACCCGGACCCGCACGCTCTGTCACATTGGCGATCAAGTTAGTCGTCGAAGGCGGGAAGGCGCGCAAGGTCGGCGGCTCGCCTGCGGTCAACGCAATCTCCCGATGCGCTTCGGCGAACCGGGTAAGCGAGTCAACGATCAACAGAACGTGCTTGCCCTGATCACGGAAAAATTCTGAAACCGCCATGGCGGACCACAAAGCCCGCCGCCGTAGGAGGGCTGATTGATCCGATGTGGCCGCGACCACCACGGACCGCGCGCGCGCTTCTGGACCAAGTCCTTGATCTAGAAACTCCAACAGATCACGCCCCCGCTCTCCTATCAGGGCGAAGACGACGATGTCCGCATCGACCCCGCGCGCGAGACCAGACAACAGCTGCGATTTACCAACGCCCGAGCCGGCAAAGATACCGATGCGCTGCCCCTTCGCGAGCGGCAACAGCGTATCCGTTACCGCCAAACCGGTCGCCACTTGTTCCCCCAAACGCGCCCGCCGGGTCGCGCGAGGTGCGGTCGCTCGGATATCTACCGGTGAAAGCCCATTGGCCAATGGTTTATCATCCAATGGCCGCCCAAACGCATCGATCACACGACCAACCCATGCTTCGCTGGGCCTCAACTCCGGCTCAGGAATCAGCCAAACCAAATCCTGGACTGCAACACCTTGTGTCGGATCGAGGATCATCGCCCGCGCCTCCCCTTCTGAGAGCGCAATGATCTCACCCGTCGGCCCCTCGGCCTTTGGGTCGGGCGCTAAGCGCACCTGATCGCCGATTCGTGCCTTCGAGCCCAAACCCGCGATCCGAATCGAGGCCCCATCCGCTGCAACAATCCGCCCACAGCGCCAAATCTGCGGGATCGCCCGCAGTTCCGCTTCCAGCCGCACCAGATCCATTCATCTCTCCCTGAGAATTCTTCCTCGCGAGTTACGGATCATAAACATCTGATGCTTAAGACAGCCTTGCGAAACCGGACGGAGAACCCCGTTGGAGAACCCGCTAACCATAATTGACATGGCCCGCAGCCTGACCCGGCATGCGGCGACCCGTCAGGCGTTGATCACAGAGAATGTGGCCAATGCCGATACCCCAAATTATCGCGCACGCGACGTGTTGCCCTTTGCCGATCTTTATCGTGCACCGGGCGAGGCTGAACGCGCGACGGCGTTTAAACCGATCGCCACGCGAGCAGGCCATACAGGCTTTCAAACCGATGCGTCCGGGATCCCGGGCCTGCGTCAGATGGAGGCTTTGGCGATCAGCCAGGTTGGCGCTGAATCGCCCAATGGCAACACCGTTGCGGTCGAGGATCAGCTCGGCCGCGCGGCGGAAGCGCGACTAAACCATGAGATGGCACTCGGTATCATGCAAAAATCGATAGGCATGCTCCGCGCTGCCCTCGGCAGGCCTTAAGGGATACTAAATCATGAGCGACCTAATGCGCAGCATGATCGCGGCTACCAGCGGTATGGACTCTCAGACCACTCGGCTACGCCTGATCTCCGAGAACATCGCGAATATCGACACCCCCGGCTATCGGCGTAAAACGATCAGCTTCGAGGAGGTTCGCGCGCAAAGCGATGCGCGCGCCGTGATACCTGGGCAAGTCAGACTCGATCGCTCGGAACTCGAACGGGTTTACGAACCCGCGAACCCGCTGGCCAACGAAGACGGTTACTTCGACGGCTCCAATGTGGATCTGATCGTTGAGATGGCCGACGCCCGCGAAAGCCGGCGCAGCTACGAAGCAAGCCTCAGGATGTTTGAGCAATCCCGCGGCATGCTGAACTCACTTTTCGAACTCATGAGACGTTGAGAACAACGTCTTTCCCCCCGCGACGTCAAATAGGAGGTTTTGATGGAGCTTAATTCAACGCTGGCAACCCGGCTTTACCAAACAATGCAGGGCGCGCTGAAGCCAGATGGTCCAGCAGCCCAGCCTCAGCCACGCGCCGAAGGCCAAAACGTCTTCGCCCGCACGGCTGCAAGCTTTGTCGACACGTTGCGCACGGGCGAGAAAACGGCGATGGCCGGCATGGTCGGGCGCGCCGATCCGCATTCGGTGGTCGCCGCACTCGCCAGTGCAGAGATGGCCGTCCAGACGGCTGTCACCGTGCGTGATAAGGTCGTCGAAGCCTATCAGGAAATCTTGCGCATGCCGGTCTGACCGAGAGGCCAGGCCCCAAAATGACCAGCGCAGAATTGCTGGATATCACACGGCAAATGCTGTGGCTGACCTTTATGGTCGCGCTCCCGACGCTCACAGTTGCGCTGGTCGTCGGGATTGCGATCGGTCTGTTGCAAGCCCTAACATCGATCCAAGAGCTTACGCTCACCTTCGTCCCGAAGCTGGGGGCGGTAGCGCTCACGATCTGGCTCACGCTCAGCTACATGTCGAACCTTCTCGTCGGGCTCTATCAGGATCAGATCATCCCAATCATTGGCGGTGGGTGAGATGCGCCTCATCCTTCTCGCCATTGCCCTGGCAATCGTCCCCCTCCTCAGCGTCGCTCACCATACCGGGGATCGCCCGCGCGATGCGGTCTGCGACGCAGCCGCAAGAAACGCCAGTGCGCGTCATGACGTCCCCCTCGAGGTTATGCGCGCCCTGACCCGAACCGAGACCGGGCGCGCACGGCAGGGTCAGCTCGAACCCTGGCCCTGGACGATCAATATGGAAGGTACGGGCCATTGGTTCGATAACCGTGCCGAAGCTCTCCGCTTTGCCCTAGACCACCACGCCCGAGGCGCCCGCTCTTTCGATGTTGGCTGCTTCCAGATCAATTTTCGCTGGCATGGCGAGGCGTTCGAGTCGATCGAAACCATGTTCGATCAAAACTTGAATGCCGACTATGCAGCGCGTTTCCTCAAAGAGCTTAAAGCCGAAGGCGGCGATTGGACACGGGCGGTCGGCAAGTACCATTCGCGTACACCAACCCTCGCTGCGAAATATACCAATCGCTTTGAGCGTATCCTGGCCAATCTATCGCCGGTTGAGCCCGCTGCGCCTGTCGAGCTTCCTGAAGAAGCGAGCGTTTTGATTGCCGATCTCGGCGTGCGTCTATCCACCCCGCAACACGCATCACCAGGAGGTGTCGCCCTGACCGCCTTCAACAATGGGCAAAGCCTTCTGACCCGGGCCAAGCCGCTCTTTGGAGCCACCCAATGACCCCGCGCCTTTACCAACCGACGATCCTGCTCGCGCTCGCTTTGATGGCGATCATCGTGATGATGATCCTGCCCGTACCAGCCTTCATTCTGGATCTCGGGTTGATGGTCTCCTTCGCCCTGTCGATCCTCGTCTTCACCAACACACTCTTCATTCAACGTCCGTTGGATTTTTCCGCGTTTCCAACGGTTTTGCTCGCATCTCTCATGTTGCGTCTCTCGCTGAACATCAGCTCGACCAAGCTCATTATCGGCGAGGGGCATAACGGGACACATGCGGCCGGTGAGGTGATCGAAGGTTTTGCAAATTTCGTGATGGGGGGATCGATCTTCCTCGGTCTCGTGGTCTTCGGCGTACTGTTGATCGTGAACTTCATCGTCATCACCAAGGGCGCTGGCCGGATGGCAGAGGTTGGCGCGCGCTTCGCCCTTGACGGCATGCCCGGCAAACAACTCGCAATCGACAGCGACATGGCCGCCGGTGCCATCAATCACGACGAGGCCCGCGCCCGCCGTAAACTGGAACAGGATGAGACGACGTTCTTCGGTTCGCTCGATGGCGCGTCCAAATTCGTCAAAGGCGATGCTGTCGCGGGCCTCTTGATCACGCTCCTTAATCTCGTGGTCGGGATGGTCATGGGCATCATGGTCCACGACATGCCAATCGGTCAGGCGTTCGAGACCTATGCAATTTTGACGGTGGGCGATGGATTGGTGAACCAGATCCCGGCGGTGATCCTATCAATCGCTGCCGCCCTTCTGCTCTCCAAAGGCGGTCTTCTGGGCTCGACCGACCAAGCGCTGATCAATCAGCTCGGCAGCTTCCCGGGCGCATTGGCAACGGTCGCTGCTGTGATGGCCCTGCTCGCTTTGGTACCGGGCCTGCCGATTATCCCTTTCCTCGTCGGCAGTGCGGTCCTAGGCACCGCAGCCTGGGTCGCGAGCCGCCCGTTAGAGGACGAAACACCTAAACCGGAAGAGGCCGCCGAAAAGCAGGACCTCGCCAATCAAACCCTCGGCGACCTGCTTGATCTCGACGAAATCCATGTCGAGTTTTCGTCGGACATGGTGAACTCCGTTATGGACGAAGCCTCGGGCCTGTCGAACCGAATTACCAACATGCGCAACCACATTGTGGGCCTCTATGGGATCGTGATCCCAGAGATCCGATTGACGGACGATGTGGGCCTGCCCAATGGAACCTACGTGATCAAGATCCAAGGGGTCGAGCTCACCCGAGCGACCCTCGATATGAACCGCCGTTTGGTTCTTTTGAACGATGAGAACGCTTTGGCGCCTCCTGGCGATGATGTGAAAGAGCCTGTCTACGGCGCACCCGCCCGCTGGATCGCGCCCGAGGATCAAGAGAGCGCCGCCCTAACAGGCCTGCCCGTCATAACGCCGATCGAAGTGGTGGCGACTCATCTATTGGAGACCATCAAAGAGAATTTCGCCCGCCTTTTCTCACGTCGCGCGCTGCGAAAACTGCTCGATGAATTCGCGGCTGTCTCTGATACTCAGCGCGCGGCTTCAAACCGGCGACTGCTCGATGAGTTCATCCCTGACAAAGTTCCCATCGACCTTCTCCAAGGTGTTCTGCGGGAGCTTCTGCGCGAATGCGTTTCGGTCCGCAATCTACCGCTGATCCTCGAGGCAATCGCGGAGGCCCGTCATGCCAGCCAGATACCCGAAGTGATCGCAGAGCATGTGCGCCACCGCATAGGTTTCCAACTGGTCGCAGAAGCAGCCGAAGCTGATGGCACGCTTCCGATGATCCAGCTGGGCCCGGAGTGGGAAGAGCTGTTCACCGAACACAGTCAAGAAACCGAGGATGGGATCGCAGATGTCGCTTTACCCCCATCGGAGTTCAATCGACTGGCCGGAGCGGTTGCTCAGAAGGTCGCCGACGCAGCCGCCCAGGGGCGCCAGCCGATTATTGCCACGACTTCCCGCCGTCGCCGGTTCCTGAGAACAGTGCTGAACGCGAAAGGCATTCGAAACACCGTCTTGTCGTTCGAGGAAATTGGCACGAGCTCCAAGCCCAGCCTCCTCGGGGTCGCGTGAACAATGCAGTCAACCGAGGTTTTCCGCCTTCTTGGAGAGATCCTGAATTTCGGTGCGGCAGAGATCTACGCCTTGATCGCTGTTTTCACCCGGGTTGGGGCGACAATCGCTCTCTTGCCCGGTTTCGGCGAGATGACGCTGCCTGCGCGGGTCAGGCTCGGCGCTGCCATCGCCTTCACCCTCATCATTTGGCCCCTGGTCGCGGCCGAGACGCCACTGCGTGCCGACGAAGGCACCCGAGACGCCATGGCGTTGACCCGTCTAATGGCTGCAGAAGCTGTGGCGGGCATCCTGCTTGGTCTGACGATCCGCCTGATGATCATGGTTTTGCAACTCGCAGGTTCGATCGCCGCGCAATCCACCTCCGTCGCTCAGATCTTCGGCGCGGGCGTCACACCTGACCCCATGCCCGCGATCGGTAACTTTCTCACCATTGCGGGCATCGCACTCGCCATGACGATGGATCTTCACATCAAAGCAACTCTAGCCCTCGTCTCCTCCTACCAGGTCATCCCTTTCGGAACGTTCCCTATCGGCGCGGATGTGGCAATGTGGGGGGCCGCGCGAACGATGGCGGCCTTCTCGCTGGCTTTCTCGCTCGCAGCACCCTTCATGATTGCCGCGCTACTCTACAATCTGGCACTCGGGGCCATCAATCGCGCCATGCCGCAGCTCATGGTCGCGTTGGTGGGGGCGCCTGCGATAACTGGGCTCACGCTCTTCTTCCTATGGGCGGCCTCTCTCGCCATCTTAACCCATTGGGCGGATCAGCTTGACGATGTCCTCGCAAACCCCTTCGGAATGCCGTGATGGAGGGGGGCAGCGACGAAGGGGAAAAAACCCAGGAACCCACTGAACAGAAAATCGAAGAAGCGCGAAAGAAAGGCGACGTCGCGAAGTCCACCGATCTCGCCGTTTTCGCGGCCTATCTGGGTCTTTTGATTGCCATGGCCGCTGCTGGCCAATCCGCGGTCGATCAGGCTGGCGTGGTGCTAAGCCGACTGTTCGCGGATGCCGATACGTTGTCGATCCGCTTGCTGTCGACCGGCGGGCAAGGTCTGAGCCTGCAAATCGTCGCAGAATCGCTCCTCGGTTTCTCCGCGATCTTTGGCATCCCATTCCTTCTCGTGCTGCTGGTTTTCGCCGCGCAAAGAGTAATCATCTTCGTCCCCAGCAAGATCGAGCCAAAGCTCAACCGGATCTCGCCACTCGAACAGGCCAAGCAAAAATACGGCATCTCCGGCATTTTCGAATTCCTTAAGTCAGCCGTGAAAATGCTGATCTTCTCCGTCCTCCTCGGCGTCTTTCTATATGCGCAAAGGGATGAAGTTGTTGGCGTCGTCAGGGCGATTCCCACCGCGGTTCCAGCCACCATGATGCAGATGGCCAACGCCCTTCTGATCCAGATTGCCTTGATCGCGTTACTGATTGGGGCGGTCGACTACATGTGGCAGGTCTACGATCACCGCCGCAAGCTCCGGATGAGCTTTCAAGAGGTCAAGGAGGAGATGAAACGCTCCGAAGGCGACCCAGCGATGAAAGCCAAACGCCGTCAACGCGCCGAGGAGATCGCTACAAATCGAATGATGACTGAGGTGCCAAAATCCACCGTGGTCGTCGTCAACCCAACTCACTATGCGGTGGCGCTCAAATGGAACCGTGCCTTGGATCCGGCCCCCGTCGTGGTCGCTAAAGGCGTGGATGAAACCGCCCTCTCGATTCGCCGTATCGCGACCGAGGCCGATGTCCCGATCTTTTCTGACCCAGTCACAGCCAGAGCACTTGAGGCAACCGTGCCAATCGGCAAGGAAATCGACCCAGGCCACTACCAAGCCGTTGCTGCCGCAATCCGCTTTGCTGAGGCCATGCGCGCCAAAGCGCGGGAGCGCGGGCAGTGAGTGCTCCAACTTGGGCGCCCCTGATAAATCTCGCCAAAGCAGCTCAAACCCGAGATTTGGCTGAGATGGGGATCGCGCAACACAAAGCCGAGAGTATCAGACAGCGTATCGCCCGCCTCGACGCCCAGATTCTGGCTGAGGGGCATCTGGGTGTTGAGACTGCCCCGACACTCGGCGCGCTGACCGACCGTTGGCGCCAAACCACCTTGTTGAAGCGAGCAGCGATGGAGCAAGAGCTGACCGACGCCACCATTGAAATCGCCCGATGCCGAGCAGTCGCGAAACGATCAACCGCCCGGTTGGAGGCGCTGAAGCTCCTCCAAAGACGAGATGCGAAAGCTGCTCGCCAACTCGCTGATCGCCGCGCTGAGGCTCAAATGATCCGCTAGGCGGCTTGGCCTCGTCGGCGGCGCTGCATCAAAACTACCACGGCGAGCAAGACCAACGCGGGTAGATAGAAGATCTCCTTAGGCAGGCGTTCGGATTCTGTGCGGATATTCGCGACTTTGACCGGTTCATCCCCATAGTAGTCAAACGAGGTCCCGATCTTCTCAAAGAACGGAGTCTGCGGGAACGGTTCTTCGACCCTGGCCAACCCATCTTCGAGATTGATGGTCAAACCGGCCTCCTCCAGCCGCTCAATCGCCTCGGCTCGGCGACCCATGGGCACCAAGATGGTCGTTGAGGTGATCTCTCCGGAGTCGAAATCCGGTCCACTGACAACAAAGGTCAGCACGCCATTCTCAGGTGCGGCTCCCACGACTTCGAACACCTTGTCCGGTGGCGAGTCCTGGAAAGGAGGCTGGATCTGATCGAGGAAGAAGCCCGGCCGGAACAGCGTGAAGGCGATCAAAAGCAACAGCACCGACTCCCAGGCTTTGTTGCGCACCAGGAAGAAGCCCTGCGTCGCTGACGCGAACAGCAACATGGCACAGACCGCAACCCCAAAGACGAAAAACGCCTTTCCAAGCGAGACATCGATCAAGAGAAGCTCGGTGTTGAAGATGAAAAGGAAGGGCAGCAATGCCGTGCGGATATCATAGGCAAAACCCTGGATGCCTGTCTTGATCGGATCACCCTTCGAGATCGCCGCCGCCGCAAAGGCCGCAAGCCCTACGGGCGGCGTGTCATCCGCCAGGATCCCAAAATAGAAGACGAAAAGATGCACTGCGATCAGCGGCAGGATCAGCCCATCAGCAGCGGCAAGCGTCAGGATCACCGGCGCCATGAGAGAGCTCACCACGATGTAGTTCGCCGTGGTCGGCAGCCCCATCCCGAGGATCAGGCTCATCACGGCAACCATGAAGAGCATGACCATCAGATAGCCGCCGGAGGCATACTCCACCAGCTCCCCAATCACCTGGTGCGCACCGGTCAGCGAGATCGTGCCCACGATGATGCCAGCGGCACCGGTCGCGACCCCAATCCCGATCATGTTGCGCGAGCCCGAGACCATGCCATCGATCCATTGGCTCCAGCCGCGCTTGAACGCTTCGGGCAACCGACCTTCGCCGCGCATCATCGCCTTGATCGGGTGCTGGGTCAGGGTGACCGCGATCATCGCCAGCGTCGCCCAGAAGGCCGAGAAAGCCGGCGAGAGACGCTCGATCACGATGCACCAGATCAGGATGACGATTGGTAGGATGTAGTAAAGACCGGTCATCGCGGTCTCACCGGCCTTCGGCAATTCGGTGATCGGGTCATTCGGATCATCAACCACAAGATCCGGCAGGCGCGAGGCGAACCAGAGCAAGATCAGATAGGCAATCGCGCAAAGCGCTGTGACGATGAAGAACGCCTGGTCCGGCATCGCGACTTTGATCCAGCCGAGCCCGTAATAGACCGCGATCCCCAGCACTGCGACGCCGATAAAGCCCGACAGGACGCCAATGATTTTCGAGGCGAAAGTAACGGTCGAAGGCGGTTTCTGCAGCCCTTTCAGCCCCAACTTCATCGCCTCGAGATGCACGATGTAGACGAGGGCGATATAGCTCACCAGCGCAGGCACCAGCGCGTGCTTGATAATCTCTGTGTAACTCACACCCGTGAACTCGGCCATCAGGAAGGCAGCAGCCCCCATGACCGGCGGGGTCAACTGACCGTTGGTCGAGGACGCGACTTCAACCGCCCCCGCTTTCTCCGCCGAGAAGCCCGTGCGCTTCATAAGCGGGATGGTGAACGTTCCCGTGGTCACCGTGTTCGCAATCGAGGATCCGGAGTAAAGCCCGCTCATGGCGGATGCGACCACAGCCGCCTTCGCCGGACCGCCGCGCAAATGGCCCATCAACGCGAATGAGACCTTGATGAAATAGTTCCCCGCGCCCGCCTTCTCGAGGATTGAGCCGAAGAGCACAAAGAGGAAGATCAGCGAGGCAGAAACCGACAGCGCGACGCCAAACACACCCTCGCCCTGCATCCAATAGTGCCACATCGCCTTGCCGTACGAGGCGCCCTTCCACTGCATCACCTCAGGCAACCAGCGGGCATCCCCGCCGAATGTGTAGAGTAGGAAGAAACAGGCAACAATCACCAAGGGCAGGCCCAGTGCCCGGTAGACCGTGATTAACAGCACGATCATGCCCACAGTCGAAATCACCAGATCTCCGGTCGTCGGCAGGCCCGCGCGAACGGCAATTTCATTCCTTAAAACAACGATGTAGAGGCAAGAAATGATCCCAAGTGTTGCCAACACCCAGTCATACCAGGGGATGTGATCCTTGGGGCTCGACTTGAACAGCGGAAAGGCCATCGCGGCCAGGAACAGACCAAAGGCTAGGTGGATCAGCCGCGCGTTCGAGTTCGTAACAACGCCAAAGCCAAAGTTCTCCTGCACCCAGAACGGAAAGGCAGAGGCGATATAGAGCTGGAAAAACGCCCAGGCGAGCGCCCCCCAGAAAATCACGCCTTTCTGCCAGCCAATCGGCTGTCTTCCGCCGGTATCGGTCGCTGTGAACTGGTCGAGATTTGCGTCTTTATCGGTCATGAGCCACGCCCCCCGCGGGTCTTATTCTGTTATCCGGTTTAACGGGAGAGACGCATGGCAGTTCCCCGCCATGCGCCTTGTCAGATCGGGATGGATTACATCCAGCCGCGCTCTTTGTAGTACTTCGCAGCACCGTCATGGAGCGGTGCGGAAAGGCTGTCCTTGATCATCTGCTCTTCGCTGAGATTGGCGAACGCCGGGTGAAGCTTCTTGAACTGGTCAAAGTTCTCAAAGACCGCTTTGACGACGACATAGACAACCTCGTCCGGGACATCGGCCGAGGTCACGAAGGTCGCACCAACACCAAAGGTCTGGATGTCACTGTCGTTGTTGTACATGCCTGCCGGGATGGTGGCTTTGCGGTAGAACGGGTTGTCTGCAACCAGCTTGTCGATCGCAGGGCCGGTCACATCGACCAGTTTCGCCGCACAGGTGGCGAGCGATTCCTGCGTCAGCGCGGAGGGGTGACCCACCAGCCAGAAATAGGCATCAATTTTACCGTCACAAACCGCCTGACCGGTCTCAGCCGACTTCATCTCGGCCGCCAATTTCAGGTCCGAACGGTCCCAGCCCATCGCGGCTTCCATGACTTCCCAAGTCCCGCGAGTACCGGAGCCTGGGTTGCCGATGTTCATCCGCTTGCCTTTCACATCGGCGATGGTGTCGATGCCCGATGCTTCGGACGCGATCACGGTCACTGGCTCGGGGTGGACCGAGAAGACCGCGCGGAGGTTCTCGAACTTGCCCGCATCTTCGAACTTCGAAGTGCCGTTATAGGCGTGATACTGCCAGTCGGACTGAGCAACGCCAAACTCCAGCTCGCCTGCGCGAATGGTGTTGATGTTGTAGATCGAGCCACCGGTCGACTCGGCCGAGCAGCGGATCCCGTGCTCTTTGCGGTCTTTGTTTACCAAACGGCAGATCGCACCGCCGGTCGGATAGTAAACCCCGGTGACCCCACCGGTGCCGATCGAAATGAACTGCTGCTGCGCCATGGCCGGCAGCGTAGTGAGGGCAACGGCAGCGCCAGCGGCGAGGCCAAGAAAGTTGCGCATCATCTGAGATACTCCCTGATTATACTGAATCGCCGCCCGCGGTGGTGCACGCGGCAGGTCAAATCACTCTATGGTGAGAAAAGGAGCCGTCAACCCGTCAAAACATTGAACGGGTTACTGCAAGAAGCTGAGAAACAAGTATTAGCCAAAGCTGCACCAGGCGGCACGATGTGCAGCGCCCGCCCCTCCCGACGAAAGGGCCCATCGAGATGTCACCGGCAGCTAATGCGGTGTCGGTGCTTTACGGGACAACGCACAGATCGAAAACAACGATCGCTCTCTCGAGGTCGGGGCTGTCCTGCGTGAAACTCTTAGGCAGCCTGAGGTAAAACCGCTTCCAACGCTTTACCCAGCTTCCCGATCAGCTCATCCACATGCGCCTCTTCCATGATGAAGGGCGGAGCCAGGAGAACATGATCGCCATGCACCCCGTCACGTGTGCCCTGCATCGGGTAGCAGATCAGCCCGGCCTCGAAGGCCGCCTTCTTGAATCGCGGCGCCACCTTCAGCGCTGGATCGAATGGCGCTTTGGACTCGCGATCCTCAACGATCTCGATCCCCTGGAACAAGCCCCTGCCCCGGATATCGCCGACATGACGGTGTTGGCCGAAGGTCTGCTCCAGACCCTCACGCAGCCTACCACCCATTGTTTTGACATTGGTCAGGAGATCCCGCTCTTCAATCGCGGTCATCACCGCAACGCTCGCGGCCGTCGCTGCCGGATGGCCGAGATAGGTATGCCCATGCTGGAAAAACCCGCTCCCTGCCTCGATCGCACCATAGATTTCAGCCGTACACAGCATCGCACCGATCGGTTGATATCCAGCCCCCAACCCTTTGGCGATACAGACAATATCAGGCAAGATCCCGTCCTGCTCCGAGGCGAAAAGCGTTCCTGTCCGGCCCATCCCGCACATCACCTCGTCGAGAATCAAGAGGACGCCATAGCGGTCACAGATCTCCCGCACCCGCTTGTAGTAGCCCGGTGCTGGCGGCACGGCACCGAGGGTCGCGCCAACCACGGGCTCCGCCATAAACGCCATGACCGAGCTGGGCCCTAACCGCAGGATCTCATCCTCCAACGCCTGGGCGGCACGCAGGCCGTATTCCTCCACCGTCTCATCATCGCGCTTGTGAACATATTGGTAGCAGGGCTCGATATGGCTCATCTCAGTCAGGATCGGTGCGAATTGCGCCCGGCGCCATTCATTGCCACCCGCGGCAAGCGCGCCCAACGTGTTGCCGTGATAGCTCTGCTTTCGAGCAATCAGCCGGGTTCGCTCCGGTGCGCCCTTCTCCAGATGGTACTGCCGCGCCAGCTTGATCGCAGCCTCAGTTGCCTCCGATCCGCCGGAAACGAAGTAGACCCGGTCAATCCCCTCCGGCGCCTTGGCAATCAGCTTGTCCGCCAACAGCTCCGCCGGTTCAGAGGTAAAGAACCCCGTATGGGCGAAAGCGAGGTTGTCCATCTGCGCCTTGACGGCCTCAATGACATCGCGATCCCCGTGACCCAGGCAGGAGACGGCCGCGCCTCCGGAGCCATCGAAATACTGCTTGCCCGTCTCATCGATCAGATAGCACCCCTGCCCACCCACAGCTTTGGGCGGCAAGTTCTTGGTATGACGGGGGAAGACATGGGACATCAGCTCATTCCTCTCTCAGCGCATCGCGCGCCTGGTCGACCAGTTTCACCAATTGGGCATTTGAGGCCGCGACCGACCCATCTGGCAAGTGGATATTGTTCTCGAACCCCACACGGGCATGGCCCCCGAGCTGCATCGCGCGGGTCAGACAGGCAAGCTCATTGCCACCAAAGGCACAGACCATCCAGTCCAGCTCCAAATCTCCCGCCGCCGCGAGCATCGGCTCGAGATCATCCGGTTGGCCGAGCGTCGGGGGCGCATACTTACCCAGCACAAAAATCGCCTCGCGCATCGTCTCGGGCACCAAACCCGAGCGGTAAGCCTCACGCAGGCTCGCGACATCGGTAAGGTCGAACAAGATATGCTGCACTCGGATCCCGACCTCGTCAGCCAAGCCATAGACCTTGGCCGCCAAAGACGGCTCTCTAAGCATCTCCCGGATCGCCACGCTCGCCTCAACTGGGCGCACTTGCGCCAGACACCGGAGTTGATCGCCAACCTCAAACCGCCCCGCGCTCTCCGTCGTAATCTGGATCTCCAACCCCGGCGCCTGCTCGGTCACCGCTAGGATCGCCTCGCGATAGAGCCCGGCATCCAGGCTATGCACCCCATCTCGATCCCGCACATGTAAGTGGATCGCATCCGCGCCGGCCCTCTGACAGGAGAGCGCTTCCAGCGCGATCTCAGGGATGCTCAACGGGATTCCCGCCACATCGGTCTTCTGGCGTCTTGCCCCGGTGGGGGAGACCATCAGGCGCGGTCTTCGGGTCATCATAGGCTCCGCAAATGCAGTGCTGCTTCCTTAGCACAGCCCCTCAGCCACACCACCTGCCCCTAGGTCAAGGCCGATATGCAGGAAACGCCTGGTGAACCAAATGGCAGGAGGGGCGGGAAATGCCTCCGAACCGGGCAAACGTGGGCAGAATTGCAACCCGTTGCAGCTTTCTTGTTGCGGCGATCCCGATCTCATGCAGAATTTTCAGGACTGGAACCTGCAAGAGGCCCCATTGGCCAGAGATCTCGACACCACAGCGCTCAACGCCGCCCCGGTGCAACCCCGCGCCCAAGGTGCGGGCGAGATCTCAATCGCCACGCGGCGCGGCGCCACTCGGTTGGCCGGACTGCGCCAGCAGGGCTCCGCGAAGATCCTTCTCCCGCGCACACAGACCCCTGACCTTCAGGCAGTCTTTCTCAACACCGCAGGTGGGATCACCGGCGGCGACCATTTCCAGTGGCAGGCGACGGCGGGGGATCACACCCATCTCAGCCTCACCACCCAAACGGCCGAGCGGGCCTACCGCGCCCAACCAGGCCAGACCGGACGGCTGGAGACCGAACTCACCCTCGCTGAGAGCGCCCGCATCGATTGGCTCCCGCAGGAGACGATCCTGTTCGACCGCTCCTCCCTCGCCCGCCGCTTCACGGTCGACATGGCCGAGAGCGCGCGCCTCCTCGCGGTCGAGAGCATCATCCTCGGCCGCGCCGCCATGGGCGAAAGCCTCATTGACATCCACTTCTCCGATCAATGGCGCATCCGCCGCGGCGGACGGCTCATCTATGCAGACGCCCTCCGGCTCGAGGGCAACGTGGCCGAGACCACGGCACGCGCCGCCCTCCTGAACGGCGATCGCGCCTTCGCCAGCATCGCCCTGATCACCCCACAGGCCGAAACACTACTCACCCCCCTACGCGCCACCCTACCCTGTTCCGCGGGCGCCAGCCTGATCCGCGACGGCGTACTGACCGCCCGGATCACAGCCCCCGACAGCCACAGTCTTCGCAAACACCTCATCCCGGCGCTCGAGCTTCTGCGCGGCGCCCCCCTACCCAAAGTCTGGACCCTCTGATGCAGCTCACCCCCCGCGAAAAGGACAAGCTCCTCGTCTCCCTCGCCGCCATGGTCGCCCGTGGCAGGCTGGAGAGGGGCGTGCAACTGAACCACCCCGAGGCGATCGCCCTGATCACCGATTACGTGGTCGAGGGCGCCCGCGATGGCCGCTCGGTCGCCGATCTGATGGAGGCAGGCGCCACCGTCATCACCGCCGAGCAATGCATGCCCGGCATCCCCGAGATGATCCACGAAGTCCAAGTCGAAGCCACCTTCCCGGATGGCACCAAGCTTGTGACCGTGCACCATCCGATCCGGTGAACACCGATGTCCGAAACCTCCCGCCACTTGGACTTTCATCTCGAGGAGTACAAATCCCTCCGCGCCGAGATGATGTCGCTCCAGGGAGAGCGTCGGTTGACCGACAGGCTGGGCGCATCAGCGATCGTTGCGATTTATGCCTGGCTCCTGACCACCGGCGGCAGCATTCCGGACCTGCTGGCCCGGCTCAACTTCCTTCTGCCGTCTGTGGTCGCCTATCTCTGCTATCTTCAGAGCACACGGATCAGCAAAGGGATCCGCACCGTTGGCACCTATCTCGCGCATTTCGAAAAGAAGTACGCAGACCCGGAGATCTGCGGTTGGGAATACATGCTCTCTCATGTCCGCGAGAAGAAGTCACTTCCCCAGCCCGCCTCCGAAACCAAGGAATGGCTCGAGCAACGTGTCGAGCTCGATCGCCTTTCAAGCCTCTCAGCCGGGTTTTGGCGTTGGTGCATTATCGGCACAATCGCGTTTGCGGTTATCGTGAACGCACTGCTCATCGCGGCAAGCCCACCTGGTGGCAGCGCATGAGCAACATCAAACAACCTTCATCGACGACGTTCTGGCCGTCCACCCACAGCACCCGATCTGAAAGGAGACCTCGATGATCCTCGCCAAAATGGCCCTCGCCCCGCTCTTGATCGCGCCCCTTGTGGTGAAGAAGAAACTCGTCTGCACCGCCATGCTGGGCGCTGCAGCACTCGGCACCGGTGCGCTGGTCGCAGGGGCAGTGATCGGCGCAAGCTGCATGGCGCAACAGACCAGCCGCCGCCATGCCCATCCTTCGGCCGCCGAGCCCGATCCCGAACCAACCTCGTGAAGATCCCATGCTGACTGTTTGCACCACCAAATCACCCCTACCGTTTCCGATGTCAGGAGGCCCCAATGATCCCCGGAGAAATCCTCTGCGCCGAGGGTGACATCACCCTCAACGAAGGCCGAGACGCGATCACCCTGATGGTCGCCAATACCGGCGACCGCCCGGTGCAAGTGGGCAGCCACTACCACTTCGCCGAGACCAACAGCGCGCTCGATTTCGACCGTGATGCCGCGCGAGGCACCCGCCTCGACATCCCCGCAGGCACCGCTGTCCGCTTCGAGCCCGGCCAGAGCCGGGAGGTGCAACTGATCCCTCTGAGCGGCGCGCGCAGGATCTTCGGCTTCAATCAGGCGGTGATGGGTGATCTTTGATGGTAGTGCTCGTTATCGCGTGGTCGATCGCCGGTTACGGGTTGTTGGCCGCAATCCTGTTTACGACAGGATATGATGTCGTGAAGGGAAAAAATTATCTGGCCGCGACTGGGCTGGCGGCGTTGTTTTTCTCCCCACATATATTCGGCTATGTTTTGGACAGTTTCGTCGTCGTTTTGAACACTGAAATAATATTATTATCCCCAACGGTACTGGGTATTATTTCGATATTTATCATTCTCTCGCTCATAACGAAATTCAAACGCACTGAAAAGACGCTGATACTTTGCTCTGCAGCACTTGTTGTTTCAGTCGTATTTATTGGCTGCTACTCGGCGATTGTGATTAGTTCTGAGGAACGGTGGACACATGCGCTTCCGGAGCTTCTGGCCGTGTTAATGCCTCCAATGATGCTGGGGGGAGTTCCCTTCATCTTCCATCGCGCTTTGCGGCGTCTTATGACTCTACGAGGAGCTTGAGACTTGGCCACCAACCGCATCCTAACCGACGATGAACTGAGCCCCAAGGCGGCGGCGGTCTTTGACGATATCCGCAAGACCCGGAACACCGACTACGTCAACAATGTCTGGCGGATCGTGGCGAATGACCCTCCGCTGCTCGCCTCCATGTGGTCGCAGATGAAGCGTGTGATGGCCGAGGGGCGCGAGGGCGGTCTCGACCCGCTCACCAAAG
>JBCDAQ010000015.1:0-36994 GCA_039185285.1 Pseudomonadota bacterium
CGTGGTCTCGATGCTTAACTCTTACTAGGGTTGGGCAGCTGCGGCGATCGGGTTCACGCTGGGCAACGATCTTCTGATCGTGGTCGGCGCCCTGGTCGGCGCCTCGGGTGCCATTCTCTCTTACATCATGTGTAAAGGCATGAACCGGAGCTTCATCTCGGTCATCCTTGGCGGCTGGGGCGGTGAGCAATCCGAAGCCCAGGCGGTCGAGGGCGAGATGGTCGCCATCGATGCCGATGGTGTTGCGAGCGCGCTGAACGACGCCGATAGCGTCGTGATCGTGCCGGGCTATGGCATGGCGGTGGCCCAGGCTCAGCAATCGGTGAGCGAGCTGACCCGCAAGCTCCGTGACAAAGGCACTACCGTTCGCTTCGCGATCCACCCGGTCGCGGGTCGCCTGCCGGGCCACATGAACGTGCTTCTGGCAGAGGCGAAAGTTCCTTATGACATCGTGCTCGAGATGGAGGAGATCAATGATGATTTCCCACAGACGGACGTGGTGATCGTGATCGGTGCAAACGACATCGTGAACCCCGCAGCGCAGGACGATCCAGGCTCGCCTATCGCCGGCATGCCCGTGCTCGAGGTCTGGAAGTCGCGTCAGGTCTTCATCTGCAAACGCGGCAAGGGCACCGGCTACTCGGGCATCGAGAACCCGCTCTTCTTCAAGGAGAACAGCCGGATGTTCTATGGTGACGCAAAGGCCTCGATGGACGCGCTCCTGCCGCAGATCGGCTAGTAAGCGGGCTAGCGGTACCTAGCCGGTCCCAATCCGTTACCGGATCGCGGGAGGCATAGCCTCCCGTAGCGCCCGGCAAACCGGGCGCAGGACCGCCCGGCGCCCAGTCGCAACGCTGGGGTTTAGCTCGGACTTCGCGATCAACTCATGGCCGGGTGGGCGGGCAGTCGGAGTGCCGAAGGTGCTCCGCTGGATGCCCCCCGGGCTCCTAAGGCAGTACTGGGCCGGACGGTTTCATCGAATTTTAATAAAACTCCAAGATACATCATCCCGCTAGCCGTTTGGTCGGGTGAGAACCCGGTCCGGACGATCCCAGGGAAAACGGGCGACGGAAGGTAGGATATGGCAAGCCTACCTAGCGGACCCGATGCGCGTCTCTTTTGGCTGCGCAGCCATGCTCGAACCTGATCGGAGGCCTCTCCGATCGAAGCGGTCTCAGACAATACCGAGTGACAGAGGGCATCACGTTCTGCGCGGTCCGAGCATGCGCGGTGGGATCTGTCTTTGCGTCTTTCCGATATGCAATCGAGAAAGCACCAGCCGAACGGTCTGTTTCTGCCATGATAACCTCGGCGGCGTGACACGATCGTTTATTTTTCAGTCAGCTCAACCACCCAAGAAGCCTCGCGTTCGCGGATCCGGGCGAGGTGAAAGTCGACCACAGGATCAGGACCGAGGCGGACGAAGGATTGCTCTGCGATCTCATGGGGGCCTTCAAGCGTCTCGAGGGCTGCGCGGTATTCATCGAGCCAATCGCCGTCTGCGTCTGGTTTTAGAGTGAGGATCGGTATCGCCTCGGTCTTTCCTTTGAGAATGACGGCGCCGATGGGCTGCAGGGGCATTGGCGCGTCAAGCAATGGCTCGGCAGCCTGGGCTGCTGCACCGCTAATCAGGGTTCGCGTGCCGAAGAACTTGTTCGCCCCTTCGAGGCGAGCAGCCGTGTTCATCGCATCACCAATTGCAGTGTAATCGAACCGCGCAGTGCCGCCGAAATTGCCGACCGTCGCGACGCCCGTGTGAACCCCGATGCGGGTTACGCCGAGATCTCCACCGATCTCACGCCGGAAACCTTCGGCGAATTTGTCAAGCTCGGCCGCGCAGCGCAAGGCATGGGCGGCATGGGCCGGATCGTTATGCGGTGTGCCAAAGAGGGCGACAACTGCATCCCCGATATACTTGTCGACCACGCCGTCGTGGCGCATGACGATCTCACTCATCCCCTCGAGGTACCGGTTCAGGAGGCTTGTCAACTCTTCGGGCGGAAGTCGCTCGCTCATGCCCGTAAAGCCCGCGATATCGGTGAAGATGAAAGTCATCTCGCGGCGTTCCCCACCTAGGCGCAGCGCGGTTGGGTCTTCGACCAGCTCCGCCACGAGCTCCGGCGCGAGGTAGTGGGAAAACGCGGTCCGGATGAATTTGCGATCGTGATGGGCAAGGGCCGCGTCGAGGCCCATCCCGCCGGATGCGCTTAGTGCGATGGCCAAAAAACCTGTGACCAAAGGCAAAACGGGCCCACCGCTTTCAACGATCCAGATCGTTGCGCCAAAAAACACGCCGGCTGTGGCCAGCAGCATCAAGAGCCTCAGCAGGTAATGCGTGCCGATCGCCGCGATGGTGACCGCAATTACTGCAAGACCAAGGGCGATCAGCCATGTCGTCTCGGGTTTGAGAACCGCGACCTCGCGGCCATCGAGCATCTGGGAGATGATCTGCGCATGGATCAGGGCGCCTGCTGTCTCGGCTGTGTCTAGGGTCATCGACAGCGGCGTCGGGTGGCGATCCTGTAGCGGCAGATCAGCACCGATAATGACAATCCGCCCTTCAAACCAGGTCTTCAGGATGGCCGGGTTCGCTTGCACGAGCGGCAGGACATGGCCTGGGGTTTGCTGGAAAACCGCTGTGTTCTCGAGCCCGGTTTTACGCCAGTCGATCAATCCACTGCGGTTCTCTGGAAGCTCGGCGAGGGCGGCGGCGAAACTCGGATTGGGCGTGTCGGAGAGCCGGGTCCGATAGCGCCGGACGCGGCCATCACCATCGGTGGTCAGATTGACGAAGCCGGGGACCGCACCGCTCGCGGCCGTGAACTGCGTCAACCAGGCTTGTTGCGCCTCTGTCAACCCGGCGCGGTGATCGGCCCAAGCAATTACCGCTGTTCCGGGAAAGTTGGCGATGGCCTCTGCCAGTTTCGCGTCCTTCTCAGGCTCGGTTGGCTGATCGAGTAAGAGATCCAAGCCCACTGCCCGCGCACCGGAGGCTCCCACGATCTCCACCAACTCCGCGAGGAACGCGCGATCGACGGGGGAGCGATAGGGGAGCGTCGCCATCGTCGCCTCGTCGATCGCGACCAACGAGATCCGTGTATCTTGCCCCGCCGGTGAAGGCGCGAACAGGATCCGTGCACGGTCGCTCAGCGTCGTTTGCAGGGTGAAAAGCGGATCGATCGCTTGTGGTGACAGGACCGCGAGGACAGTCGCAAACATAGCAATCAGGGCAAACCCGGTGCGCCGGGTCATGCGTTGGCCAATCGCTCGCTCAAGCACTTTTGGCATGGATGCGCGCCTGCTTCTGCATCTCGTTCAGAAAACCCCCGACCTTAATTCGTCCCTAGGATATCCCTGCCAAGGGTTGGCTGACCAGATCGGGGCGAGAAAAACATTGACCTCGCGCCCGCTGGATGGTCCTCAACAGCACCAGTTTCAGAGGGTGGAGCATCGGTATGGACAAGGTTCTGGTCTTCGGCGGCGCCGGATATATCGGCAGCCATACCTGCAAACAGCTGCGCGCCGGAGGGTTTGAGCCGGTTGTTTTCGACAATCTGACCGAGGGCTATCGCGACCTGGTCAAATGGGGGGATCTGATCGTCGGCGATATCTCTGACCCTGAAGCGCTGGCCCAGGCGATCGAGAGAGTGAACCCTGTTGCTGCCATCCACTTCGCGGCCTATGCCTATGTGGGCGAGTCGGTGCAGGATCCCGAAAAATACTATCGCAACAACGTTCTCGGCTCGTTGAACGTAGCACAGGCCGCGCGGGCGGCAGGGAACCTGCCGCTGATCTTTTCATCCACCTGCGCGATCTACGGGATCCCTGAGCGCGACGTGATCGACGAGACGCTGCCAAAACGGCCGATCAACCCCTATGGCCGGACGAAATGGATGGTCGAGCAGATCCTGCAGGATTTCTCGGCCGCCTATGGCCTGCGATCGGTTTGCCTGCGCTATTTCAACGCCTCGGGCGGTGACAAGGATGGCGAGACGGGTGAGGCCCATCGGATTGAGACGCATCTGATCCCACGCGCGATCCTGGCGGGCTTGGGTCAAATCGACGACTTCCAAATCTTTGGCGATGACTATGAGACGCCCGATGGCTCGGCCGTTCGTGACTATATCCATGTGACCGATCTAGCCGAAGCACATGTAGCCGCGTGCCGGTACTTGTTGGACGGTGGCGAGACCGATCAGTTCAATGTGGGCGTCGGTCAGGGTTACTCGGTAATCGAGATCGTCGAGGCTGTATCCCGCCATCTGGGCAATCCGGTCCCTCAAAAAATCGTACCGCGCCGAGTTGGCGACCCGCCATCGCTAATCGCCGATCCCAGTAAGATCCAAGAACGGCTAGGGTTTGAGAGCCGGTATTCAGATCTCGACAACATCATCTCAACCGCTGTGGCTTGGCATCAAAAGAATTGGAAACCCAGCGATCTGGGCTGACAAGGCCCACCCGATTTATTGAATGCTCGGCCAATACACCTTCGGTTAAGCCGATTCCCCTTATGCACTACGCCCGTCGGCAAGCCGCCATGCAGATGAGCCATTGCCGACGCGAATATGCATGAGGTCGACAATGCTGATGAACTGGTTCCAAAACCGCAAAACCCGGACGAAAGTTGGTCTGGGTGTGATTATCCCGCTTGCTATGATGCTGGTGGTAGGTGGGGTGGGCGTCGTCTCTCTCCAACAGATTTCAGTCACCAAGAAATGGGTCGACCATACCCACACCGTGCTCAATGAGGCCAATCGAATCGTGGCCGCGGCGGTTGATATGGAAACCGGGATGCGCGGTTATCTGCTCGCGGGCAAGAACGAGTTCCTGGATCCATACCGCAGCGGTGAAGCAGACGTCTACGAACGGATCGCGAAGCTGCAGGAGACTGTGAGCGATAATCCAGGGCAGGTCGATCGACTGGGCCAGGTTGAGGAAGTTTTGCGCAATTGGCAGACCGATGTGACCGAGGATCAGATCCAGCTCCGCCGTGATATCGGTGACGCGCCGACAATGAACGACATGGCGCGCCTGGTCGGAGAAGCCCGCGGCAAAACCTATTTCGATCGGTTTCGCGGGCAGATCGGTCAATTCATCAAAAACGAAGAAACCCTGCTGACAGAACGCCAAGCGGAGTTTAGCCGCCTGCTGGATGAGGGTTCTGCAAGCCAAGCGCAGACCCGTGACGCGATGCAGTGGGTGACGCATACATACAAGGTCATCGGCATGGCGAATAACGTGCTGGCCCTCGCGATTGACATGGAAACCGGGATGCGTGGCTATCTTCTTGCTGGCGATCCAGTTTTCTTGGAACCTTATGAATCTGGTCGTTCTCAATTCAATGAACTGATCGGAGAGTTGCAGCGCACCGTCAGCGACAATCCGAGCCAGGTGGATTTGTTGACGGAAACCCGCGCCACGATCGATGGCTGGATTGCCGACGTCGTCGAGCCGACGATCGATTTCAGGACCGAAATCGGTGATGCACGAACCATGGATGATATGGCCGATCTGGTCGGTCAGGCGCGTGGTAAAACCTACTTCGACATGTTCAGGGCCTTGATGGCTGACTTCTCGGCTGAAGAGCGAGGCCTGATGGAGGTCCGCAAAGCCGCAAACATCGCAACGGTCAACTCGGCCTATACGATCATTATTGGGTGTATGACTGTCGCAGTCTTCGTTGGGTTGATGGTGGCCTACATCACAGGCTCGGGCATTGCCGGACCGGTTGGCAAAATTACCCAGGCGATGCGCCGCCTCGCCGCGGGTGAGCTGGATTGCGACGTTGCAGGCCAAAACCGCAAGGACGAAGTCGGCGACATCGCCCGTGCTACTCAAGTCTTCAAAGAAAATGCGCTGCGCATGCGCGAACTGGCGGAGAAAGAGAAAGTCGCCAACAAAGCCCGCGCCGATCGGCAAGCCTCGATGGACCGATTGCAGGAGGCTCTGACCTCTGCAGTCAGCAGCGCAGCCGTCGGTAATTTTGAGGTGCGGGTCTCAACCGATTTCGCCCAGGAAGATCTCAGTCAACTGGCTGGCGGGGTCAATCAACTCTTTGAGGTGGTCGATCATGGTTTGAAGGAAACCCGCACTGCCCTGCGCCGGATCGCGGATGGGGATCTCTCGCAAAACTTCGAGGGCCGGTTCAGCGGCGAGTTTGAGAAGCTCCAGGAAGATGTGAACGCAACAATTACGCGGTTGCAGAACATGATCTCGCAGATCCTCGTGGCCAGCGATCGGGTTCGGGAAGTCACCGGCGATATCAATCGCGATGCTGGGACACTGTCCGATCGCGCTGGGCATCAAGCAAGCTCGCTGCAGGAGACCGCAGCCTCGATCGAGGAAATGTCGTCTCAGATCGCCTCAAGTGCGCAAAATGCACGGGCCGCTGATGACGCAGCGGCGAGCGCTGCCAGCCGGGCGAAGGCAGGTGGTGGCGTTGCAGCGAACGCGATTGAGGCAATGCAGCGGATCGAAGGAAGCTCGAGCAAGATCTCTGAGATCACGACTAAGATCGAGTCGATTGCCATCCAGACCAAAATGCTGGCGCTCAACGCAGCGGTCGAGGCGGCGCGCGCAGGAAATGCCGGCAAAGGCTTTGCTGTGGTCGCCAACGAAGTCCGCACACTTGCCCAACGCGCGGCCGAAGCGGTGGTCGATATCTCTGCTCTGATCCAAGAGAGCACCGAGAATGTCGGCGAAGGCATGGGCCTGGTTCGCGCCACCAATGATGCGTTGAGTGAGATCGACAATGCGATCTCACTGGTTGCTGAGAACATGGGTGAGATCTCCACGGCAACTTCCCAACAAGCCGAGGCTGCTGCGGGCGTCTCACTGGCGATCAACGAGTTGGATTCTGTCACCCAACAAAACTCGGCCATGGCGGAGGTCAGCGCGTCGAGCGCTCGGACATTGGAAGAAGCGGCCGAAGGTCTGCGCGACCTCGTCTCTGTCTTCCGTCTGGCAAAACAGCCAGGTGGTTCGCAGCAGTATGATATGCGCCGCGCATCGTGACCGAGTAGGGTGTCGGAACACTCAGACAGCGTCTGCTGACTCAGGTTCTAGTCCCGTTTCAGATGGAAGAGCAAACCCCGGATTTGATGAGTTCAATCAGATCCGAGGTTCGCGTTACGCGCTGAGCTCGACGAAGTTCGGTTTCCTTCCGAATTTCTCGATTGCCTCAAAAAGCTCAAGCTGTTGGTTGATCCCGATCCGGCGCATGAATTCATAGTAGCTGCCGCCGCCTTCGTCGATCGCTTCTTTGTGGTCGACAGCGACCGCATCGATCGCGCCGCAAAGCCAGCCTTCATTACGCACGGTTTCGCTGCACGAAAGATCTAGGCCAAAGCCGCTGACGGCGGTCGCGAGACATGGCTCGCACAGCTCCAGGGCACGGGCAGAAAACCCGAACATCATAATCTCGACGCCGCTCATGATCCTGAAATCGGAGCCTGGTCTCTGGAAGAGATCTGGCCAAACGCAATGCGAGCCCGCCGATAAGGTCGGTTGAAACAGGTCGAGCCGATGCTCTTCAGCCATGCCAAATACGCGATCGATATCCGCGTGCGTAAACTCGAGGTCATCGTCAACAAAGAGCACTTGATCATAGCGCTTGAGGAGCTCTGGCGTCTGCCTCAGAACTGTCGCTATCCCAGTGAACTTCGTTCCCGATTGACGGGTGACAATGTCGCCAATGCGCAGGTCGAGACAACTGAGATCGTACCAGTTGCAAAGAAGATCCCAATCCCGCGTCGCGTCAGAATCAAACCAATCGGCGGGCTTGAACGACCGCCCACTTTGCACCCATACGAGGTTCCGCCGCCCCTTGCCTCGATCCCTCAAGATCCGCAAGTCGATCCGCCGAAGAAAGGTCTCTCGAGCCTCGGCCAGATCAGCGAAATGATCCGCTAGATTGGGCGAGATCCCCATAGCTTCACCCGCGACGAGGCGGCTGTAGATATCCAATGACGTCGAACTGTCCGCCGCCTCCCGAACCAGCTTCACGCTATCAATGAACGGGGCCGGATCGAGGGTTTTAGAGCCTGAGAGATCAATGAAGTGATCCAGAGGTGTCTTATGCTTCTTACTGTCCGGGTTACGCCACTTGTACCAATCATTGTAAAAGAAGGGTGAGGGGTCATGGCCCGCGCGCTCGCCGATTGACGCGTAGTGTTGGTAGGCGTCGTGAGCATTCTCAAACGCGACTCCCACTTTGTCCCCATAAAAACCTGGGTCGACGCAATTCGTGTAGATGGAAACTGGACTAGTCTTTTTCATCTGCGTTGTGGCGTGCGGCCGTGTGCAGCGACTTGCCCAAATTGGCGTAATGAAACTCGAACAAAGCTGGCTCAGCCGCGATATGCTCGATCAGTTCGATTGCTGGGTTTTGATCTCGGGTGCCAAAGGCTGCGACGCCCAGACCATGTCCGTGGACGAACCTGAATGAGGCGGCTGCCTGCTCTCGGATCTCATCGAAGAGCTGCCAGACACCGAAATCGGTCTGATACTCGCTGGTATCATGAAAGAGAACGACGCCGTTTTCAGTAAGCTTTGGCAACCAGGTTTCGAAGTCTTCCTTCACCGCCTCATAGGTGTGCAAACCGTCGATATGCAGAAGATCGATCGATCCTGGCTCAAAGACATTTGCAGCCTCGGAAAAGTACGAACGGATAAACCGTCCACACTGTTTGAAGTGCTCATCGAGGATCGAGCGAAAGCGATCAAAAACCTCGTCGCCATAGAACCCGGCCTGATGATCGCCTTCCCACAAATCGATCGCAACGGCCTCGCCATAGTTCTGGTTGAGCTTATAGTGCTGACAGGCAGTAAAGAACGAATGGCCGTGATGCGAGCCGAGCTCCACATATCTCCGAGGCCGGGCGACCTCCATCAAGCTAAACAGAAAGGGCTCGTGACCTGCCCAGGATGTCGGTAAGACAAGATCGAGGGCCTGCGAACCCGCGAGTACCGCGCGCTTCAGGTGCAGCGCGTTGTCTTCTGTGGGTTGCCTGCTCTCCCTTGGCTCAAGTTTCTTATAGAGCGCGGGAATATCCAACGGGTCTTTTGCAACGGGATCGCCAGCGAGTTTCTCACGCAGAACCTCACCGAGGGTTGCAGCCGTGATCACATCTGGAGTTAGGTCAGTGCGAGGCTCACAGGAAGGTGCTTGGGCAAAATTTACCTGAACTTTGCGGATGACATCTTCGGGCGCCTCCATGACATCAGGCAGCTCATCGCCATAATTCAGGGTGACTTTTTGGAGAAAGGCGTGATCGTTCTTCAGCCGGTCCAAGTTGTCTTGCAGCTCACGCCAATGGCGCCCTTGGCTCTCGTCCCGAGAGGCTAGATCCTCATAAGCACGCACGCCGCGCTCGAGTTTTTGTGCGAGTTTTTCAGGGTCGGAGACGGGGAAATGGTAGAGGCCCGCAGCGCGTTGACCTGAGACCGCTTTCTCGGCGTCGTCGAGCAGCACCGTGTGGTTTCCCTGTTCGATCTTAATCTTACGGCCCTTGAGCCGCCGGGCATTGACCGCAACTTTCTCGTATTCCGAGAACTGCGCGCTGATCGTGGCAGTCGAGCCGCAAAAACGCGTTGCGCTTAGATCATCAGGTAGGCAGTTGATCCAGCTGAAATTGATCACGTCCTCGTCGGCCACATGAACGAGTGTTTGGTTCAATTCGGACCGGTTCATAAAAGGTAGAAACTCGTCAAAATCGACAAAGAAGATCCAATCGAACAGCTCAGCATCGATCAGCACTGAACAGGTCTGAGACATGTACTCGGACTGCAGGTAACCTGCCTCCTCCGAACGAACGAGCGTCACGTCACAGCCGTTACTACCATCATAGCCAGCAATGATCTCACCAGTTGCGTCCTGTGAAAGGTGATCGATTACCACGACCGCGTCGAACAGCGCCGTGAAATGGCGCATAATCTCATGCGCTCGGGCTTCTTCATCCCGAGCCATTGCAACGACCGCGAGGCGTGGCGAAACAGCGGCCTCGAATGAGGCTCGAGGAATACCGGCGGATCGGTTAGCGGCGTACCTGAGCTTTTCAACATAGGTTTTCTTTGGTTTACCCAGCCGCTTGCGGACTGAATTCGACCACGTATGTAAGCGTCTTTCCCAGTACTTGTTCATGCGCGCGTGTGATGGCCCTGGTAAATCTTGGTCGACCTATGAAGACTGACCCAATCGCGGTTCGCCAACCTTCCTTGAGCCCGTTAAATGGCTCCTGCTCAAAAATCCAGCCTTTTGCGCGGACACGTCGCCCCGCCGCCCGGGATGTTACGATGCCGATAGACCCAAAGACCGGCATGCTTTACCAAAGTCACCAGAGACATACTTGGCAAATCAGCGTCGAGATCCCAACAGACCCTCTCGTTTGGCAAAGCGTGACCTTCCATAGATCGATCAAAGGCAGATAGATGACGGCAAGCGTAACTGTGGTCATTGTCAGCTATGAAAGCGCGGATGTGCTGGCAGAGGCGCTGGCGGCCCTGCCGAAGGGGCTCGACGTGATTGTCGTCGATAACAACAGCCAGGATCACTCGGTCTCGATCGCCGAGCGGGCTGGTGCGACTGTCATCTGCAACGACAAGAACCTCGGTTTTGGGACCGCGTGCAATCAAGGTGCTGCTGCGACCACGGGCGAGTTCATTTTGTTTCTCAATCCAGATGCTCGGGTATCGGCAAGCGCATTGGATGCTCTGGCTGCGGAGCTGAGCGATCAATCCGATCTTGCCGCAACAGGGCCCCTGCTTGAGAGCGATGGACAAATATCGCTGCCCCGTGCGGCCACGATGATGGAGCCAGAGCGCCCCGCGACCTTTCCTACGATCCCATCTGAGCCTGTCGATACTGGGTTCCTGTCGGGTGCTGCACTCTTAGTCCGCCGCAGCGCGTTCGAGAAAATTGGCGGGTTTGATGAGAAGATATTCCTCTACCTCGAGGACGATGACCTTTGCCTCAGGTTGCGTGAATGCGGGTTTCGGCTTCGCTTGATCCCATCGGCGGTCGTGCAACATGAGAAAGAACCCAACGCGAAATCCAGCGGAGGTTCTCTGCGATTTAGGAACCTGCACACAAATCGATCGACGTGCTACTTGTCCCAAAAGCACGATGTCCCAATCGGTTTCGACAAGATGCGCCGCAAAGCTTGGCGACGGTTGATCTTGGCACTTCTGACTTTCGATCGGGTGCGGATCCATGTGAATATCGGCAGGCTACAAGGTCTTGACGCTTGGCCCTTTGACCGATTTGGGTGAAGGCGAACCATATGGCGCTTCATTTGGTCCAGACAGAAAAGTTGCCAGCCCGCCATTCCTCCGTCATTTTTGCTCGCTATAGCAACACGCTGAACCGAACGAGAACCCGTAGCTGATGCAAGATGTGGCAGAGTTTGACGTTGTTATTGTTGGTACCGGGTTTGCCTCAACTTTTTTTCTGAAGAAGCTCCTTGAAAGCAAAACTATCAAGCGAGTGTTGGTCCTCGAGCGTGGGAGCCGGCACAGCTACGCATGGCAGGTTGAGAATATCCGGAACAACAATCTGGAGATCCCGCGACCCCATCGCGAAACGGGTCTTCCAGGTAAATGGTGGAACTACACGATCGGTTTCGGCGGAGGCTCGAACTGCTGGTGGACCAACGCGATGCGCCTCCATCCGAGCGAGTTTGAGCTACAAAGCCGGTATGGCGTTGGCATCGATTGGCCGATTTCCTACCAGGACTTAGAACCTTACTACTGTGATGCTGAGGACGACATGCTCGTGTCAGGGGATAACTCCTCCAGCATTATGTTCCCGCGGTCGCGTCCTTTCCCGCAACCTAGGCATCGATACTCCGAAGTAGGTTCTGCCCTGAAGGCGGCCTATCCTGATGAGACATTCGCAATGCCGACAACCCGTGGGCGGGTCGCAAACGACCGTCGGGGAGTCTGCTGCGCAGTAGGAAACTGCACTTTTTGCCCAAATCAGGCCAAGTTCACGATTGTCGAGGAGATGGGACATCTATTCGAAGATCCCAGAGTAACCTTAGAACTAGAAGCAGAGGTTCTGGCGGTGGAAACATCGGCCGGGCTCGCTTCTGGTGTCATCTATCGAATATCAGGACAGGAAAAGCAGGCCAGAGCAGGCTTTATCGCCCTGGGAGCAAACGGCATCTTCAATCCCTTCATTCTTTTGAAATCTGGCCTTACGGATGGCCCTGTCGGCCGTGGAATTGTGGAGCAGATCCCGATCAATCTGACGATCGACTTCACCCATGCGAAAACCCAGGGATTCAGTTCCTATATCGGTGCTGTGAATCACTCATTTGTAGACGGTCCCCAACGCGCCCACGGCGCCGGAGGGTTTGTGGAGATCAAGAACTTTTTCCAAGCGCGTCCGAATAGGGACAAGTGGAACAACCAGGCAAGCGCTGTTTTCTTGCTCGGCGATCTTCGAAATGAAGAAAACCGCGTGATAGTTGATCCAGACGCACCTGATCACCCCATGGTCGTCTTCAAAGATTGGAGCCCATACGCCTATGCTGGGGTCGACTACGTTCGGTCCCGGTTGCATGAATTCTTCGCACCTTTGGGCATCGATCGGATCGAAGGGAATTTTGGGAAAGCAGGCACGCATTCTCATATTGAGGGGACGACTGTGATGGGGCTTGACCCGAGGACGAGCGTGATTGACGGGGATCTACTGCATCATAAGGTTCGGAATCTCGCGGTGCTCGGGTCAGGCGCCTTTCCGACATCACCGGGTTCCAATCCAACTTTAACCATTGCCGCCTTGTCTCTGCGGTCCGCCTCTCGCACCGTACTGGGCCATTCGTGATGTGGGGGATGCAATGAGCCTGTCACGCCGCCAGGTTTTTCGTGCAGTCGCGTTTTTTTCGGCGCCGGCGGGGGCTGGTGCGTACTTGTTCTTGCACCGTCCCGCCGGTTATGAGGCAATCAAGGAAACGGTTAAAGTCGCCTTCGGTCCCGACATTCTCTCCGATAACGATCTCGAGCGTTTCGCAGAAGATCTGGCACCCTATCTGGGTCACTATCTCTCGCAAGATGATCTTCTGGCCGCTGCAGAATGGTTCAAGAACCTCGATAGAGAGGCGATAGCTACGGGAGATCAAGCAGCACTAGAGTTTGCCCGTGCCGCAGCAGAAGAGGCGCCACGCCGGTTCGCCCGCTTCGTTGCTACTCATTTCGTCGAGTCGACCGATTTCGCCTACGGCCCATCGGCGGCGAGGGTTCGCTATCTTGGTCTCTTTTCTGAATGGCCAGCGCTGAGTGCATTTCGGTGCGCGCCATTGGTCGATTATGACGCGGATGACGGTTGGCCAACGTGATGATTTGGACCTGAACTTTTTCAATCCGCTGGAAGCGACGCATAGCCCAAAGGTGGCCAGTTTACACATCGCCCTTCGACGTCTCCGGTGAGAAATCCACCTGCGCCGCCATCGGGGCCGCCCCAGCGGTCGGATTGGCCGTTGTCGCGGTAATTGAAGAAGAGATACTCGGTCTCGAGGTCATAACCCTGCGCGATCGCCTCGGGCGTAAGGTTGCCTTCTTCATCGACCCAGCGGTGGCCGTTGGCATCCAGGAAGAAGTCATCGGCCAGCACGCCGTGCATCATCGGGTTACAGGTATCTGCTGTGCCGAAATCTCGATCGTTCAGCCGCCGCCCGATCCGGGCGTTGCAATCGGGGCGGATGCTGTTCAGGCCCTCGAATGAGGCCTCCATGAAGGGGGAGCCATCCCACTCGATCAGTCCACCCGCATCATCTGTCGCGAAATGGCCACCCGCAAAATGCAGCATAAGATACCAGCCTTCGCCCCCCTCAGCCGCGACCTGTTTGAGATAGTCGCGGTAGAAGTTCACCGCATAGCCGTATTCCTGCCAGGGCCAGTTCTTCACCCCGGTCAGGCTCTGGCAATCGTAATCATCGGGATCACATGTGCCACCACGGCCGGTCGTGTTGTAATAGGCCCAGCAGATCGTCGATTGCCCTTTCTCGGAGGTCGCATAGCGATGTTTCGCATCATAGAGATGCGCGTGGAGCGTGGTGTAGCGGATGCTTTGAACCAGCTCGTCCGAGGGGATGACCGACATGCGCCCGCGCTCCGCATCGATCGTGAGCGTGACCTTGCCGTTCACATTGGGATCGCCATTTGGCACCCAGCCGGGTACGCGCGTATTCGGCGCGCCGCAGACGTCGAATTCGAAGGTGACGATCTCTGCATAAGATGATCTGGGCAGCCCTGCCGTGAGAGCGGCCGACAAGCAAATGGCGAGCAGCAGGATCATTTTCATCTCAAGGCGCCCTTGGTCCCGAAACTGGTGTAAGCTCGCGCTTGATCGGAGGATAGGGCAATTGAAGATCCTGCACCATATCCCGCTTGCGGCTCTGCTTTGCCTCGGTCTGACCGCCATGGGTCAGGCAAGCGACGAGGGGCCGAGACCCGCCTTGGCCACCGAGCTGGTCGACCGGTTCGCGGATACGACCCAGCTCTTCACAGACGGGGTTGCCTATTACTCGGCGACCGGAGTGTTGCTTTCGGTCCGCGGTGGGGAGAAGCGGGCAGGTCAATGGACCACCGATGACGCGGGCACGCTCTGTTGGGTATTCAACGGAGAGGATCCGGAATGCGTAACCTATGTTCTGTTCCAGGGGCTCATTTATCAAAGCGTGGATGGACATATCCACGGTCAACCGGATCTTCAGGCGGGTAACATGCTGCTGGAGGCGGCGAATGCCAAAGCCTTTGCGCAATCGGTTAAGCTCTTCTCGCCGGTGGAGACAAGGGCGTTCCTCTCGGGCAAGACGGCGCTCAGATCCGAGGTGGGGCGGATGTTTTACGCCCCGGACCAAACGCTGCGGACGAATTGGAACGGTGTCCAGAAAACTGGCACCTGGTCGATAGATGCCGATGGCGGTGTTTGCTGGCAAGTCGTTGGGTGGGGGAAGCAGCCCTGTGAGTACTACTTCGAGGGCCAGGACGGGACCGTTTGGGCGCGTTTTCGCGGGATCGACAAAATCGCGGCGGAGCATCGGGACGGCGATTTGACCGATTAGAGATTTCGCGCGCCGATCGCGACAACGTGGTAATGGAGTAGTCGTCTGGTCTGGCGACGAAGGTGTAATGCAGTGAAGGCGAGCCCACTCTTGATCATTGCCTTGGCGATCAGTGCGCTGATCGCGGCGTGGGGAATGATCGATCCTGCCGGTCTAGGCGCGCTTGCGGCCTCGACGGTCTCGGCGCAGTTCGACAGTCGTGGATGGTTCATCATGCTCGAGGCGAGCGGGATGCTGGTCGCTGCGATCTTCCTCGCGGTCTCGCGCTTTGGGAAGATCCGACTTGGTTCGGACGATGCGGAGCCGGAGTTCTCGACCCCCTCCTGGATTGCGATGTTGTTTGCTGCAGGGATGGGGGTTGGCCTTTTGTTTTATGGGGCGGCCGAACCGCTGACCCATTTCGATGAACTCAGACAGTATGAATCTGATCCAAGGGCGGCCAGCTATGCCCTCTTTGTGACCTATCTGAACTGGGGGTTCCACGCCTGGGCCATCTACGGAATCGTTGGCTTGGTGATTGCCTATTTCGCGTTTCGGCGCGGGCGACCCTTGCTGCTTAGCTCACCGCTCATTGATGCGGTGGGTGATCTGAAATGGACCCGCGCGGCTGGATGGCTGTTTGATCTCTTGGCGATTATCGCGATTGCGGTCGGTCTGGCCGGGTCCCTGGCCATGGGGGTTTTCCAGGTTCAAACCGGGGTTGCCTCGCTCTTTGGCATCGACGGGTCGACCCTGCTGACCGGTGTGATCTTTGGCGCCATGTGCCTTGCCTTTGTTATTCCGTTGCAGCGCGATCTGGGCGACGGCATGGCGAAGCTGTCGAACATGGCGATGCTGATCGCGATTGTGCTGATGATCTATCTGCTGATCCTTGGGCCGACCTCCTACATTATGAACGTCGTGGTGAGCGGGTTCGGCCGCTATGTCTTTAACGCCCTGCCTGCTGGCTTTTCGACGGTCGAGTTCTTTGACGGATCGCTCGTGGATTGGTTCCAGGGCTGGACGCTCAACTACATGATCTGGTGGCTGGCCTGGTCGCCCTTCGTAGGGGTCTTCATCGCTCGGATTTCGCGGGGTCGAACGATCCGTGAGTTCCTCGTAGGGGTGATTGTCGCGCCAACTTTGTTCTCGATCTTCTGGTTTGGTGTCTTCGGTGGGATCGGGTTTTTCGACGCCTTCCAGCTGGAGGGAGAGTTGTCCGTCGTGAACCGCGACAGCCTGGACGCAACCACCTTTGCCCTGCTCGACAAGTACCCTTTGGCTGGCCTTTCAACCGCCCTGACCGTCATCGCGGCGTTTCTCTTTGTGGTGACGAGTGTGGTAAGCGCTGCTTTCGTCTTGGCGATGTTCGCGACCGGCGGGGATGAGAACCCCTCGCCCCGGCTGCGCACGATCTGGGGGGCGATCCTGGGCGCGCTGGGTCTGGCCATGGTTCTGGTGGGCGACGTCGCATTGGTTCGATCGATCATTGCCCTTTCTGCGATCGCTTTTGTCTTCATCGCGCCGGTTTTGGTGATCTGCTTGTTCAAGGCGCTCAATCGGGAGCAGGTGAAATGACCCATTTGCTTCAGGACACCGTGCTGAACATCACGGTTTTCGCCTATATCGGTTTTCTGATTTGGCTGTGCAATCTGCCGCAGCGCGATGAGTGACGGCCACCGCCCGCCCCGCCTCACCGCCCAACCACCGAGCCTACGACCGAGGTGAAGCTCGGTGGTTGGGCGGGGAGGCGGGGCGGGTGGTGGCGCTCCTCAAGCTAACTATTGCAGATTGATCGATGGGCCGCTTGCCTCGTCGAAGTTAACGAACCGGCGTGCGCCGATCGTGCCGGGGCGTTCGCTGGCTTCGATCTCAGCTTGCAGCAGCTCTGCCGAGTTCAGGTCCTTCTCCGAGAACATCTCGAATTCCCGCGCGAAGGTGATCGGCGTATCGCCGCCGGGGCTGAAGGTCACGTTGTTGCTGGCGAGCCCATCGCGGGCGGTGACCGGCGAAGGTGCTGTGACCACAATCGCCGAGACCGGCTGCTCATCTGCATCGACATCTTCGAAGGTCAGGAACCACGAGCCATCGTCCGAGGCCAGTGTCGTCGTCGATTGGATCACGGCCCCGCCTGCTCCGATCAAATGCACAGTGACCGTGGCCCCCGCTGGTGCGACGCCAGAGACGAAGGGCGAGATCAGGACGGGCTCAACAAGCTCTTCCTCCTCGTCTTCCTCGTCTTCGAGGAAGATCGCCTCCACCTCAGACGGGTCGGGGAAAGCGTTCAGCACATCGATCTCCACATCGATGTTGTTGGTCAGATCGGTTTCCCGCCCGCGGGTCAGATCGCTGTTGATCAGGACGGTGTTGACCGCAATCTCAGTCTCGACATCGGGGAAGACCACCTCAAGCGTTACTTCCAGCACAATGGGCGCTGCACCTGCCTCCAGTGTGCCGAGGGACCAAGTGACTGTCTCGGTTGCGTCGTCAAATACGCCCCCATTGGTTGCGCTCACGAATGTGAAGACATTCGTGTCCACCAGATCGGTGACCACGACCCCATCGGCGACGAAATCGCCGATATTCTGTGCCGTGATCGTGAAGGTGATGATGTCGCCCGGGCTCACATCTTCGACCGCATTGCTCTTGGTCACCAGCAGATCCGGGTAGATCAGCGTATCCGTGTGGCTATCGCTGTTATTCTCTGGCGTCGGATCATCGCCACCCAATCCGTTGTCTGAGACCTCGACGAAATTGGTTGTCTCGGTGATCGTCGAAGATAGGGCCGGTTTGACCTGCAGCACGAGGCCCAAATCAATCGATCCGTCCTCCGGGGACAAGCGGTCGATGATCCAGGTCACGGTGCTCTGGTCTGGATCGAACACCCCACCATTGTCGGCCGAGACAAACTCGAAGACCGTCGTGTCCACTTGATCGACGATCAGGACGTCAGCGGCGATCCGATCTCCCTGATTGCTGACGGTGATCGTGAAGGGAACAACCTCGCTGCCACCTGTCTGAGCGACGTCGTTGGTCTTCGTTACCACCAGGTCTGGGACAGCGTCCAATGTGACAACTGCGTTGTCGATATTGTTGAGCGGGGTCGGGTCGGTTTGATCAAAGCTCACCGCAGCGACGTTGTTGAGGGAGTTACTTGAGGGTTCCTGCCCGATCGGCGGCGGAATAACGGATCTAAGCTCCTGATTAAGCTCGCCAATCCGTTGGACAAGTTCATCCGGATCAGTTGGTAGAACTTCAGGCGCTGGCAGCGCTAGCCCTGGCACAATCGCCGAGGCTGGGTCTGCGACCTCAACCGTGAGCGTGATCGTGCGGACTTCATCTGCCGCAAGATCGCCGAGATCGATGGTGAAGGCGCGATCCCCACCAACAAAGCTGGGCGTCACAGGCGTGCCGTCGATATCCGCCGCCAGTAGCGTGAGATCGGGTGGGAGAATGTCGCGTAGAACAACACTCGTCGCCGTCTCAATCGCACCCAGGTCCAGGAGCGGCACCCCGATATTCGTCACTGTGATCGTATAATCAAAGCTTTGCCCCGGCTCGATGACACCGACGGCCGCGTCTTTGACCAGTTCGAGATCCGGGCCCACGATCACTCCGACCGCGATGTCCTGATCATCATAGCTACGCTGTTCATCCGGCGCTTGAGCTGCAGGGATCGTGTCGTAGTCCAGGGTCGCGGTGTTATCGACCAGCGTGCCGATGACCGAGGTGAAGACCTGTGTGTTTGCCGTGTATTCGATGATCAGCTGGGCGCCTTGGGGCAACTCATCGGCCAAGACTTGGAATCCACCCCCGACGATTTGCACGACCGGTGCTGCAACACCTGTCGCATTTTCAATCCGCGCGGTGACACTGGTGGTGTCGAGATCAGCGACCCCCGGGTTCTGATCGAAAAGATCGTTGATGATCAGATCGAATGCACTGGCGTTTGAAGCGCCTGAATGCTCGACCACCACCTGATAATCGACATCTTGACCAACAGGGAGCAGTGGACCGGCTGGGATCGTTTTTGTGATGGTCAGATCCGGCTCCACCACATCGACCTGAGCGCTGTCTGTATCGAAATCGCTGATGTTGGCAAAGACGCTGGCTGTGTTGATCAGCGTGTTGCCATCGACAACCAGGGCGGGGTCATCCTCGACCATCACTTGATAGCTGACATTGATGAAGTTGTTGGCATCGATATTGTCGCCCGGATTGACGAAATCGCCGACGAAGACGCGCAGTAGGTTATTGGGCAGAACCTCGACATCCGTGTTCTGATCGAAGGTAAAGGTGACGCTCGGATTGTCCGCTGTCACAGTCACCGAGCCATCGATGAACCGCGTGCCTGGGGCCAGATCGTCGAGCAGGATAAAGCCGGTCGTTGTCCCTTCGAAGACTTCGGTGCGCACGAGATAGGTCACGATCTCACCAACCGCGACATCGGTGCCTTGGGTCTGCGTGACACTGGTTGCATCGACCGTTTTGTCGAGACCCAGAATGCCATCGCCTGAGCTCGAGGTATTGGCCAGGATCTGGACATTTCGGTAATTGTTCAGGACCTGATCGTCCGGCCCCTCTCCGTCTGCGCCTGTGCGTTCCTGCGCCGCTGTGCCTGAGATCGACGTCCACTCGATCGAGGAGCTCAGCTCGATATTGGTATTGGCTGAGAAGCTGTCCTGGATCGTGAATTCATAATTGATCGTAACCGTCTCGCCGATCGGAATGTCGAGATTGCTGCCCGAGACAAAGGTGCCATCCGGCGCGATCGAGAACGTCCCGACCGCGTTGCCGGAGCTGTCGCTTGCCGTGATGACGCCGGTAAAGAGCGTGTCCGTGGGTGCCGCGCTGAAGAACGTGCTGTCGAACGCGGTCGCGTTGCCCGTTCCGGCCAGAACCGCGGTGACCGAGACCACATCGCCTGCGTCCACCGTCGGCGTCTGCGTCTGGGCGCTCAGGATCATGCCCACATCAGGCTCGACGAGTGTTAAGTTTGCGGTGTCTTGGTCCTGGGTTGCGTTTGTTGCAGTGACTGTGACGGTGTCTGCGAGGTCGAGGCCGTCCTGGTTCTCGAGGATGTTGAGCACGGTGCCGGTGAAGGTGATGCGGATCGTGTCATTGGTCGCGTCCGTATCGCCGGGATTGATCAGCTGAGCGCCTGCATTGGTGAGGTCATTGTCAAGCTTGAAGCTCAGCGTTGTCGGCCCGGTCGCCGGGTCGCCCTGCAGGTCTACATCGGTGATCGTCACCGGGAGGCCCGCGAAGCCGTTATTCACCACCGTGAGGCTCAGCGGATCCACCGCCACGCCCTGGTCGATCAGATCGCTGAGCGTGACCTCCAGAAGCGTGCCCTGCAGTACGGTGACGTCGAACTGATAGGTCACAGTCTCGCCGATCGTGAAGGTCTGCTTCGGCGTGATCTCCTTGACGATCTGTAGGATGTCATCAGTGAGCACGTCCGACGTATCCGAGATCACGTAATCATTGAGCCCGGCTGCCCCGTCCGAGCCGTCGCGCTCGCCATTCTCAAGGCCCGAGTTCACCGCGCCATCCAGCGAGGTCCAGCTCGCGGTCGCCGTGTTGGTCAGGGTCTCGTTCGGGCCGATCGTGTCCTGGACCACGGCCTCATAGGACAGCGTCAGAACCTCGCCCACGGCAAGATCCAGGCTGGCGGGGGCCACGGTCTGCAGCGTGTTGCCGACGATCTGGAAGAGCCCGCTCACATCCGTGCCCGAAAGATCGGCCGTGTCGAAATTGCTGATCACGAAAGCATCGGCATCCACCGGGTCCGAGAAGACCAGATCAAAGGCCGTCGCCTCGCTCAGCGCCGAATGCGAGATCTCAATGGTGAAGCGCACCGTGTCGCCCGCCTGGACATCGCCGGTCGCATTGTTGGTCTTCGAGATCTCGAGATCCGGCTCGATCACCGTCACGCCGGCCGCGTCATCGGCCGCCAGCCCATCGGTCGCCGTGACACTGGCGGTGTTGGGTAGGGTCGTGCCGCTCTGATTGCCCGGTGTGTTGGCGACGATCGTCTGATAGGTCAGCGTCAGGATCTGGGTATCGACCCCGGCACCCGCATCGCTGCCCTCGACCGTGACATCGCCCAGGTTGATCGTCACCAGATTGGTGTTCGGATCGACCGAGACCGGGTTCGGATCGGTAAAGGTGATGCTGACACCATTGGGCGGGGTGACCGTGACATTGCCGGTGAAGATCATATCCGCCGCCAGCTGATCAGTGATCACCACATTGGGTGTCGTGCCCTCGGTCAGGGTCAGCTCGAGCTGCCAGGTCAGGGTCTCGCCCACCAGGACATCCGTGCTCGCATCATTGTCCTGCGAGCTGTCGATCAGCGATTTGGCGATGTCGATGACAAAGTCCGTGTCGACCGTGACACTGTCCTGCGCGGCGTAGTTGTTCAGGATCGTGTCGTCGCTGGAGGGCGGCGTGTCCGAGCCATCGCGCTCATCGTCATTGGCGCCTGAGGTCGAGGTCCAGCGCACATCGGCGGCATTGGTCAGCTGATTGCCCGGCACGATCGTGTCCTGGACGATGATCTGATAGGTGACCGTAAGTGTCTCGCCAACCGCAAGGTCAAACGCATCGATGGTCAGCACCGTGTCGCCATTGCTAAAGGCCGTCGTGCCCGCAAAAGTCACGCCTGAGCTTCTGGTCACCTGAACCGAGCCCGCCTCAAACACCGCATTCGTCGGCGCCTGATCGGTGAAGACAACATCAAACGCCTCAGAAGTGCCCGTGTTCTCCAGCGTCACCGAATACGAAATCACATCACCAGCATCCACCGAACCAGCAGGCGATGTCACAACCTTCTCAAGCAAAATATCAGGCTCGACGAGTGTGATCTCGGCATTTGCCAGACCATTTTCCGTGCCATCGCCGCTGCCCGTGGCCACGTTATCGATCACGACCTGATCCTGATTTCCCAGGACATTCTGGACCAGCGCCTCATAGGCCACCCGGATCGTGTCGTTGTCATCGGTGTTGCCGATTGGATCGCCTGGATTGATCAACTGGACATTTCCATCGCCGGGCGTGTTGTCGAGATTGAACTCCAAGAGTTCATCGCCCGATGGATTGCTCAGCGTCGCGTTTTCGATGGTGACCGCAGCCCCGTTGAAGTCGCCCGCAACGACCCGGAGAGAGTTGATGTCGATGGCAACGCCTGGATCGACGGAGTCTGTGATCCGAATATTGTTGGTCACGCCCTCGAAGACCGTGATGTCGAGGAAGTAGGTCACCGTCTCGCCCACCGCAAAATCGGTCGTCGGCCCATCGACGGATTTGGCGATCGAGAAGGTCGTGTCTACGTCGAGGTCGAGATCAGCAAATGCGACATAGTCGTTCACATCCTGCGCGAGGCTGCCGGATCGTTCACCCAAGATCGTCCCAGTGTCGGCGTTGTTCCCATCCAGCGACGTCCAGAACCCCTGAACCGAGTTCGAGATCTGAGCGCCGGGCGTGATGTCATCGCGCACTTGCGTCTGGTAGACGATCACCAGTTGAGAGCCGAGGGGGATGTCGATATTGGCCCCAGAGATCGAGCGGATTGTGCCGCTCGTTGCGTCGAACTCGACCTGACCCAGAACCGACGTGTTGTCGACACTGGCTGAGACGATTTGGACGAAATCGACCTCGCCCGGGAGCGTATCCGCAAACTCGAACTCGAACGCGCCAGAGGTCGATGTCGAGGCGTGAGAGATGGTGACTGTGTACTCGATCAGGTCTGCGGCATCGAAAGGCCCGGTGGGTGAGGCCGCCTTGTCAATCTCAATCTCAGGCTCGATGATCGTGATGGTGGCCGTATCAGTGCGGTCGGGCTGGTCGGTCGATTGGAAGGTTGCCGAGTTCTCGGGCTGGTCGCCGTTGTCGTTGACCAAGACATTGGCGACCTGTGCCGTGAACTGGAAGGTCAGGAAATCATCGGTCGTGACATTGTTCCCGGGGTTTTGAATGTCGCCCAGGACAACTTCGAGCCGCTGGCTTTGGCCGACGGGCACGATCTGCGCGCTTTGGACAGTAACAGTTGAGCCGGTCCCATCGGTCACTGTGATCGAATCCGCAACGTCTGCGCCAGTTTCGACAAAGACGATCCCAACCGGCAGCTCATCGAGCAGGACGGCATTCTCAGTCACGCCCTCGATGATCGGCACCGTGATCGTATAGATAATCTGCTCACCGATGGTGTAGCCAGGCGCGGTCACCGACACTGTTTCGCGGTCTGATACCTTGGTGATCCCATCGGGCGTGGTGATGGTTACGGTCTCTCTCGCGACATCGCCATAGTTGTTCAGGATTGTCGTGTCTGACCGGGGTGAGGGGTCTTCGACCGCATTGCCAAACTGGATATCTGAGCCATCGCGGCGCTCACCTGCCCCGGCATCCGTGCTGGGCAGGGAGGCATAGGTGAGCCGTGCGTCATTCTCCAACGCTTGGCCGGCGATCACGCCGTCGCCAATCACGGCTTGATAGGTGATCGTTGCGGTTTGCCCGAGGGGGAGGTCGAAGCCGCTGATCACGATCTGCCCGCCGTCGCCTGACGTGATCGAGACATTGCTGAGATCCAGCGGTTGGAAACCTTGGACATTGATGGGTGTGATCGTGACCGTGCTGCCGTTCGGCCCAGGATTATCGAGGAGTTCGAGTTCCGCAGGAAGCTGGTCCTCGATCACCAGATCAAACGCTGGGGCGTTCGAGGCGATCCCGTCAACGCCGTGGGAAACGGTTAGTGAATAGGTCACCACATCGCCGGCATCCGGCGTGCTATCGACCGAGAGGATCGACTTTGTCAGGTCAACCGCGGGCTCATTGATCGTAATATCAACTGTCGCGTCATCGCGGATAACACTGCCACCGCCGAAACCCTCGGTCCGGGCCAGGTTGGTCTGCACGGTGCCATCGACCGACGGGGCTGCATTCACCACTTGGACCTGCAGCGTGTAGGCGATTGTCGTCGAGAGAAGCCCAGGCAAAACGTCGCGCGTTGGGTCGGCATCGACCGTGCCAAGCTGGAACTCGACACGGTTGATTAGGCCGTTGCCTGTCGTGTCGCTGATGATTGCATCAGCTGCGGTGAGCAGGCCATCATTGTTCAAATCGTTGAAGTTCGGCAGGTCAAGGCCGCCTCCAACGAAGAAGGTGCCAGGAACGATCCCAAGGATCTCGACCGTCCCCACGCCCACACCCAGCAGCTCGGTATCATCGAAAAAGACAGCTTGATCGATCACACCGATCGGGAAGCGGACGGAGACTTCATAAGTCAGGATCTCACCAACAAAGACGTTCGGATCGGGGTCGATGAGTGCACCGCCTTTGAACGACGTGTCGATCAGGATCTTTTGCGTTCCGGGCGCGTCGATCGTGAGTGTGTCGCTGTCGCTTTCGGGCCCAAAGGTCCGCTCGACTGCAGGCGTTCCGGGCAGCGAGGTATAGCTGTCGATCGTGGCCGTGTTTACCAGAGCCGTTCCCAGTGAGACATTCGTCTGGACGGTCAGGGTAAAGCTGAGCGTCAGTTTCTCACCCGGCGCGATCGCGAAATCATCATCGCCGGTCACCGTGATGATGAAGAGGTTCGGATCGCTTGTCGCATCCACATCGATTGTCAGCTTCGACGTGTCCACGGAACCGGTTCCAACAACGCTGTCGAAAACAACGCTCGAGAAGACGTCTTTGGGCAGGTCGTCATCGGTCAATTCAAGGCCGAAGGAGGTGGTGACAAAGGTGCCGGTTGCGTTCTCAACCTCGAGGGTCAGGTCAAGCACATCGCCGCCCTCGACGGTGTCCTGACTGAAGAGTTTGGTGATCGACAGATCCGGCTCCACGATGTCGACCCGGACTTGTGCATCATCGGTTGGCGCCGTTGTCGGCGTGTCGATATTGGCTTGGTTTGTGATCTGATCGCCCGCACCCAGCACGGGGTCATCGATGGCCTGGACTTGATATTGGATGGCAAAGAGTTGCCCGGTCGGCCCCGTGCCTGCCCCGGCGGTGGTCAGGATCTCATCGAATTCGATGGTGATATCGTTGCCATTCAGAGTGAACGCCAGCGCCGATCCACTGGCGATTGCGCCTGCCCCCTGGCTCAGGCTTCCTGCAAAGGTTTGCGTGTTGCCACCGGAGTCGGTGAAAGTGGTTAGCAGGATCGGATCACCCACAATCTCCAAACCTTCGGGCAGAAGATCGACGATGGTCGCGCCCGCCTCATTGCCCACTGAACCACTGCGCCCATCCGGCATGGTGATTTCGAGCTGGAAGGTCGCGATCTCGCCAATCGCCAGATCGTCCCCGTTTGTGAAGGACTGATCCGTCGTGACCAGGCGTTTATCGAGGTCCAACCCCTGAGAGGTCAGGAACACCTCGTCCGTGAACTGCCCATCGACGCCCGTGGTGAAATTGTTTCCTTGCTCAATCGAGGCGAAATTGGTCAGCGTTGCTTCGTTATCGACCGTCGTCTCCGGCGTGAACGTATCGCCAACGACCAGGTCGTAAGTGATGATGATGACGTTGGATCCATCGGGCCCGCCGTCCGGGCCGAGCGATCCGGTACCCGCGATATCGTTGATCTCAAGCGGCGTGTTGAAGAGATCGCCTGAGAAGCTGAAGGAGCCAGATGCGGCAGAGGCAGAGGGCAAGATCTCGGTCCCATCGCCGAAGCGCACATCGAGGTCGAAGATGGCTGGATCGGTCGGGACGACGAAGCCCGGCGGGGCGATGTCGCTGATCGTGATATCGAACGCGTCCTGACCTCCGACATTGACCAATGTGATCGCGAACTTGACCGTGTCGCCTGCATCGAAGCCTGAAAGATCGCTGGTGATCGGCAAATCCGCAAGCTCGTCCGAGGTGACAGTGCCTGTGAACCCTTCGGTTCCCACCTGGAACGTGAGCCCGGTCGGGCCGGTTTCGGTCGGGGTAAAGGTCACAGGATCGTTGGGGCCACCATCCGCGTCGGTTGCGACCACGCCTTTGGTCAGTTCGAGCACTGGCTGGCGCAGCACGATCTCGCCTAAGATCGTATCCGTATTCGCAACCGAGACCGAGCTGCTGCCTGTTGTAACCAGCGCCTGGTTGACCAGAAGGAGCCCATCGGCGAAGGGCCGGTCCTCGACCGGAACCGTGTAGAGCAGATCGATCACACCGCCTTGGCTGGCGACCTCATCGAAGTCGCCGAAGCTCAGCGTGAAGGAGTTGCTGTCTCCATCGGTTGCCACCACCGGGATACCGGCCACATTGCTGGCGCCGCTCACAGTATCATCCGGGCCTCGGATGATTTGATAGGCAGCAGGCAAGCCGCCTTGGGTATCGACAAAGCTGAACCCGCCGGTTGCGTCCGCGTCATAAACAGGCTCTGGCAGGAAATCTCTGATCACCAGGTTGTTCGTGTCCAACGAGGCGAAATCGAGCCTCAGCCGATAGGTCACCAGATCGCCGGGCGCGATCTCTTGCGTCGAGGGGGTCTGACCATTGACGGCGAAGACTGACTTCTGCGCGCTTGGCGGTGCGACCGAGACCTCACTACCCGATCCATCCGGTGCGGCTGGGTTTGCGGGGTTTGACTGGCTGTTCGCCTCCAGCGAGACAGTGTTGGTTAGGGCGTCGTTGCTGACAACTGGCAGGCCGGTCGCCCGGAAATCCTCCTCGATCAAGGCGAAATAGGTGAGCTGCAGCTCGGTCGCGCCTTCGAGCATGTTGTCCAGGAACAGATCGCCCGAGACACTGCCATCGCCGCCATTGTTGCGCAGCGTATTGGAGACGAAGAAGGTCAGGTCCTGCGTCCCGTCACCGGGAAAATCGGTGTCGAGCTCCTGCTCATTGCCGATCTGGAAGCCTTGCTCGAACTCGATGAAGATCGGGACACCGTTCTGAACACCGGTCAGAACGGGCGTATGCTCCAGCACGTTGTTGTCGGTTGTATCGAGGGTCAGCCCATCCGAGAGCGTGTCGCGCAGGACCAGATCCTGAAAACCCTGATAGTCCGAAACATCGATGTCGATCGTAAACTTCAGGAACTCGCCGGGGACTGCCGGGCCGCCGCCCTCGACCTCGACCGATTTGAGGACCGTGAAGGGGCGGATCGTGATGTCGACACTGTCCGAGGTTGCCCCAGAGCTCGATGGATCGAGCGGTTGACCTTCGAAATTGGCGGTGACGGAGCCTGAATTCGTCGCAATTGCAGGCTGCGGGTTATCGGGATCGATGATCAGCGCATCATTCGCGCCCGTCTCAGGCGCGAAGGCGGTCAGCGTGATGAGGATGTCATCTTCAGCGGTGGTCCCGACGATCGAGGCATTCGGGTCCAAAGATGTGTCAGCGAAGAGGAACTCGGCAAACTCGACCGTGTCACGCACGGGCACACCTTGCGGATTGGTGCCGTCATTGGGTGCCGAGATGACATCCGGCGTGATGTTCGAGGTCGTGTCGAGGAAGAACAGATTCTGCGGCAGTGCATCCGTCACCTGAATATCCGACAACGCAATGCCGTTCGCGATGTCGACCGAGATTGTGTAGGTGAACGGGAAATTCTCCCCCTGAGCGGTTTCACCCTCTGGCAGATCGACCGATTTCTGCAGGCGGAGCACAATTGGCGTGATGTCATCCGTTGCCGTATTCGCCTGTTGGATCGGGGGGTCGATGCTGGGATTGTCCAGACCATCCGCGCCAAAGCGGAAGCCACCACGCGCCGTCACCTGGATCGGTGATCCGGGTTCTGCACCCGGTTGGATACCGTCCGGGCTCTGGTTCAATTGCGCGGTGAAATCGAGATCGATCACCGGTTGGTCCGGGGTATAGCTGCCAAAGGGCGCCTGGATGTTCAGCCAGGTCTCACCGATCTCCAACCCAACGGGAATGTCCAGAACCCCTGTGTCATCGAGCGGGTGTTCGGTCACAGGTGCGCCGTTCGCGTCGATCCAGTTCACACCATCCCAAACGCCGATCTCGTCGAAGGCGACGGTGGTGCCAAGGAACGAGACCCCAGTGACATCGATCCCGGGCCCAACGGTGACATCGACAAAAGGGCCAAATCCGATGTCGGTGGGATCAGTCGATGTATTGTCGAAAGTGACCGAGAACTCGAAGTCTTCGTTGATGAAGTCTTCGTCCGGCAGGTCCGCCACGGCAGCCTCTGGCGTCGCGTTTAGAAGAAGACGCTCCTCGAGACGCACGAAGCGCGGTCGATAAACTGTGTCGTCCTTTGGCGCCATTGAGCCCGCCACCCTCTGCTCACGCGAATAAAGTTACTCAAACGTAAACGATTACTGCGGGCTTGCCCAGTCGGCTGGGTTGGTGATTTCGAGGCCACCGATCCAATTCGAAACATATGACCAGCCCGTTCTCCAATCGGGATCTGAGATGAGTGTTCCTGGGACACCAGCATAGAGAAAGTCGGAGGTCTCAAGCGGCTTCAAAGCGACTTTGAAGCGTGGAATCAGGAGCCGTTGGTCCTCGCCATCCGTGACGATCTCCAGCGGGCCGCCCCCCTCAGCGGTCACGGCAGCGGGTGGCAGCGTCCTGCTTGCGCGCGGATCGATGCGAATGATCTCCATCGCAATCTCCGGCGCGCCATAGATATCGGGCAGGAACGTCACCGCGCCCGAACTGTCCGAGATCCACTGCGCATCCTCCCGCGTGAGCCAAGCCTGGATCTCATGGCGGTTGGGATCGCCGATCTCAAAGGCGACATCGCCGCGTTCGAGCCAAAGGCTGACCATCGATGCGATGTCGTCGGTGAGGATCACACCCTCGCCCGTCGATCTGAGCTCCAGACCCGCGAGTCGAACTTCGGTTTCCTCTAGCTCCTCAAGACTGGTCTTGAGCTCGGCGGAAACGCGGCGGCGCTCGACCGGGTTCTTGGCCGCGTCGGCGGCGGCAAGCCGGGTACGCTGCTGTGCCACATCGGCCTGCAACCGGGCCGCATCGGCCACAAGCATCGGGTTCTGCAACCGCATTACGAGCTGCCCTGCTGAGGTGGGCTGATCCTCCCGCACTGCGATCTCGACAATCTGCCCCGCACTTGTCGTGCGCTGCTCTGTCTGATCGGCAAACTCCACGATACCCGGCGCTTTCACCCGATCGGGAAGCGGCACAAACAGCGCTGCGACCGCAAGCGATGTGAGGAGCGTCAGGCGGATCGCGCCGCGCCATTGTGCGTCGCGCCCCAACTGGGCAAAGGCCGCCAAAAACCGCCCGGCAGGCATCAGAATCAAGGCCCAGATCACCGCAGCCGCAAGCAATAGTCCGAACCCAAACGCCAGATGGGAGGCCAGAAGGATCAGCGACCCTGCAACGACATAGCGCCATAACAGTGCCATCCAGCCATAGCCGAGGATCGAGGCTGGCTCCTCCATCCCGCCGGACTGACTGGCAAAGATGCGAAACAGGCTGCCCCGAACCGCTCTGATGCCGCGCTGGTAGAGGTTCCTCACATCGAAGAGGTCGACGATCGCGAAATACCCATCGAACCGCATTAGCGGGTTCATGTTGAAAATCAGCGAGCTGATGGTTGCCGCCACGATGATCGATTGCAGAAAACTGGCCAGCGGCCCCGGTTGCAGGGAGGACCAGAGCAAGATCGCGACGGCGGCAAGGGCGAACTCCCCCAACACGCCAGCGGCTGTGACATGTAGGCGCCGCCAGCGGGAATCGATCCGCCAGACACCGCTCGCATCCACATAGGCGCCCAGAGGCAGGAAGAGGATGAAGAGGACACCGACTTCGCGCACCTCGACCCCATAATTGCGGGTGACAATGCCATGTTGGAACTCGTGCCATGCCTTGGTCACGAGCCAGGCGAGCCAGAAATACACCAGAGAATTCAGACTGAAGAGCGCGCCGAGCTCGTTGACGAACCGGTCCCAATTCTCGATCAGCTTCGCCCCGCCTGCGATCACCAGGGCAAGCCAAATCAACGCGCCCGGGGCGCGGTGGATCCAGCCGAAGGAGCGCGACATGGATTGGAAGAACCGATCCCCGCGACCGAGCCGTATCCGCTGGGCGATGACCCCCAAGCGTTTGCGTGGGGTGGAGATGGCGGGCTCTGTCGCCCCTTCGGCCAGCATGGCGTTCCGGCTGAGTTCAGTCAGAACGCTGGGCAACATCTCGGGCGCTATGCTGTGGACCACGCCGCTCTTGATCAGGTGCGCGAGCGCATCATCGGGCAGGGTTTGCCCGTCGAGTGCTTGAGCCAGGGCCGCGGTTTCGCGATCCGTCTCGAAGAATGTCCCGCTAATAGGGTCTTCGACCAGAACGATAGAGTGATCGGTCTGCCGCAGCCGGAACGTCAGCTCAGGCTTGAGGCGTGGGAGGGGGGCCTCCCCGCCGTCCCCGTGTTCTAACGCAGCCATCGGCTGAGTCGGATCCAGGCCCGGCGGAACAGGATCTCGCCGATCGTCGCCGTGCCAGAGGGGATGACGACCAGACCGCGTTGGCCGGGGCGCAGCGCCATTGTTGCGTTGGGGACCGATCCGTCATGGGGAAGGACGGTTGCTCCCTCTGACACGACCGCGCGGACACGCGGGGCGAGGAAGGGGAGCGCGATCTCCTCCTGACTGGCCGAGCCGTCGAGGATCAGGGTGCCACCTGCCCCATCGGGCAGGCGTTCCAACGCCCAAACTGGGACATCGACCCGCACCCGCAAGGGGTCCAGGGGTGAGATTTCAAAGATCACGTCGCCCTCGCGCACCGGCGCACCTTCGGCATCTTCAAAGCTGTTGGTCAGAACCACGCCATTGATCGGGGCTTTCAGTGCCAACCGATCGAGGCGCCAGTCGAGCAGATCACGCTCGGACAGAGCGGCCTGTTGATCGAGCCGGGCAAGTTCTGCCTCCGCCACACGTTTCTCGCGGAGCGCTACATCGCGGCGCCGGGCGGAATCTACTGCTCTCGCATCGGTGGCGGACCGCGCAAGTTCAAGCGCTTCCCCCTCCAGCCGGCCTAAGAGATCGCCTTCGCTGACCGTGTCGCCGGGCTTGACCAGCGTCTCCGCAATGATCGATGAGAATTGCGCCGCGAGGAACCGTTTACCCTCGGGCTCAAGAACCGCCGTGGCGCGGATCTTGTCATCGATTGGGATGAACAAAACCGCCAAAGCTAGGGACGCGGCGACGATCGCGGGAAGCTTTTTTCGGAGCGTTCCCAGTGTGCCCGCTCCAAACCGGGATCGTTCGCCCTGTGGCTCTGGGGTCAAGAGGGCCAAGGCGTTCCATTGCGCATCCTGCAGACCCGAAAAAACGCCGCCTGGCTCGACGACTAAAACCCGGGCATGAGTTCGGTCCGTGCCGAGAAGCCGCGCGGATCTGGCATTCAGGGCCTGCGCGATCTCGGGGCAATCCATCTGCGGCGAGGTCGACTTGGGCGCTGCGAGTGCATCCGCGATGAGCCGCCCCGCCGGTGACGCATCGTGGATCTCCTGCTCCGGCGCTGCGTCGGAGGGCCGGCCATCGGGGCCCGAGATCAGAACACTCTCAGCCGAGAAAATCGATTTCAGGCTTTCGGCTGTTTGTGCGTCACCACCGGCCGATATCACGCGCCGGCAGGCAATCTGGAACCTGTTCCCCTCGGCCTGCTCACCCGCTTGCAACGCCAGCGACCCAAGCTCGAGAACCGTCCGCGTGCGGAGAAGATCCGTCCCCTCCCCACCCACGATCGCGAGGATCGCGAAGTCGCTCAAAGCAGGCGCCGTGGCCAGAACAATCCGGCCCTTTATCACCTCGCTGGGAACGGCAACCGCTGCACGGTCGCGGAACGCGGACTTGGCGACCAATCGAAGCTCGGAGCTCAGTGGGGCGCGAATCTCAGCATACCGGTGGTCCAGCGCAAGGTCGCGGAGGATCAGCTTCCCACCCTTATGGAAGGCCAGGGCGCAAGCCTCCGCATCCATGAGCCGTGCAAGGATTGAAAGGAGCTCACGCTGCGCATCTTCTTGCGGTAGATCAGCCTCGGCGAGCGCGGTACCCAACTCGTGAAGCCTTTGGAACTCGGGCGCCCCTGCTGGTGCTGGCTTCGTGGCCTCCGTAGCCGGGCTGATACGCGAGATCCGGCTCATCTCTCACCAATCTCCTGCGGCAGCTCTAGTGCCGCTCGTTGGCCGCTCAGTAAGGTGCTGTTAGGATTGTCGATAGAGACGCGAATGCGGCGCAAGCCCGTCGCGGCATCGACCTCACTGGCAAGTTCAAGGATGGAGGATGGCTGAGCTGCGCTTTCTCCGACCACCACATCTAGCCTGTCGCCGGTCTCATAGAGGCGGACACAGTCGAACGGCGCGAAGAAATCGATCTCGAGCGTCCCATCGTCGAGCAGGGTGAGAACGCGAGGATCCCCACTGGCGCCAACGAACTCGCCCGTCTCCCGGTGGATCTCATGCACTACACCGTCAATGGGTGCCACGATATCGAGGAGCGTGAGCCGTGCCTCAGCCCTTGCGAGATCGGCAATAAGACCGGTGCGGTCATCCTTGGCGACCTTAAGCTCTGCCTCGGTGATCGCTGCATCCGCTTCGGCGGCAACCACTTCGAGCGGCCGCGCGGCGCCGGATCTGCGGAGCTTTTGGATCTCCGCCAACCGGTTCCTCGCCAGCGTGGCACGTGCCTCTGCCGCTTGGATACGTCCGGTTGCGTCCGCCCGGCTTTTCGCGGCGGCCACATCGGTGAGGGCCAGAGTTTTATCAAGCTCTGCCAGGATCTTACCCGCCTGAACCCGCTCGCCTGCCATGACATGCATTTGCGCCAGAAGCCCAGGCTCGCGCGAGGCGACATCAACAATCGCTGCGGGTTCCGTGAAGCCTTGGATCTTCTGGGGTGTGCAGATCTCTTCAGCCCAGACGGCGCTGGCAAAGCAGGCCGAGGCGGCAAGGCTTAGAGCCGTGATCCGAACCCGCATTACTCGATCGGTTGGCTGATCCGGATCGCATCCGGATTACCAATGAGGTTGACGGTGATGCCCGGCTCGCCGCCATCCGTGGTTGAGGAAATCGCCGAGACGTTGCGCACTGGGGTCAGGTAATCCAACGCTTCGGCATTCACCCGAACAACGCCGATATCGCGGACCTGGAGCATCGTGCCTGCCACCCGCTCGACCGTGTAGAGGGCAAGATTATAGGCGACCACCGAGTCGAGCAGGCGTTCTTCGGCTGCTGCGCGATCCTCGATGGCTGAGACCACATTTGTCAGGAACGCGGTGCCGGTATCGACGCCTTCATCCGCCCGGCGGCGGAGCGCTGCCAGTTCAATGACCTGTGCTTCGAGCTCCGCCTCGCGGGCGCGCATTTCCTCATGGGCAGCCCGCAATTCGCGCACGCTGATCTGGGTCTCCAACAGCACGCTGTCAGCGACTGAGCGCAGTTGCGAGGTGAGCTGACGCACCTCGATCCGGCGTCGATCATAAGTGGCACGATCCGTGATGTTCCCAAGCGGAATCTCGAGCCGCACGCCGACCTCATAGTCAAGATCCGTGTCCGAGAACTGGCTGCCATAGGCCTCGCCAAAATCGAAATCCCCCGCGAGACCCCCGTTCGAGACGGCGGCGAAGAGATCGAGATCGGGCAGGAGTTGGTTCTCCGCCACCTCAGCGCGAAGCTCGGCCCCGCGAAGCTGCAGAGCTGCCACCCGGATCTCTGGCCGGTTCTCAAGTGCCAGCAGCGAGATATCCTCAAGCGGCACGTCCACGAACTCCCGGGTCGGGCGTTCGATCGGGATGATCTCGACATTGCTGCCGATCAGCGAGGGATCGCTCAGCTGGGTCGCCAGCCGCGCTTCGCCATTATCAACTCCGGCCTTGGCCCGGATGATCGAAGCCTCAGCGCGTTTCAGGGCTGCACGTGCCTGCTCCACATCACCCGGCAGGGCGTCAAGTTGGGACCGCTGAGCGATCCGGTTCGTGACCGAGCTGAGATCCTTGATCAGCCGCTCGCGCTGGATCACACGACCACGCTCAGCGAAAAGCGCCCAGTAGGTGCGCACAACCTCGATCAGTTGGGTTTCGATCTGGCGTTGGAGTTCCGCGATGCTTTGGTCTCGCTCGAGGCGCGCGAGCTGAATAGGAGCGGTATTTACGCCGATACCGGCCCCGTCGAGTAAAGGCTGCGTCAACTCGATCCGAAACTCGGAATCCGCCTGATCCTCGGGAATGAAGAACTCCGAATTGCTGTCGGTGCCGCCGATGCGTTGGGAGAGCGTGATCTCACCCCCGGTGATCAGGGGTTGCCGCAGGCCAACCTCAAAGCCGAATTCGTCCTCCTCCAGCTCATTGGGCGCGGATGAGGAGGTGCCCGTTTCCAAGGTTGAGGACCGGATCCGGTCGGTTCGCTCATAGCCAGCCTCAGCAAAAGCGAAGGTGTCGAACCGGCCTTCACGTTCGCGCACCACCGCATCGCGGATCAGGGGAATGTCCGAGAACGCGGCGAGCTGATTCGAGCGGGCGAGCGCACGGTCGAGCAGATCGTCGACCCGGAACGTCACCGACCGCGAGCCGGCTGTTTGCTGGCGCTGGATCTGACCCTCCCAATAGGCGAGCTTGGAGGGCGCGCCGCGCGGGATCGCCTCGACTTGCTGCGGGGGCCGGGGCTCGACCGCCGCCGTGGTCGAAGGGCCGGTTGCCACGATATTGCCCTCGGGCAAGAGGCTACGCTCCCCCAGATCGCTCTCGGCGTTCTTGATGAATTCGCGATACTCGCTGCGTACGGCGCTCGCGATCTCACTGCTTGGGTCAATCGGGTCGACGCTGCTCAGCAAGCAGCCCGAGACCAGAGTGCCCGCGCAAGACAGAAAAATCAGCCGCGCTGGCAGACAGTTAAATTTTATAAACCCACTCGCCCTCAAACCCATTCCCCTTTGAGAAACCTGGTTTGAATTAGTATTGCATAGACTAATTTTTAGCCAGTTGGATTTCATTTTTTGAGCAACCATGGCTAAATGAGCGACCCGCCTGGTGAAGGCGAATAGGAGGCGAGGGGATATGTTCCGAGGACTGATCATTGCGCTAACCCTTGTTTCAGGGGCTTTCGGGGCGTCCGCGTGGACAACAGACCGCGCGCCGATCACAACGCTGCGGCTTGGCGCGGGCCAGGCGGAAGGTAGCTACTATGAGATTGCAGCCCGGTTAACCGATCAGGTGAATGCAAACACCTATGATCATCGCTTGATGATTTTCACTGATGTGACGCTCGGCTCAGTCGACACAGCGGTGCGCGTGGGTACAGGTGGCGCCGATCTTGGCATTGTGCAGCTGGATGTGCTGGATGATCTGGCGGCGGGAGAATCACCTGCCCCTGGTAATGCGCCCTTGCCTCTGCAACCGCTTTTCGTGGTCGAGGAAGAGGAGTTCCTCATCGTGACGCGCGAAGGCAAAGGGCTGAATTCGGTCAGCGCGCTCTCAACCGCACGCCTGGCGATCGGCACGACGGGGTCGGGGACACAATTCACCGCACGCAAGGTTCTGGGCACACTCGGCGTTAGTCTGAACCGAAGCTCGGTTGACGCGTCCAGCGACATCTCCGCCCGCGCAGCCCGGTTTTGCCGTCACGAGATTGATGCGGCGGCCTTCGTGATCTCCCGACCCAACCCGGTCATCGACCATCTGATCACAGCTTGCGGTGGGCGGATCCTGGGATTGACAGAGGCGGAGCGCGCGGCGGTCAGCGCGCAGTCGAGCGCCTATACTTTCGCCCCGGCTACGTCGGGGGGTATCACATCCGCGCAGCTCAAGATCTCGGCAGTTCTGACCACATCCTCCCGGTCGGATGCTGAGATCGACGCGCTGATGCAAAGCCTCTTCGACCCGTCAAAACTGACCCAGGCGAGACGCCTGGCATGGCGGTCAGTCCCTCTCGAGACATTCAAGCCAGCGGCGATCACACCGCTCCATCCGGCAGCGGAGCGTTTCTTCGCGGAGAACCCCGCGCTGGCAGGGGCACCGGATGATCAATCAGAGTAAGTTCTGATCCGCGTTTCACGAATGGCCGGGTGGGCGGGCAGTCGGGGTGCCGCAGGCGCGCCGCTGGATGCTCCCCGGCTCTCAACCCTGCTGCACACGCTTTGCGTCGAGCAGAGCTCCCACCCGTTCGTTCCGCGGCAGTTCAATAGACACCAGAGATATCATCGAAAACCCTTATAGGTCGCCAATCCCCTACCTCTCCTCGACCATGATCTCGCGTTTGCCAACAGCGTTGGCTGAGCTGACGACACCCTCGTCCTCCATCTGTTCGACCAGCCGGGCGGCCTTGTTGTAGCCGATGCCGAGCTTGCGTTGGATGTAGGAGGTCGAGCATTTCCGGTCGCGTGCCACGATCGCCACGGCCCGGTCATAAAGCTCATCCGCGCTGTCGCCGGGCTGAGCGAGACCAAGTTTTTCATCGACCAGTGCCGCCGCCTCGTCATCTGGCCCATCGGTGACACCGTTCACATAATCGGGCGCACCAAGGGTTTTCAGATGCCGAACGACTTCCTCGACTTCCTCGTCCGAGCAAAACGGCCCATGGACCCGGCGGATCTTGCCGCCGCCCGCCATGTAGAGCATGTCGCCCATGCCGAGGAGCTGCTCCGCCCCCTGCTCGCCCAGGATCGTGCGGCTGTCGATCTTTGACGTCACCTGGAACGAGATCCGGGTTGGGAAGTTCGCCTTGATCGTGCCGGTGATCACATCGACCGAGGGGCGCTGGGTTGCCATGATCAGGTGAATGCCCGAGGCCCTCGCCATCTGCGCCAGGCGCTGGATACAGGCCTCGATCTCCTTGCCTGCAACCATCATCAGGTCTGCCATCTCGTCGACCACGACAACGATGAAGGGCATTTCCTTGGGCTCAAACGTCTCGGTCTCGTAGATCGGTTCGCCGGTGGCTTCGTCAAAGCCCGTCTGGACAGTGCGGGAAAACTCTTCGCCCTTGGCCAAAGCATCGCGGACCCGCGCATTGTAGCCGTCGATGTTGCGCACGCCCA
>JBCDAQ010000016.1:0-35654 GCA_039185285.1 Pseudomonadota bacterium
CCCCCTCCATCCGCGCCTCGATCAGATCCGTCTTGTCCAATCGAACCTCGGAGAGGCCGGTTCGCTGGAGGTTGGCGCGAACCAGGTCGATGCGAAAGGGACGCTCCTGTTGCGCCTCATAGGCGCGGCGCGGGTCGCTCCGCCGCTCGATCACCCGCAAAACCGCGCGGACATCGTCCCGGGGTGGCAGCGCGGGGCCGAGGCTTGCAGCCCACTCCCGGATGTTCTGTCGCCGCGACCAGATCTCCGCCTCTCGCAGGTCACGCGCCTTCTGATCCGCATCTTCATCCAGCGGGTCCGGAAATGGCGCAAGGTTCAGATTCCGTGGCGCCTCGGCCTTTGTGTTTTGGCGGATATAGGCGGCCAGGGTTTCCATGATCGGGATATGGTCGCGCTCACTGTCCTGGGCGATGCGCTCCAGGGCATAGATCGCGCCCAGGCGAACCTCGAGATTGGGCTCCGTGCGCTCCCGCGTCACCTCGCGCACGACGCCGCGCTCGTCCTTTTCCTCGACGATGACCTTGACCGTCTTTTCCTCACCCAACTGCCCGATCGCCTTGGTGAACCGGTCGGTGATATGACCTTGCTCCGAGGTGATCGCCTGGCGTTCATTCATCCAGGTCTTGATCAGTTGGAACGGCACAGCCGCGATCAGCGCGACCCCGCCCAGAAGCGCCGCAATGGCATAGGCGAGGTTGCGGACCGCGTTGGAATCGAAGCTTGTGTCCTTATCCAGCTCAGCGTCCAACCTCTCCAACGCCGCATCGGCCAGAAACGGCAGCTCCCACGTCACGATGGCCGTGAGTGTCAGGTAGGCGATCAGCCCGACAGTAACCGTGACCCAGAGGTAGTTTTGCCGCAACCTCTCCACGATCCAGGCGCGGCGTTCCCGGCTGGGGAGTTGCTGTCCGATCTTCTCGAAGGTCCGAGAAATGGCGTTCGGCTTATAATTGCTTCGGTCATCAGAACTCATGACTTCACCATGCCACGGACCGGGCTAGGTGACCACAGCGACGGCGTGGCGGCCCAACAGATCGACCAGTCCCTCCCCTAAATCACCACCAAATCACCCCTTGCGATTTCTGGTCGTTTTTGGCCCAAGTTTTGGGGGCGGGCTTTCCGACTGACGGCAATCCTTGCTCTGGCGCGGGAGTCGGGCGAGGTTAACGGCACCGCTCCAGCGCAGGCCCCTGCGGGCCTTGGGCTTGGGCCAAGCTGGAGAGGAAACAGGAGGTCGCGTCCGTGAAAGTCCTCACGCTTCTAGCTTTCTCGTTGCTTCTGATGGCGGCGCCAGAGCTCAGCCGCGCGCATCCCGAGGACGAAGGCGGTCTGATCGTCCTGATCTATCCCATCAATGACGGCGAGGATGCGCGTGAAGAGGAGATGTCGGTCGGCCTTCACATCATCAACGGCCATCCGAACGTTGCCACACTGAGGGGTCTTTCTCTGAGCGGCCACGGCCCCCTTAACATTCAGAGATTAAAGGATTTTATCCTCTTCAAAACATGGCAGCCGGTGCCGTTCCTCCGTCTTGAACCGGGCGATGAGCGGGCGCTCTTGCCGCCTCGCTACCGGATCAAGCTTCCAGCCAGCATGTGGGAGAGTGAGCGGCACCAAGTATCCGCTGATTTTGGTCCGCTCGGCACGGTTGAGGCGTATAAGATCCTCAACTACGCTGGCTCAGACGACGCTGTAAGTCAGTAGGACCATGTAAAGACCGATCCCGCACAGGCCCGCACCGACCTTCGCTCGCGCGACCTCGTGCTTTTGCAAAACGCCGAGGCCAACGCCCGCGAGATGCAAGACGGCGCTGGCCAGCAAGAACCCCGCAACATAGAGAACCGGTTCCGCGAGACCCGGGATCTCCGCCCCATGCGCATGTCCATGAAAAACCGCGAAAAAACCCACCATCAGCATGGCGAAAGTGACCGTAAGGCTGGCATTAATCGCGATCGCCAAACCCAAGCCGAAGACCGAGAGCGCGATCGCCCCCTCGACCTCAGGTAAAGAGATGCCGGCGAGGCCAAGGCCCCCTCCTGCGGCGAGGAAAACCAAAAACGCCAATGGTACGGACCAGACGGCGCGTCCGCCAATCTGCACCGAGAGCAAACCGACCGCCAACATCGCCAATAGGTGATCGAACCCGAGCAATGGGTGGACAAATCCGCTGAGAAAGCCGCTATCCCCTTCAACCTGTGCCGCCATAACCGATGAGGGGGCAACAAGGCACGTCAGCGTGCCAAGAAGGATGGTAATCCGTCGCGCGTTGAGCGTCATCCACACCTCCCCCGCTGGGCCTTGCGATGGGGCGCGCTAGGCCCCTGTTACTTCCAAATCTCGTCGAGCAGGATAGCGTGGAGTTAGGTCCATGTCTGCATTGATCGCAGGCATGCGACGCCAGGCATCGGCGCTCAAGAGCACAGAGATACCGATTGGAAAACAAGCAGATGCCACCCCTAAATCACCACGTCTTCACTTGGTTTATTGGGCCGTTTGAAAGGTGGTTTGCACCTCCTCAGCCCTGTGCGCAGTCGAGCTCCCAAAGATAAATCGCGGGGTTTGGCAGCTTGGCGAAATCAGGGCCGTATCCTTCTGGATCGACGAGCGAGGCGCGCTGTTCGAGGGCCAAGACAGTGACATAGCCCCCATCGACCAAAGTCAGGCCGGGTTGAAAAATCGGCGCGCGGTAGCTCTCATATGCCCCAAGGGGCGGCTCATAGCTGACAAAGAAACGCACCCCTGCAGCGCAGATCACTCCTCGCTGCTCACCACCGCGCCGCAAATGCGCGACATACTCCGCGTCGTTTAAAAGCCCCTCGATCTGGAACAAACCCGTCCCCAAATCCCAGGCGAAAGAGCCGGCGCGATCGCCCATCGCGATGGGCTGATTACCAACGATTGGGCGCACCTTGTCGACGAACTCGCGATTGACCTGGAACCAGCCGGGCTCACGGACCTCGCGTGTTAGGCGATGCTGATTGACCGCGACGAGAGCGATGGCCAATGCCGCGAGAAAAACCCCTCGATGTTTGAGCTCTCCCAAGATCTCCCGCAACAGCATCACCAGGGGCAAGAGAAGCACGAAAGCCGGATACCCATACCAGCTCCAAGCAATCCATGACGTCCCGAACATCAGCTTAGCGCCAAAAAGGCCAAATCCCCCGACCGCACCTAGAAGAACGCGACGCGTTTGGCGACTACCCGACGCACCGGCGGGGATCGCTGCCATGATCAGCAAGGACAGCGCACAAAGAACCCAGGGCAGCACCAAAAAGTGGACCAGGAGACGGCCCTGCACCGCAAGATCGCCCAGCACGTACGCGATTGGCTGATCGAACAGGCTGGCCAAGCCAGACCATGAGAGCTCATCAACAGGGAAATAGAGGGTGTTGAGTAGTGGTGCTCCCAACGCCTTCACCGCGCCTGAAACAGGCATTGCGGCTCCAAACACCTGCGCGTTGATTAACATGTAGGCGATCAACGCCGCTGACAGGGCCGCAAGAACACCCAATCGGGCCCAGAAGTACCCTGAGACGGCCAAGAGGATCGCGCCGACAAAAAACACAGCATCCAATCTGGCCGCAACCGTCAAGATCGCCGCCAACGCAACAAGGGGCCAGTAGATCCGTCTTGAGACGCAAGACGGGTTCAGCATTAAACCGAGAAAGAGCGCCATCGCCGTGAAGAGCAGCGATGTCTCCATACCCAATAACGCGACACGTTCAAGAAGCGGCATTAAGGCCAGGACCAAGACCGCAGACCCTAGAACGGACCGGATCTGCAGGGTCCAGATCAGAATCGCGAAACCCGCCAGGATGCAGACAATTTCGACAATCCGAATAGCAAAAGGGGTCAGGTCAACGATTGAGCCAACCGCGACCAATACTCCTAGCCAAAGCGGATGATACCCGTTTGTCAGCACACCCGGCATCGCCGCACTCTCACCGCTGGCCAAGATGCTATCGGCAATGATCATGTAGTAGTAGGCATCATCCACAAATGGGAGATGCCGGTGGCCCAGCAGGACCGGGCCGAGCGAGAGGGGCAGAACCAGCAACGTAGGCAGGTACCGGATCCACCCCATCTGGTTTAGCCCTTCTTGAGGCAGCGCCGTCCCAGAAGCTCAGCGATCTGCACGGCATTCAGGGCCGCACCCTTGCGCAGATTGTCCGAGACAACCCACATTGCGAGGCCGTTCTCGACCGTGATGTCCTCGCGGATCCGACTGATGAAGGTCGCATAGTCACCGACACATTCGACCGGCGTAATGTAGCCTCCGTCCTCGCGCTTATCGAGGACCATGCAGCCTGGGGCCTCGCGCAGGATCTCACGCGCCTCATCAGCGGTGATCGGATCCTCGAACTCGATGTTCACGGCTTCTGAATGGCCGACAAAGACCGGCACGCGGACGCAAGTTGCGATGACCTTGATGGCCGGATCGACGATCTTTTTCGTCTCGGCGACCATCTTCCATTCCTCTTTGGTCGAGCCGTCATCCAAAAAGACGTCGATCTGGGGAATGCAGTTGAAGGCGATCTGCTTCTGAAACTTCGAAGGCTCGACCTCCTGACCCGGCACATAAAGACCCTTGGTCTGGTTCCAGAGCTCGTCCATCCCTTCTTTGCCTGCGCCCGAAACCGACTGGTACGTCGCGACAACGACGCGCTTGATCGAGGCGCGGTCATGCAGCGGTTTCAGCGCCACGACCATTTGCGCGGTCGAACAGTTCGGGTTCGCGATGATGTTCTTCTTCGCATATCCCTCAACCGCATCCGGATTGACTTCGGGCACGATCAACGGCACCTGCGGGTCATAGCGGTAGAGCGAGCTGTTATCGATCACGACACAGCCCGCCTTCGCCGCCCGGGGCGCATAGGTCTTCGACGGGCCAGACCCGATCGCAAAGAGCGCGATATCCGTGCCCGCCCAATCATAGGTGTCGATATCCAGGCAGGTCAGTGTCTCGTCGCCATAGCTGCACTCGGTGCCGAGGCTCCTTCGCGACGCCAATGCCACGACCTCAGTCGCGGGAAACTCCCGCTCCGCCATAATGTTGAGAAGCTCGCGGCCCACATTTCCCGTGGCACCGGCGACGGCGACCTTGTAACCCATCTCCTGGATCCTTTCGTGAGAGACGGGGCGCGGTTTAGCCGAGAACAGCCAGCCTGCAAAGGGCCTTGGTCGATCCCGCAAGAGTGATTTGTACCGCTGCAACAAATCTGGCGTCGTGATACCTCCCATGCTAAGGTTCTATGGGTGGAAATAAGGAGCTGTGGACTGTGTCTTTGGATCACAGAACAATCGCCTCGGTGCGTTTTGGATTTGGATTGACCCCGCTCGAGACGGGTCCCCAAGATGCTGCCGATCTGATGGATCAACTGCGTCGCCCCGAGAACGCGACACTAATCGTTCCAACACAGTCATACGCAACCCGGCTCGCGCAATTTAGTAAGGAAAGACGCCAGCGAAAGAAACAGCTGGCGGGTCTGAGCGACAAAGCGGCCAAAGACCTCAAAAAGAAATTCCAGAAAGAACGGCAGAGCGTAACCAGGAAGCTCTTAGGTGAAGATACGCGGTCTCTTCTCGTCCAGCGCTCGGAAGGCAGCGGGTTTTTCGAGCGTCTGACCGCGTTTTGGGCAGACAATTTCGCCATCGGCAGACGCGGTGGATTGATTGCCGGTGCCGCCGACCTGCCGACATATGAGACCGAGATTGTTCGCCCGCATGTCATGGGCGACTTCAGCGACATGCTGCATGCGGTCGTCAACAGCCCAAACATGCTCAAATACCTGGATCAAGGACGCTCAACCGGTCCGAACTCGGCTGTGGGCCGGCGATCAAAAGATGACGTCAACGAGAACTTGGCCCGCGAGGTCTTGGAGCTTCACACGCTTGGCGTTTCAGGCCCTTACACGCAAGATGATGTCCGCCAACTGGCTCTCTTGCTCACGGGCTACAGTTTCGACCGCCGGACCGGAGAGTACGAGTTCAACACTCAAATTGCCGAACCAGGTATGAAAAGTATCCTCGGCAAGTCCTATGGCGGACCGCGCCCAGAACCGCGGCATGTTCTTAGGTTTCTCGATGATTTGGCCCTTCATCCGGTCACTGCTGAACATTTGGCTTGGAAACTCGCGGTTCATTTCGTCTCGCCCAAGCCGTCACCGTCTCTCGTGGCGCATCTGAAATCGGCCTATCTCGAGTCAAAGGGCCATTTGCCGAAGGTCTATCAAGCGCTTTTGGAGCATCCAGATGCTTGGTCACCGGAGTTGCAGAAGGTGAAGCAGCCGATCGAATTCGTCATCGCGCTCTTTCGCGCATCAAACCGCTCCTTCCAAGATCTGAACAACAAACAAACGGGCCTGCTTGGAAAGTGGCTGAAGCAAAACAATCAGCATCTTTGGCAACCGAACGGCCCAGACGGCTGGCCGGAAGAGGCCGGCTATTGGATCAACTCGGCAGCAATCGTGAGCAGATTTGAGCTCAGCGGCAGGCTCGCTCAAGACTTGTCCAACATGAGCAAGTACGATCCGAGACGGCTTGCCGAGCAGGTTCTCGGCGCCAGCCTTCAGCCAACGACTGCCTTTGCTGTCGGCGCGGCTGAGACGCGCGCAGATGGTTTTGCAATGATCTTCAGCAGCCCAGAATTCAACCGTAGGTAAGCCGATGATATCTTCAAGAGACCTTTCTCGGCGCTCCCTTCTCCGCACAGCTCTTGGCGGCGCGTGCTCATTGGCGGCTCATCCTTTGGTGACACCGATGGCCTTTGCCTCCGCTCCGACCGATGAGCGTTTGGTCGTGATCGTGCTCCGGGGAGGAATGGACGGCCTCGCGGTGCTCGAGCCTTACGGTGATCGCCACCTTCGGAAACTGCGCCCAACCCTTGCGAGCAAAAATGGCGAGGGCGTGTTGGACCTAGACGGTTTCTTCGGCCTTCATGCAGGTTTGGAAACCTTAATGCCCCTCTGGCGGGCGGGGGAGCTTGCCTTTGTCTCCTCGGTCTCAACGCCGTATCGCGATAAGCGAAGCCATTTCGACGGACAGGACGCGCTCGAGTCTGGAAGCGGCGAACGTAGCGGGCAACCGCCGAGCTCGCATGATGGATGGCTGAACCGCCTGATCAGCCATATGCCGGGAAGCACCCGCGAGACAGGCATGGTTCTCGGCAGGACAAACATGCTGATCATGGAAGGGTCGAACCCGACCACGACTTGGGCCCCACAAATTCGTCTCCGCATGGATGGTGCCAATCAGGATCTGCTGAAGGTTATGTATTCCGATGACCCATTGTTCGAGAATGCTTTGCTGGGCGCGATGAAGATGTCGGAAAACTCCGATTACTCAGAACAACTCCGAGGTCGACGTAGAATAGCCAGTTATGCCGCAAAACGGCTGTTGGATGAGAGCCGCATCGTCACCTTCTCCATCGACGGTTGGGACACGCATGCATCGCAGGTCACTATGCTACGCAAGCCGCTCGGATATCTGACCGAGATGCTGCTTACAATGCGCAAGGACTTGGGGGATGTTTGGCAAAAGACGACCGTGGTCGCGGTAACTGAATTTGGCCGAACCGCTCGCGAAAACGGGACCCGAGGCACCGATCACGGCACGGGTGGGGCCATGCTGATGGCAGGAGGCGCGCTGAACGGCGGGCGGGTCTATGGCAAATGGCCCGGTCTGCAACCTGAGGCGCTCTATCGGGATCGGGACCTGATGCCGACGCGCGACTGCCGCAGCTACTGTGCGTGGTTGTTGCGCAGTAAGTATGGGCTCGATCGTACAGCCCTCGAGCGAGACATCTTCCCTGGTGTGGATATGGACGACGATCCGCGCCTGCTTGGCTAAACTGCGGCTATCCCGAACCGTAGCCTAAAGTGCAGTTTGGCAGATCTCGATAGAGCGCGACCGGTCGGATGCGGTTTGCCGACCGATCATCTCACTAATCCCAATGGCCTTAGACGATGTCGTGCGCAACACGCTGGCTGTCGTCTAAGATTGACGCTCGAGAAGGCGCTAGAACTCAGCCCATGATCCAGCAGCTTTGGCCGGAGACTCCTGCGCTGGTTGGGAGATCGGTTGCGGGGCTGGCTCTGGAGCTGCTTCCTCAAACGCCCGCCAAGCATCGTCCGCTGCCTGCTCAGGGTCGTTCATCCTAAAGAACGCGACCAATTCGCTGAGCCCAGCCGCTTCCTCCGAGAGACGCCGTGCATTCGTAGCACTTTGTTCGGCCAGCGCCGAGTTCTCTTGAGTGGTTTGGTCCATATTGGTGACCGCGGAGGTTACTTCCTCGACACCCGAAGACTGCTCCTGCCCGGCAGCGGCAATGTCCGAGATGTTTGAGACAACGCTGGAAACCGCACCTGAGATCTCGTCAAGCGCTGTACCGGTTTGACGAACAAGGTTCGCCCCCGTGGTTACATGTTCCGTACTTTCCTGGATCAGGCCTGTGATATCCTTCGCGGCTTCCGAGGATCGCTGCGCCAGGGTTCGAACCTCGCTGGCGACGACCGCAAAACCTTTGCCGGCATCGCCGGCTCGGGCCGCCTCAACCGCCGCATTTAATGCCAGCAAATTGGTTTGGAAGGCGATCGCCTCGATCACACTAATGATGTCCGAGATCTTGCTGGAACTGCCTTCGATTTTCTCCATTGCGCTGATCGCGTCGCGCACAATCGATCCGCCACGCTCTGCACGTTTCGCCGCTTCGCCCGCATTTCCGTTTGCATCGCCAGCGTTATCCGCATTGGCTTTGATGCTAGCGGTCATCTGCTCCATGGTTGCCGCGGTCTCTTCCAGCGAGCTCGCCTGACCTTCCGCCCGTGTTGCCAGTTCGGTTGAGCCATCCGTGATCGACCGCGTCTCGTCCACGATCTTGCGGCTGGCGGTCTGAATCTGGCTCACCATTTGGCGAAGCCGAGCCGACGTATCGTTGAACGCATCGCGGAGCTTCGCATACTCCCCGTCGACCTCACGAGAGATCGTACAAGTCAGATCACCTTCAGCAAGCCGTTCAAGGTTGTCCGAGATTTCTTCGATCGCGCGCCTCCGGTGGGTCACATCCGTCGCCTGTTTGATGATCTTGATCGGATTACCGTCGGGATCGAGGCTCGGAATGTAGGTCCCTTGGATCCAAATCGAGTCGCCGCCTTTCTTCACGCGGCAAAACTCTCCCGATTTGAAAACACCTCTTTCGAGATCGCGCCAAAAAGTTGCGTATTCGGGTGAATTTGCATATTCGTGATCGACGAACATCGAGTGATGTTTGCCCTCAATCTCACGAAGCGAATAGCCCATCGCCTCCAGAAATTGATCGTTTGCGGTCATAATTCGCCCTTTGAGATCGAATTCGACAACCGCCAGGGATCGGGAGAACGCTTCCACTTTACCGCGGATATCTGCGTTCCGGATTTCGCGCTGCGTGACGTCAGTCGCGAGCTGAATGACCTTCTGGACGACACCGTCCCTGTCGATCACCGGGCAGTAGGATGCTTCCATCCAGACAGGTAGCCCATCCTTGCTGATCGATTTGTGGCGACCGGTGATCACCTCACCCGCACGCAGTTTGTCCCAGAACGCACTGTACTCTGCGGAGGCGGAGTAAGATGGCTCAACAAAAATCCGATGATTTTGACCCACGGCTTCGGCCCGATCGAATCCAAGAACTTCTTGGAAGTTATCGTTGAACTCCAGGATCGTACCATCGGAACTAAACCAAGCGATCGCATGTCCCCGACCAAGCGCCTCGATTGCAAAAGCTTGATCCAGGTTGTTCGACCCATCTTTTTTATTTGACCGTAGAAACTTCATAAGACCGCCCATATCTTGGTTGCGGCGCTTTCATAGACCTCAAAAACCTGCCAGCCTGTTAATCGCGGATCGGAAAGAGCACGCGAATTCTCTGGAAACTTCCGCTCCGACCCGCTGAGATTGGTACACTGAGGGTCTCCGATGGATCGCAGGAGCGTTGGCGGACCAGGATCGAAGGGATTCGTGGAACCTTAGATGGAAGTGCCTGGACGCGTTGTGAGACTCACGCGGTCAAGAAAACCGCCTCGCCCCCATCAATGCGAACCGCCGTCAACCGGTTCGAAAAGTAAGCCCCTGTATCAACGGCAATCCGGCCCTGTTCAATCTCAGGCTCCTCGACCACAGTGTGGCCGTGCACAACCCAGAGCCCGTCTTCTCGCGGTGTATCGAAGAACCGAGGGTGCCCCCAAAGCAGCGCGTGATCGTTTTGCTCACGCGGTCCTTTCGCCGGGTTAGCACCCGCATGGGTGAAAAGAATGTTCCCCCGCCGATGCCAAAGCAACATGTGATCCAGAAAGGCCTTATGTGGCCCCATCGCTTCGGCCAAATCGGCTTGGATCTTGATAAGGGTTTCGGTCTCAGTAACCGGCCCGTGGGTCGAGATCCCATAGCTCATCAAGGTCTGTAGGCCACCATAACGCAACCAGCGCTCGCCCTGTTCCGGCATGGCCAGAAAGTCCAGCATCATCCGCTCATGATTGCCCAGCAAGTAGACCGGATTGATCTCATGCTGGCTGCGCAGGTCGATCAGAAAATCCAGGACGGCCGAGCTGTCCTCGCCCCGATCGATATGATCGCCTAGAAAGACAACATCGGGGATCCCGTCGTAGGGTTGCGCATCACGCAGGATCTCTTCGATCAGATCACGCAACAGGTCCATGCGACCGTGGACATCACCCACAGCATAGACCCGCCGGTCCGGCGCCAGCGGCTCATCGAATGTTTTCTTCTTGCGCCCAAACAGTCTCAGCACGCGTCTCGTCCACCCTATCTCCGCCACCAGGTTCAACGCCAGAGCGCTTCCCGATCCGGATCCAAACCTATTTATCTAGGCGATCGCGCATCGCCATCGAGCTTTCATACTCGGCCAGATCTTGTGAGGCCAGCGTAAGGATTAATCCCTGACCGAGTGATAAAGGCTCACCTGACGGAGTGATGAAGGCTCAAAGGAGGTAGTCATTGGCTTTTCCCTTGCCAAGTTCTCGATTGTGCTGTGCAATAGAAGAAGTCGCATAAAGCAGTCCCTGAGCTCCCGTTCTAGGTAAAACTTGGATCCGCCATGAAACGTCTTGCAATCGCCGCTGCCCTTTTGGCCCTCGCCGCTCTGCCTAACAAAGCCCTGGCTTTGTCCTACGACCTCGTTCCTTTCGAGATTGAGATCCTCAGCACCGGTTTTGGGAGCCCTCTGAACGGCATCTGGGACGTGACGGGAAGTGTGACAACTGATGGCACGATCGGTGAGTTGATGCTGGAGAATTTTACCAGCGCGACGGCGACAGCTGTCAGGCAATCGGACAATGAAGAGATCTCGCTGACGGTCGATGACCCCCAATCTGAAGGTTTAACAATCCTCTTTGCGACGATTACCGCATCGCAAACCGAGCTTTTCGTCGAATTTGAGGAAGCTGGAGAATTGAGTTTCTCAGGACTCGTTCTAGGGTTCGCCTACACGGTCGGCTTTAGGCAAGGGTCGGTCGAAGGTTTCATCGAGTCTGATCTGCTCGGTATCGACGCGTCGACCACAATCACAGACGATAACAGCTTCTCGCTGAGTTCTTCATCCATTGTTGTGCCGCTCCCACCCGCTTTGCCGCTGGTGCTGGCCGGGCTCGGTGCGATTGCTTGGGTTGGGCGTCGCAAGGCTTCTGCCACCTAAACGCATCTGGTCCGCTGGGCTAAACCTCTGAACGGCCCGCCGATCACGATTTTCTGACCTCTCACACTTGCCGATCTGTGCCTCGAGTGCGACCAACAGGCACCGAACGGAGGCGTGTATGATTGAAATCGATTACCTTGGCGGGCCAGAAGTTGAAGCCCTGGCTTTGACCGATGCGGAGATCCTTGATGCGGTTGATCAGGGGCTCATTGCCGCTGGCCGAGGCGAGACGGTGATCGAGCCCCGAATGCACCTGAAGCCCGATCCCAATGGTACTGGGCATTTCAACGTGCTGCGCGGCTATGTGGCGCCACTCGGCGTCGCGGGCATCAAGGTCGTTGGCGATTTCTACGAGAACTACAAACAGGGCCTGCCGTCGGAGATGGGTCTGATCAACCTCTTCTGCCCAACGACCGGCACGCCCAAAGCGGTGATCGACGCTGCCGGGATCACGGATATGCGGACAGGTGCTGTGACCGCGCTGGGTGCGAAACGACTGGCGCCCCCAAATCCAAAGCGTCTGGGTCATATCGGGGCGCGCGGGTCGAGTTACTGGAACGTCCGCCTCCTCGATCACCTCTTTGATTTCGAGGAGATCCGCATCCACTCCCGCCGGGCGGAGAGCCGGGAGGCGACGGCCGCAAAACTCTCTGCCGATCTCGGCAAAGAGGTCGTCGCGACCGAGGATTGGGAAAGCTGTCTTAATGGCGCGGACATCCTGGTCGAAGCCTCGCGCCTGACCGAGCCGACGCCCTTGTTCAACCCGGCCTGGGTGCGCGAGGGGGCGCTGGTCGTCCCCTATGGCACCATGTCGACCCTGCCGCTGGAGTTCACCGACAAGTTCGACAAGTTCTTCATGGACGATCTCGGCCAGATGAACGCAGGCACGCTCGGCGCGCTGCGCCCACAGATCAACGCGGGCAAGATCACGCGCGAAAGTTTCTCGGCAGAGATCGGCGAGGTCGCCGCCGGGCTGAAACCGGGGCGCGAAAGCGACGATGAGACGATCCTGTTCTGGCACCGAGGCCTCGCCACCTCGGACATCGCGCTGGGGGCATACATGTTGGAGAAGGCGAAGACCCTCGGCCTCAACCAACGCCTCCGCTACGCCTGAGGATACGAGAGATCCAGCAAGGCGCTAGACCAAAATCGTTTCAACCTGACTCAAGTTGAAAAAGAATCTTGGTCCAGACTCATATGTTTGAGCAAAATCCTGGGATCTGATTGATCCAATCAGATCCGTTCTTGCTCTGGCAGGACGATGATTGCCGAAACGTGTGCAGGCGTGCGGTCCCATGATACACTTTCTCCGCTGCGTTTCGATGCCAGAGGAGAAGGATACCAACGATGAGCAAAGATCCGAAGGACCCGCCTGCGAAAGATCTGACCGATAACGATCTCGACGCCGCAGCGGGAGGAGGAACGACCAGCCTGTCGACCGGTGATGACGGCGAGCCGATTTCCGCAGCCGGTGGGGGCGGCGGAGGCAAAGCTTCGATGCCGAATCTGTCGATGATAAAATATACTGATTCCGGGATCCGCCGCTTCACCGGGCGCGAGGAGAAGGACTGAGCGCCTAACTGCGGTGCCAGCAACGATCTGCTGAGCCCTTGTGCCGCGACAGGTTGATAGGGAGAAGTTGGATTTGACGGCAAGTCCGCACCCAACGCGATGCGTTCATTTGGGCAGCTCCCCACCGGTGATGGCGGCCTTCAAAGCTTCGATTTCGGCGGTGAAGGATCGGTCGAGATCGAGCGGGGTGACGTGGCCGCGGACCTGCGTCATGAGAGCGGCAAGACGAGGAGCAACCTCGGCCTCGCGCATCTCGGCCGCCTGCGTTGCTACCATCATCTCCATGACGATCAGGTAAGCCAGCTTGTCGGCAATTTCATGCATCGCCTTGGCCGGGATGGCCGCATGGGTGACGGTGTCCTCGACCCCGTCGGCGGAAATCGACGGGTAGACCGGGGCGGGCTGGGCGAGATGGCTGATTTCGGCGGAGAGCGCCTCGACCACCTTCATCATGGCACCGAAACCGACACCGCCGACACCTTGGCTGGACAGCCCCATCGGCAGGTCTGAGAACCGCCCCGAGATCAGCTTCTGGATCCGGCCCACAGTTTGGGCCGCCATATGACGGGCAGCATCGTTCATCGCCTGGGCCGCGATCGCCACTTGCGGCGAGAGGTAACTGCCACCTGACAGGACCGTGTCGCGCTCGAGCAGCACAACGGGGTTGTCGGTGGGTGTGTTGATTTCGGGCAGCACGGCCTCCTCAAGCCAATCGGACGCGGCAAAGACAGCCCCCTGGACCTGGACGATGTTGCGGATCGACAGCGGGTCCTGCAGGCGTCTTGCAGCACCTGGTTGATGCAGGCCGGATCCTTCAAGCCAGGCATGCAAGCCTTCGGCGGCCTGCGCCTGGCCGGGTTTTGGGCTTAGCGCGAGAACATCTGGATCGAGCGGAGAGAGATTGCCCCGGAACGCCTCCAGCGACAGGGCAGCGGCAGCCTGGGCCGCAGTCAGGCGTGCGCGCATGGCGAGCAGACCGGTCGCGATGACCGCCGCGGTTGGTGAGGAGTTGGAGACAAAGACCAACCCTTCCCGCGGCTGAAGCTCAAGCGGCGCGATCCCATGGGTCGCCAGCGCATCGGCAGCGGGCAGGCGCCCATCACGCGTGTCCATCTCGCCCTCGCCGATCAAGCCGAGGCCGATCATACCCCCCCACATCAGATCACCGGCGCCGATGGTGGCGCTTTCCCCGACAACCGGCGTGAGATCGGCGTTGATGCAAGCGGCCAGCGTTTCGGCAAGCTGAGGCCGCGCCCCAGTCGCGCCTGACAGCATCGCCTGGACCCGCGCCGCCATCGCAACCCGGACAATTCCGGGCGCGAGCGGCTTGCCCACCGCATGGGCCCGCCCGCGCACGGTCGCCGCCGGAAAATCCGCCCGCGCCTGGCCTTGTAGTTTGTCCACGACCCGCGGGCCGAGGCCGGTGGTAACGCCGTAGATCGGTGTCTCAGCCGTCATCTCGCGCACCAGGATCGCGTTCCCACGCGCCATCCGGTCCAATCCCTCAGGGTAAAGCGCAACGGTTGCTCCGCTGGCAATCGCCTCCAACTCTGCGAGGCTCAGGGGTTCGGCCCCCAGGATGACTATATCTGACATTCTCACCTCCTTGGCCCTTGGCCGAATCGCAAAACCCGGTCAACACTCCGCGCCCAACGACCATCAAGGAGGAAACCTATGAGCCTGCGCATCAATGACACCGCGCCTGATTTCACCGCGGATACCACGGACGGAGAGCTCTCCTTCCACGATTGGATTGGCGATGGCTATGCGGTCCTGTTCAGCCATCCAAAAGACTTCACACCGGTCTGCACCACCGAGCTGGGCACCATGGCTGGCATGAAGGAAGAATTTGCCAAGCGCAATGCCAAGATCATCGGCATCTCGGTCGATCCGGTTGAAGATCACCACCGTTGGAAGAGTGACATCACCACGGCCACGGGCCAAGTGGTCGACTACCCGATGATCGGCGATCCCGAGATGAAGGTGGCCAAGCTCTATGACATGCTGCCCGCCTCCGAGACCCAGGTCGAAGGGCGCACGCCTGCGAACAACGCGACAGTGCGGTCGGTCTTCGTGATCGGGCCCGATAAGCAGGTGAAGCTCTCACTCACCTATCCGATGACCACGGGCCGGAATTTCGACGAGATCCTGCGCGCAATCGACTCGATCCAGCTGACGGCTCAGCACAAGGTTGCGACACCCGCCAACTGGACCCAAGGCGAAGATGTGATCATCACGCCTGCTGTCTCGAACGAGGAAGCCAAGGAGAAGTTTGGCGAGTTCGAAACGGTCCTGCCTTATCTGCGCAAGACCAAACAACCGGGCTGACCGGGTCTTTGGCTGGCCGTTCGCTACGGCCAGCCGCTCGGGTTTTGGGTCAACTCAAGAAGACACGGAGCATCTCTGACGAGATGCAAGTGCCACCCGCGCGCCATCTCGCTCGACCAAGAACGAGCTTTGTGGGGCGGCGCGATTGAGGGAAAAGCAGTTGGCATGTGAAGATCGGCAGATGTCGCTGGTTATCCGGTTTTATCCGAAAAGCGCGATCTTTTGTCCGACTTTGTCCGAGATCTGTTAATCTTGGGTTTTCGGCGAAAAGGTCTCCTCAGATCGGGCTTTATCGCGCTACTCGACGCCGAGTTTTGATCTCACCAGGGCTTGCACAGCCTGTGGGTTGGCTTTGCCTTTCGAGGCTTTCATGACTTGCCCCACGAACCAGCCGGCGAGGGTTGGCTTTGCCTTCGCCTGCTCGACCTTGTCAGGGTTGGCAGCGATGACTTCGTCGACAATGGCCTCAATTGCACCCGTGTCGGTCACCTGCTTCATGCCGCGGCGTTCGACGACCTCTGCCGGGTCCTTGCCCTGCTCATCGCCATAGAGCAGGTAGAAGAGCTCCTTGCCGATCTTGCCTGAGATATCGCCCTTGCCGATGAGATCGATGATCCCGCCAATTTGCAGGGCGGAGATCGGCGAGGCATCGATCTCGACCCCTTCCTTGTTCAACCGGCCAAACAGCTCGTTGATCACCCAGTTGGCAGCCTGCTTGCCCTCGCGCCCATTGGCGACCGTCTCGAAGAAATCGGCCGAAGTCCGCTCGGCGATCAGCACGCTCGCATCATACTCGGTGATGCCGTAGTCATTGACAAACCTTGCTTTTTTCGCGTCTGGCAGCTCTGGGAGACCTGCTGCAATCTCGTCGACCAGGCTTTGCTCGAACTCCAGCGGCAAGAGGTCTGGATCCGGGAAATAGCGGTAATCATGCGCCTCTTCCTTCGAGCGCATCGACCGAGTCTCACCCTTGCCCGGGTCATAGAGCCGGGTTTCTTGGTCGACCATCCCGCCATCCTCGACAATCGCGATCTGGCGGCGCGCCTCGTAGTCGATGGCCTGCTGGATGAAGCGCATGGAGTTCATGTTCTTGATCTCGCAGCGCGTCCCCAGATGGCCGAAATCGCCGGTCTCGCGATACTTCTCATAGTCGCCCGGACGGCAGACCGAGACGTTCACATCCGCGCGCAGCGAGCCTTCCTGCATGTTACCATCACAGGTGCCGAGATAGCGCAGGATTTGGCGCAGCTTGCGCACATACTCCGCCGCCTCCTCCGGCCCGCGAATGTCCGGGCGCGAGACGATCTCCATCAACGCGACACCTGTGCGGTTGAGGTCCACAAACGACATCTCCGGGTCCATATCGTGGATCGACTTGCCAGCATCCTGCTCCAGATGGATCCGCTCAATCCGCACCCGCCGGGCAATGCCGGGTTCCATGTCAACGATCACCTCGCCCTCGCCCACGATCGGGTGTTTGAACTGGCTGATCTGGTAGCCTTGTGGCAGGTCTGGGTAGAAGTAGTTTTTGCGGTCGAAGATCGAGCGCAGATTGATTTTTGCCTTTAATCCCAGTCCTGTACGGATCGCCATCTCGACACAGCCCTGGTTGATCACAGGCAGCATCCCAGGCATCGCGGCATCCACGAGGCTCACATGAGTATTGGGCTCCGCACCGAAGGCCGTGGAGGCGCCGGAGAACAGTTTGGACGCGGTCGCAACCTGGGCATGGACCTCCATCCCGATCACGATCTCCCAATCTTCTTTCACACCTGCGATGGTTTTCGCTTTTGGCTCTTCAAACGTCAGCTCGACCACGGCGATTGCTCCTTGTCTGTCCGCAGCGCTCGGTTCTAGGGTGGTTGCTGCGTCGCGGCAAGGGATAGCTGAGGGACGAGCGAAACTGGCGTCGGGGGACGGCAAGATGGCGAAGTTGGCACACGCCCTCGTAGGAGGGTTTATTGGCGTTGGGTTGGGGCTCGGCATAGCCGACGCCGATGTTCTCAAAAGGATCAATGAACGGGGCGCGATCAAACTGGGTGTCCGGGTCGACGCACCACCTTTTTCGTACACCTCCGCCTTGGGCGAGCCGTCGGGGCTTGCCGTTTCGCTCTGCCGGGAGGTCGTCAACTCGTTGGCGAGGCAACTGAACCAAGACACACTAGAGGTCTCCTACGTACCAGTGAACGCCCGTGGGCGGTTCGAAGCCTTATTGAACGATCGAACGGATCTGCACTGCGGCCCTGCCTCGGCCACTCTACTTCGTCGCGAGACGCTGGACTTCTCGCTCCTCTACTTCGTGGATGGCGCCGCTGCGGTCGTGCGTCCAGTCACGTATAGCGATGTTGGTCAGATCGAAGACGGCAAGATCGGGGTCTCTGCCGGAACCACGACCGAGCGGATGGTGCGTTCGATGATCGATGCAGGCGAGTTGGATGGCACCGTTGTTACCTTCCAGAGCCATGCGCATGGCCTTCAAACTTTGGCACGAGCAAACATTGACGCCTATTTCGGCGACAGCGCAATCATGCGCTTCCAGATGGTTGCAAACGATCTGGAGAAAGACGTCCAATTGCTTCCTCAAACTTTTAGCTTCGAGCCCTATGCGCTCGTCATGAAACGCGGTGAAACCGGACTGCGCCTTGCGGTCGATCGGGCCCTAAGTGAGATCTATGCCTCAGGCGAGATTGATCGGCTGATCTCTGATGAGCTTGGCGAGTACCGTCTCAGCCCACTAGGTCGTGCTGTGTATCAGATCGTCGGTTTGCCGGAATGACATCTGCTTCAGCCTGCAGAAAGGTGGAGGTTGGTCAGAAACATACGCGCGAAGGGAAAGGGGCGCCCTATGGCAAACGGTCCGAGGAGGATGAACAACCACAGCGCCGCAAAACGTAACGAAGGCAACGCGGTATGAGGCCTTCGTTCAGGACCTTCCCAATGCGCCCAAGCCAAGTGAAGCAAAAAGAGATTAAAAACTGTGAGCGCGCCCCATCGGCCAAGGTCAATACCGATTGGGATGAGCAGAAGGGGCGTACAGCAGGACACCAGCAGCAGATTTCCCCACCATCCCCCAGAGATGGAACGAGCAACATAAACCAAAATTGCCAGGATGTAGAGTGCCGCCAAAACATGCAGATACATGAAAAAAGGCACCACGGTCATCAGCATCAGCATCTCGGAGTAATAGTTGGCAGCAAAGGCCACGTTCTCCGAAAAACTGAGCCCCAAAATATCCACGTTGTCTTGCAGAGACGTGTAGACTTCAGAGACAGGCACAGCGAGGATCTGGGTATTGATCGTAAACCACCCGATCAACCCAACAGCTAGGCAAACTGACAAAACCAAAGGTGCCGAAAAACCAAAGCGGTAAACATGTGCCAGCACGATCAAGGGCGCTGATATTACGATCGACCCCTCGTGGATCAACACGATTACAGGTAAGATCAAAATGGGCCAACGGCTGCGGGACATAAGGCAAAGGCCTGTCACCAAAATAAAAAATGCATCCAGCCGGCCGAAATCGTATCCAACTTGTAGGAACGTTGCTGGTGAAAGCACAAAGATCCACGCAAATCCCGGATCGCCATGCCGGTTGATCCAATAAGCCATGAAAACCAGCAACGCCGCATATTGGCCAACAGCAATGAGATAGACTTGCCAAACGAAAGCCGCGTCGTTGGGAAGGTTCAACAAAGAACCCACCAGCGCTCGCCTGACGAAGCCGAGATCTTGATAGCTGAAGAGGTACTGGAAGAGCGAATAGCGCGGAATGAACGGGAAGTGGTTGTCAATCGGTGCGGTAAAAATGAGGAAAAAGTTCGATAGCAGCGACGCTACCAGACCGATCAACACAATACGCCAAAAGATCTTGCTCTCGGGCTCAGCCATACCACTCACCGGCTTACTCTGATTTCTGCTGCTCCAATCGACGCGCATCGTCGAGCTTCCTTTGGTACCCAGACTGGATGATATCGACCACGACGAGGACAAAGATCGAGAAGTAGAAGGTCGTCTTCGACATCGGCTCAACCGGATAGCCGAAAAGATGGATCTGCAAGGCTTCATCATGAACGGCGTGAGACGCGGCTACTCCGGCCTCGCCAAGTAGAACCACGCCAACAATCAGTAGGATAAAGAGGCCGAGAACCTCGTACTTTCGGTTACGCTTGATGAATTCTGAGACGGTATCGGCCAAAAGCAGCATACCCAAACCAGAGCCGATGATCGCGATTGCAAGAACAGGGAAAACATCTGTAATCGCCAACGCAGACAGGATCGAGTCAAATGAAAACACCAGGTTCATCAAGACAATCAAGGCGATCACTTGAGCGGCAGACTTTGGCGATTTATCGTGCACGGCCGCAGGGTCTTCGAGCTCAAGCAGATGTTTAATCTCTTTAATCGCCGTGTACATTATGAACGCGCCACCGAGCAGGAAAACCACGGTTGAAAAGTTCACCCCGCCTTCGATCACACCTTCCCAGCGAAAGACATAAAATGGGTCTGAAAGCGCATCGATCAGCTGGATCATAGCAAAGAGCAGGACGATCCTGAGCCCGATCGCGATCAGGATACCATTGCGTCGGACGCTGCTTTGCACGGCCTTGGGCGCTCGCTGACTCTCGATCGAGATGTAGAGGAGGTTGTCGAAGCCCAGGACCGCCTGCAAGAACAACAGGACCAAGAGGTTGAAGAGGTTTTCGAGCGTGAAAAGATCGGCCATGACGCCCCCAGATCGGTTTTAATACTCTCACTGGATGTCACTTTGGCCGGATGCGCACTTTAAGACAAACACTTATGTCACTGAATTTGACTGGTCAGTCTCACGGCGCTGGCGTACGGTCGCTTTAGAAAGGTACGCTTGGGAGGAACTGGATGCTACGAAGTCTGCTCGCTATCAGCTTGGCCGTCACGATCGCGGGTTCCGCGCGTGCCGAAGACCGCCCCCCCGCGATTGATCCAAAGGCGATGGAGATTGGACAGGCCTCGCTCGAGTTTCTGCAAGCGCAAAGCTCGATGGGGTTTAGCTGGTTCATTACCTATGATCGTATTTTCGAGGGCCGCGAGAAGATCACGTTTATACGCTCGGGCTCCAGCCTGATCGCGCGGGGTTCGGGCTACCGTTCCTACGCCGAAAGTGGCAACACCGTTCGCGAGTACATCTATGATGGAAAACAACTAACGATCTCGGCCCCAGTCCAAGGTTTTTACACGCAAACCCCGATCAGCGGCGATTTCGACGCATTGGTCGAAACTGCACGAGAACAAGCAGGCCTCGTCCTCCCGGTTTGGCAAATCATGAGCACGAAGGCGACTGACTTCTTGTCTGAGGTTGAGGCGGCAAGCTATCTCGGCACGACCTTGGTCAACGGGCGCGAGGCGCATCACTTGGCTTTCAGCGAGTACAGACGCGATTTCCAGGTTTGGGTCTCCACCGATCCAGAACGGCCGGTGCCGCTGATATTCGTCGAGACCGATCCCTATACCCAAGGGTGGCCGCAGTATCATGCCTTCCTGTATGACTGGAACTTGGAACCGGAGATCGAGGCTAACAGCTTCATATTCACCCCTGGTGAAGGGGTCGCCAAGATCAGCTTCTCGACCCTACAGACCGATCCCGAGAGCGGCACTTTGCAACCGACGTCCGATTGAGGAGGCCGGCATGCTCAAACGCCTCTTAATCGTCGTTGTTGCCGGGCTCTTCGGGCTTAGTGCAGCTCCTGAGCGGGTGCTGAAGCTAGAGGGTTTGCATGACCGCGCAGAAGCGCGCGGTGGTTTTCGTGGCGGTGGTCGTGGGGGCGGGTTTCACGGCAGAGCTCATCACCGTCCCAGCGGTGCACGGATGCATCATCGCCCGAGAGGCCAAGCCCGCCCTCGCCCCGCAACACGCCCCAATCCGGGCTTCAGACCGCAAACACGGCCCTCTGCTAGACCGGCGAAACCTTCCTTCAGGCCGGCGAACCCTTCGACCAAACCAGCCAGACGTCCACCTTCTGACCGGCCAATTGCAGGCAGGCCAGGCTTTAACCCGCCATCTGCGAGACCCGGCCACCGCCCTCCGGGGACAAAGCCAGGCCTTCGGCCACCGGGCGGTGGCCCAGTGACCCTGCCTGCCCGCCCTCGCCCACCGATCGAGCGTCCGCCTGGCTGGCGGCCACCCGGCTGGCGCCCGCCCGGCGGACGCCCCCCGAACTGGCGACCACCTGCGTACCGACCTCCCTACTACAGGCCCCCAAACCACTATTGGGGTCCCTACTACTGGTATCCTACCTGGGGCTGGTACTTCACAGCCGTAGTGGCCGGCTCGACACTGGTCTTCATTGACAACCTACCAGAAGATGATGGCTGCGAACCGGTGGAGTTTGAGGGCGAGCAGCTCTATCTCTGCGATGGCGTTCTCTACCGGGCTGTCTACTATGAAGACAGGCAAGTCTATGAGATTGTCACCGAAGCTGATGAAGCGCCACCGGAGACGGTTGAAACCGAACCAGAGCCAAGCCCAGAAGCGGCCTCAGGCGACACAACGCGGATCGACGCCGACGGTTTCAAATGGACCGATTGATCGTTTAACGGCCTCACCGAAAACCGTATGGCCGCTTTACTGCGCCTCTCGCCGTACGAGCAGCGCTGAGAGGCTCAAGGGACGAAAAAGGCGTGAAAAGCATCGAAAGGTGACCCAGCCGGAAGGTTCGTGGCACAGCGGAGCAAACCACTTTGATCTCGGCAAACCCCTTGATATACCGCGACCATCGGCCCCTTAGCTCAACTGGATAGAGCAGCGGACTTCTAATCCGCAGGTTGTAGGTTCGAGTCCTACAGGGGTCGCCACTTTCCAGGTTTCTCCAGATCTGTTTCGTTGAGCCAACGCTTTGTGAGGCTCACGCCCGCTTCCGGATTCTAGGTTTTCAACCCTACGCGGACAAGCGTTCTGGCAATGCTAATCCCACCTTCCGCGCGCCTTTTGATTGGGTGAGGGACGGAGATTGAAGCATCAGTTTCCGGGCGCAAACCCGCTGTTTCTAGAATAATCTTAGCACGCCTGTTTGCTGGGGATGCAGACTGTGCTTCATGGTGTATCTTCTCTTCAACTATCAAATTACGAGGACGGTCAAGGATGATTGGAAGGTGGCTATCGTCTGAAAAAACGCAAAGAATGCAATTGAATCCATCGATCGCAGGCACCAAATATAACAACATGGAGAGAATGTTTACGTATAGTTTTCAAATAAACGAGTCGATAAGCAGTGAATGAAATGAAAACTCCACACCTTTCAGAAGAAGGAACTGGGCTATTACCAAGAAGGTTCTTGATCGGATCTGTTATTGCGGGGCTGATTATTGGATCAGCAAGCTGGGCTGGATGGCTAGGCAGCTTGCAGGCGCCGGATAAAACGTCGTTCCGTTTCTCACGCGGAACCACTCTCGCACCAGGCGAAGAAGGACGGTTGAGAGGCCTTTTGGCCACGATCGCGGCGGAAGAACGTATCATCCTCAGGGTCATCGGGCATACCGGCACGCAAGGTGATCGAGAAGCGAACCAAGCACTCTCGCTTCAGCGGGCGCAAGTCGTCGGGTCGATCGTTGCGGCGATGAGCATCGATCCCGACCGGATCGTCTTTGTCGGCGGCCTGGGTGGGGATGCGCCGTTACCGAAACAAGAGGATGAGTCAGAACGTGAGTATCAACGTCGGCTTGCTCGGGTCGAGGTTCAAACGGTGGCGCAGTGATACTGGAACAAAAAATCTGGGCACCGCTGAGCTGTGCAGCGGCGGCAACAATTGCCGCCGCGGTCTATGGCGAGATGGTGCGGTTGCCGTTTTTCTTTCCAGGCTCTGATGCGCTGATCCTCGGGGGGTTCACGACGCTGCTGTCTCTGTCGATCGGCCTGATGCTGCCAGAGCGCGTGATTTTTACCCCTCAAGAAAGACTGATCGCGATGGTCGTTTCGCGAGGAGCTGGAAGCGCTGAAAACGCAGCACGCGTTATTGAGCGGGTTGAACGGGCACAGAGCTATGCCGATCGTCTACGTCGTTCAGATAACGGGTTTCACACGGACCTTCGGGCGGCGGTCGATGAGGTTGCCGCGGATATGGACGAAATCGCCAATCGGATGATCGAGCGCCCGGCAGACACATCAGATATGACCGCAATCCTCGCGCGTGCCGGGCTCGCCGTTGAAGCGGTCGAGCGCCATGCTGAGATCCGAGAGGAGAGCGCTTCCAATGCGGACGCCGTTCTCCAAGAGGCACGGGATAAAGTGATTGGAACACTGCGCCATCTTGCAGACGTTATGGATGCAACGATGCAGCGGCGGGTCACTCAGAAATTGACGGGTTTAGAGGTGACAACGGATGTCGCGGACGGCCTCTACCAAAGCATGAAGGGAACCGACACATGAGACGACTAGGCGTTTGCGCAGGCTTTGTTGCACTAGCCGTTGCCAGCAGTGTGGGCGCGGCCGAGTACATCGACGGCAAGCCGCTCAACCAAGTTGTATCGGAAGATGTGCGCGCTTGCCGAAGCGGCATTGATGTCACCATGCCAATCATCGCTTGGGGTGCCGACGGCGTAACGATCCATGCCAATGGAAACGCGCTGTCAACCGAGGCGGGGTTGTTCGAGGATGCCGGTTGGGATGTCACGCTTGAGGTCGTTGATGACTTCGCCGAGCAAGTGCGCAGATATATGCGCTGTGACAGCCCTTTCCTGCGCGGGACGCTGGGCATGCTGATGGCGGCGGCTCCGGTGACCGAAGCCAACTCCCAGACTGAACTTCAAGTGATCTACAAGCATAGCTGGTCGGCTGGAGACGGGATCGTTGGCGCCGCAGGCATTCGGAATGTCCAAGACTTACGCGGCAAGAAAATCGCGATCCAAGCCTACGGACCGCATGTGGACTTTGTCGGTCGGATCCTTGCCGATAGCGGATTGTCCTTCGATGACGTGACGGTCGTTTGGACCCAAGATCTGACGGGGGAGAGCGCGTCGACACCGGTTCAGGCCTTGGTCGACGGGGAAGTGGATGCAGCAGCGATGATCTTGCCCGACGCCCGCACCCTAACCAGTGGTGGTGCCGTTGGAACGGGTGCTGAGGGATCGGTCAAAGGCGCGACCATTCTGTTTTCAACCCAAGAGGCAGCGGCGGTCATCGCTGACTACATCGCGGTTCGAAAGGACTTCCTCGACGCTAATCGAAGCGATGTCGAGGCGATGGTTGCCGCCCTCTTCAAGGCCGAAGAACGGATGCGTCAGTTTATGGCAGACCCGCAAGAGCCCCGCCGCGCGACCCTCGCGGCTCTCATGGCTGAAGAATTGCTCGGTGGATTGCCGCCAGAAGAAGGTGTCTTTCTTTGGCAAGATGCAATCACCGATGGCTGGGTTGGCAATGTCTCGCATTTCACCAATGAGGCGGATCCGCGTGGCTTTGGCGAACTGACCCGAGAGGTAAATATCGCCCTGCGCGGCGCTGGCATCCTTGAGCAACCTTTTGAGCTGTCGCATGCGGGTTGGACCTACTCGGAGATGGCGGACGGGCTCGAAAGTGTGTCGGAACGCCAGATCGCCGCATTCGATCCAGATGCAGCCGCGAAGGCGGTAACGGATCTGCGCAAGCAAGGGCTGATCGAGGATGCAACCAAGATCGAGTTTCGCGTCTTTTTCGAGCCCGACTCCCAACGTTTCCCAGCGGACCTATACGAGGATGACTTTACAGAGATGCTGCGGCTCGCCGCGACCTATAGCGGAGCGATCATTACGCTCGAGGGCCATGCCGACCCACTCCATTTCCTAAGAAGAGAAAAGGAAGGCGCGGATCCCAAAGAGCTGCGTGCCATTCGAACTGCTGGGAGAAACCTCTCGCTCGAACGCTCACAGGCACTTCTTCAGGCCCTAGAGGCGTATGCGACGGGTGCTGGTGTTGCCATCAATGTCGATCAATTCACGCTCGATGGAATCGGAATCGCAGCGCCTGAGCACAATCCCCCAAAGACCGAGCAGGAATGGCGTGCGAATATGCGCGTCGTCGTGCGCGTCCTGACGACACAAGCCGAAGCCACCACGTTCAACCCACTTTGAGGAGATCAGTCATGAGACATGCATTCGCTATTCTTATACCATGTCTGTTTCTGCTCGCCTGTGATGACGAGGGGGAGAAGCAGACCAAAGTCGATCCTGCCTTCCAGCCTAACTGGGCCGCGATCGAGGCCTGGCCCCCCGGTTCGGGCGATGTCTCTGGCGCGCCGTCGACCGATCGCCTCACCACCGTGATTGTCCTCGATGATAGTGTCTCGATGCGCGACCAGATCGAAGACGCGAAGTCCGCTGTCATAGAAGCCGTTCAACAGCTACCGGACGGCACGCATTTAGCTGTCATGGCAATGAACAACGGTCTGGTGGCAGAGATGGCGCCTTTGGATGAAGTGCAACGTGGTCTTCCCGATGCACTCGCCCCTCTAACCGTCAAGGGATCGACACCCTTGGGGGGCAGCCTTGTGTCGGCGTATCGTCGGCTAGAGCAAGAAGCGATCAGGCAACGTGGCTTTGGTACATACCGCGTCGTGCTCACCACCGATGGTGCCGCCAGCGATGAGGATCTTTTAGCCCGTGCACTTCAAGCTGTCGTAACCGAAACACCGGTCGAGGTTGTCACGATCGGCATCGGCATCTCGGACCGCCATGTCCTGAACATGCCAGGTGTCGTCACATATACTGGTGTCAGCGATGTGGGTGCCCTTGCCGAAGCGCTTGCAGGTTCGGTGGCCGAACGGACAAGCTTCTCCCCCGTCACTGCCTTTGAGGAGACAAACTGATGGGTCGTCAACTTCTCGAATGGAGCGATTGGCAGCCTGGGCTCGATACCGACGAGATGAGCTTGCGCGAGGTTCTGGACACCCTTCCGGCCGCCAATGCAGAAGACGTGCCGGACATTATCCGCAAGTATGAGAACCCCTCGAGCCCCGACGCCCTCCCCGGCGCGATTGCGCTGGATCGCCACGACTGCTTGCATGTCATTTTAGGTCGAGGCTTGCGCGTGCAGGATGAGGCGTTCGTGATCGGGGCAACGATGGGTGCTGCCTCGGACATCACATCCGAGCTGGTCGAGCAGTTCATCGAGATATCTACGAAACTTTATCCGCCGCATTGGCGGTTTGAGGACGCGCATATCCCGAGCTATCGGTTAGGTGTCGGCTTCGCCAAAGATATGCTGGCGAACAAGGACCTTCACCTGATCCCGTTTGAAGGGCCCAAGTATCAGCAACGCAAGGTCGGCGAGATACGCGATGAGTTGGGGCTCGTGAAATCCGAGATGCGAGCGTATTTCCGAAAGGAAGAAATCCTCGTTCCCGGCACGCGTGCATCGCGCCGCCTCGATACATCAGCGCGACGTCCCGATAAGAGCCTCGAATAGCATGAGATCCGCCTATGCCGCGCCTCTCGATCAAGCTTACTGCACCGTCAGATAAGCACAGGCATAAGCGCGCACGGTTCGACTTGGGTTCGTCAATCAGGCGTCGAACCATGACGACATGACCCGGAAGTGGGCTTTTTCCTGAGAGTCAACATTTTTTACAGGACTAAGCCCAGCTTTATCCAACAAATTCAATGAACTTCCCCACTTTTAGGCCCAACGCGCTATTTAGAAGATGGCCGAAATGTGGCACAAATTGACCTGTGGTTTGATGACTTCTCGATGTTCGTTTTTTGTGTTCTCGAGCCCGGCAATCAATTGCGATGAGGCATAGATAAAGATGATTGAAGTTCTTTGGTCCGATTATCGGATGCCAGACGGATCACTTCCTGGTCCAGATGATGTGGTTGTGGTCGACTCTAATGTCCGCCTGATCCTTGATGAGGCGGGTAGCCCGGCTCAGGTCGAGGGTCTTATCATCTATGGCGAGTTCACGGTTGAAGAGACGGACACGCCCCTTGAGCTAGTGACCGATTGGGCAATTGCGGCGGGCGATGGTTCGTTTCGCGTTGGAACCGCAGAAGACCCGTATGAGGGTGAGTTCGAACTGACGCTTGCGGGCAAGGATAACAGCTTCGATCTCGACTTGCGCGACTATCCCGACGGCAGCGGAATTGAAGATGGACGCTGCCCTGTTACCGGCGGAGAAGCATGTCAGTGCGATAGCGCCTCGAATGATAGTTCAGACCATGATCATCCCCACGTGATCGAGAACAATAACGCCTTCCTGATGGCGATGGGCGACGGCGCTTCGATTTCGATCCATGTCGACGATGCCGAGAAGCAGAGCTGGGCCCAGCTCGACGGTACGGCGGAGAAGGGGGCGACCGAGCTAACCTTTGCCGAGGCGACCGGATGGGAAGTGGGCGATCGGATCGCCATTGCCTCGACCGATTTCGATATGAATCAGGCCGAGGAGCGGACCATCGTCGCGGTCTCAGATGATGGCAAGACCATCACCCTCGATCAGCCGCTCGAATACATGCATTACGGTGAGATCGATACCTATGATGACCCTGACGGTGATGTGCATCAACTGGATATGCGAGCGGAAGTAGCGCTTCTCAGCCGCGATGTCACGATCCAGGGCGATGTTGACTATGATGAATCCAAGCCTTTGAACGAGCAGGAGGATCAGTACGGTGGTCACACCATGGTGATGCATGGTGGCGAGATGTATATGTCCGGGGTCGAGCTCGCCTATATGGGCCAGGCGGGCATCCTCGGGCGCTATCCGGCGCACTGGCACGAATCGGGCGATGTGACGGGGCAGTACATCGAGAACTCTTCGGTCCACCACAGCTTCAACAAGGGCATCACCGTCCACAACACCCAAGGCGCCCTGGTCAGCGACAACGTGGTCTACGAGACAATCAGCCACAGTTACTATCTCGAACAGTCGGACACCCACGGCAACGACCTGATCGACAACCTCGCCATCAATGCGCGCGATGTCGGTCGCTTCGGCACGATCCGGAACGCGAACGACGACACGCCGTCGAACTTCTACACGACCAACGCTGACAACACCTGGACCGGCAACCATGCCGCCGGCTCGGACGCCAACGGCTTCTACTTCCGGCTCTCTGGCCAGCAAAAGTTCAACTTCGGAACCGTCGATGACAACGCAGTGCATTCGGTCGAAAACCGCGGCGTCTACGTTCACCATCAAGGCATGGCCCAGGACGGCAACCCGCAGGGCAGCGCCGAGCAGCCGCAGAAAGCCGATGATTGGGAGATCTCCGGGCTCACGGTGTACAAAAGCGGCCTGGGCGTTTATTCGCAGGCGACCAACGGTACCTTTACTGACAGCGCCTTCGCCGAGCTCGGCTCGAACGGGCGCTTCCGTCTGAACACCACCATCGAGGACAGCCTGATCGTCGGACGCGCCGACAACATCGGCAATCCCGAGACGCAGGACGAGCGCGACGCAGGGCGTAGCTTGCCGGGCGGCGACGGCGACTTCCAGGGCTGGCAGCTCTATGACGGGCCCGGCTCTCTCTCGAACGTCATGTTCGATGGCTTTACCGAGCCTGGCGACCGCGCGATCGAGCAGTCGAACGCCATCCACAAGTCGTCATCATTCGGCTTGAAGGGCATTACTTGGGGCGAAGACGTCACCGAAGAGAATAAGTTCGCAATCGGCGGCGGTGGCAATGCCTATGGGAATGACTCCGCGTCGCGCGGTCTGGTTGATGTCGACGGATCGATTTCCGGCGTCGAAGGCGCCATGATCTACCAGTCGAGCAGCGACCGCTCTGCTTCCGAGGGCTTCAACGCTGGAGCTGAGTATCAAATCGTTCGGGACTGGGGCGCAATCATCACCACAAGCGGTGAGCAGAGCGCTACACTGACCGTCGATCGCGGGGGCACCCCCGACACCAACACCGGCAAGAACCACGGACTGCCGTTCAGCAACCTCAACGCGACGCGGTCGGACGGCGAGTATGCCAACGGGATCCGCCAGCAGGTCCCGCTGTTTGACGGCTACACCTACGAGCTGGACTTCGGGACCCCGGAGCAAGACAACTTCCGCCTCTACCTCGGAGACGCGGATTGGGGTCAGAGCTTCATCGTCAGCCTCGGCGATGACATCCCGACGGATTCGAGCTTCACCGTCGACAACCCCAACAACAGCGAATCGCGTCCGGCGCGCGAGGTCTCCTCGATGGAAATGCTCGAGGCGTCGCACGACACCGCCGTCTTCCGCGATGCCGATGGCGTGGTACACGTGAAGCTGGTAGCTGAGATGGCGCATGGCTACCTATGGCCTCAGCCTGGCGCGGCGATACCTGGCAGCCTGAACTCGGGCGTGACTGTGCTCGTGAACACCGCGGCTGAGATCAATCTCGACAATCTCGTCTTTGACGATCCTGAGCCGGGCGAGACGCTTGGTCCTCCGCCTTATGCTGAGGGTCAGGCCCCCCAAGAGGAACCGATCAACGTGGCCCCGGTTGCGCAAGATGATCAAGGCGCACCGATCACAGATGGCGAGACGGTCCGGGTCGACGTGCTCGCCAATGACGCTGATCCCGACGGCGATCCGTTGAGTGTGGAAATCCTGGGCGCCCCAACCGGTGGAAGTGCGCGCGTCGATGGCCAGAACCGGATTGTCTTCACACCCGAAGAGGACTTCACAGGCGAGGCGGAGGTTTACTACCAGATAACCGACGGCAAAGGTGGAGCCAATACAGCGACGCTCAGGATCGCTGTGACGGCGCCCGAAGTACCCGCCGACCCGGCCCCGACCCCAGGCGATGGGGGCGAAACCGTTCTCGCGTTTGTCGAGGCGGGTGGCTCGGTTCTCATCCAGGCGGAATCCTACGAAGGACTGCCCGAAGGCTGGGTTACAAAGAGCAACTATGATGACGTCGCCGCTCCCGATTTGGGGGCACTAGGAGGCGACAACAACTTTGTAATGTGGCAGGGCGCTGATCAGTCAGAAGAGCCGGGCGAAGCTGTGCTCCGCTACTATGTCGTCATCGAGACAACCGGGCTTTATGAGTTTGAGCTACGCGATCAACCTGGAACGGACCGGCCCGAGGTCGGCGGCGATACCTGGGTTAAGATAAATGGTGCTCAGTTCTATGGCTTCGACGCCGACGACGACAGCGCGATGTACCCCTTAGGCGCCGGGCTGGGCACCTATCCAGACGATGCACAGCCCTTATCCGAGGCAGACAGTCACGACGGTTGGTTGCGCTATCAGTCGACCAACCGCTCGACCCATTGGGGTACTGGCGGCCACGTCAACGACACCGGTGTGCGCGATGAGCGGCATGACATTGTTGTCGAGTTCGACGAACCGGGCGTCTATGTCATCGAGCTTGCGGGGGCGACGCCGTCTTCTCATGCCATTGGTAGTTTTGGGTTGGTGAACCGCGATGTTTCTCCGGAATTCAGCCTGCAAGGAGAGGAGTCGGCGCGTCTTGAGGTGAGCCTGGACGGCGTGGATCAGACCCCACTCATCGAAGATGAACCTGAGAACCAAGCCCCGACCGCAGAAGACGATCGTCTATCGCTCGAGCATGGCGGACGTACAATTGTCGATGTTCTAGCGAACGATGTGGATCCCGACGGTGAGGCTCTCAGCATCACGTCCGTCGACGTTCCAGACGGTCTTGAAGCAGAAATTCTGCCTGGAGGGATCCAGATCACTGCATCCGATGGCTTCAGCGGCAATGCGGCCATTGGCTATACGATAAGTGATGGTAGTGGCGGCACCAGCGCGGCGGAGGTTCTTGTGTCCGTGGCAGAGCCGGAGCCAGACCCGGAGCCCGCCGCGATCTTCCTTGAGCTAATGGATGCGAACAGCGATCAGACCATAACAGCGCTCGAAGACGGCACTGTCGTGACACTCACGGCTGAAGCGCTCGCCGCGTTGACGATCAAAGCGACCACCGAAAGCGATAGTGTTGAAAGCATTACCTTCGACATCGAAGACGGTCGAACACATACCGAGAACCGGGTCCCCTATGCCTTGTTTGGCGATAACCAGGGCGACTTGAGTGCTGGAAATCTCGGCCCGGGCGAGCATAGCCTCACCGTGGTCGCTTATGACGAAAACAGAGGAAATGGAGAGGTTCTAGGTGAGCGGACGATCACCTTCGAGATCGTTGAGGAAGTGGTCGAACCAGAGCCTGAACCGATCGCGTTCTCGTTCGACTTGATCGACACGGATGCGGATGAAGAGATCGGCGCTCTCGAGGATGGCGCCGTGGTAACCTTGACAACAGATGAGCTGGCGGCGCTCTCGATCAAAGCCTCAGCCGATAGCGACGATGTTGAAAGCGTGTCCTTCCAAATCAATGGTGGGCCTGTGCATATAGAGAACTTTGTTCCATATGCGCTGTTTGGCGATCGAAACGGCAACTACGGGGCAGGAGATCTTGGGCCGGGTCTGCATAGTTTGAGCGTCGTGGCCTATGATGAAGATGGAGGCCAAGGCGAGGCCCTCGGTGAGCGAACGATCATGTTCGAAATCGTCGAGGAAGCTGATTTACTGCCTGAATTGACCGAGCAGCAACTCACATTACCCGGTGACGATGAAGATCGGAGTCTGACAATCGCAGCCGCCGATCTGGGTAAAGATCCTGAAGGCGACGCCCTGGTCATAGACGGCGCAGAAGTACCGGAAGGAACCATGGTCGAGATTGCCGAGGACGGATCGTCCCTCACCATCACACCAGAAGCCGATTTCAGCGGCACGGTTGCATTCGAAGTCCTGGTCTCCGAAGCTGGTTCTGCTGGGCGGGCTCGGAGCAGCACGACGATCGAGGTCGATATTGAGCCGGAGCCTTCGCAATCCATCTTCTCCGCCGCGCTCTACACCACCGAAAAGCGGAACGATACCGAGATCATCAAGATCGAAAATGGCGATCAGATCAACGCATCTCTGCTTGAGGATCTGGGCCCCGTTTCCTTCGCCCTTGTCCTCAACGATGACGTGGTCGATGAGGTGGGCTCGGTCGCGTTGAACCATGATGGCAAAGGCCGCATCGAGAATGTGGAGCCTTACGCGCTGTTCGGAAACATCGGCGACAACTTCTCTCGCGGGGAAGAGTTCGAGCTTGGTGTGCATGAGATCGAGATCACGGTGTTTTCCTATGCTCGTGGCGATGGCAATAACTGGGAAACGACGAGTTTTATCTTCGAGCTGGTCTAAGACCACAACCTTAAGGATCGCGGCGCTCGGGCGCCGCGAACTCCACTAAACCCAAGTCATCAAAGAACCAGAGCGTAAACGGCTGGTCTGCGTTGAAATATGAGCATGCGGGCCATCGTCCGTTGTTTCACGCGCGCCATTCGCTAGGATGTTGCACACGCGAAGTCGTTTGGGGTTCTGAACAAATGCCGAAACCCGTGGTCGGTCTGGTGGGCAATGATCGCTTCATCGAACCTTGTTTTCCGGCACAGTCCATCGGGGAGTGGAGCCTTCGGGCCGTTGGGGAGTTTTCGGACGCTCTGCCCTTGATGATCCCATCGATCCCAGATCTGCATGATCTGGGAGGGTTTTTAGACGTTATCGACGGTCTGGTTCTGACCGGCGCCGCGGCAAATGTGCATCCCACGCTGTTTGGCACGGAGCCAGAGCCTGCTTATGAACCCTATGACCTTGGCAGAGACGAGGTGGCGCTGCCGCTGATCAAGGCATGTGTCGAGTTGGGAAAACCTGTCTTTGGCGTCTGCCGCGGTTTTCAAGAGATCAATGTCGCCTTTGGCGGGACCCTACATCCCGAGATCCGAGAGATCCCAGGCAAGATGAACCATAGGATGCCCAGGCTGGAGAACGGCGAAATCCATCCGGATCCAGACGTGGTTTTTGGAGATCGCCACGAGATCATGCTCACCTCGGGCGGGCAGCTCGCTCGGATCATGGAGTGTGAGCGGATGTGGGTGAACTCTCTCCACGGCCAGGGCATTCTGGAGCCCGGAGAACGGGTGATCACCGAAGCGGTCGCTGACGACGGTACCATTGAGGCGATCCGAATTGACGACGCGCCCGGGTTTGCCATGGCCGTCCAGTGGCATGCCGAGTATGAGCCCGGTAAGAACCCAATGAACCGGCGCCTGTTTACCGAGTTTGGTATGGCTCTTAGAGCCTGACTTTAAGCGCTTGCCGATTGCAGGTTTTCATGGGGTTGAGAAACGCCTGGCACAATCTCGTAGGTAACACCACTTTCTTTTAGAACTGCGATTTCCCGGCTCAGCTGGACGGCATGCGGATCGCAAGGCTCTAACTTGACGACCGCTTTACCCTTCATCGCAGCTGTAGAGATCAAAGCGTCGATCCGCTCAGACGGCCAGGGCGATGTCCCTGAGATCTTGCCTGTGTAAACCCGCTCCGCATCGCGTCTGGCCAGTTCAAGGACGCAGCTATCGATCCGATCGTCATAGAAAATCACGTCCGCCTCTTGCAGGCGTTGAACACCCCGCAACGTCATCAGATCCTGTGCGCCGGGCCCGGCGCCAACGAAACTCACAAAACCTTCGGTCGTCTCGTAAGCAGAAGCGTCTGCGATCCCGTTCTTGATAAGCCGCATTGCATCACGCTCCAAACCGGCTGCAAAGAGACGTCTTGGCTCACTACCGAACACCCAGCGCCAGAACGGACGGCGAGCGCGCAATGGAAGGCGACGTGCGACCTCGGTCCTGAGACGCCCTGCCAGCGCCGCAAGATCGCCGAGGCGGGGTTCGAGCAGCTCCTCGATCCGGGTCTTGATCTGACGCCCAAGCAGCGGCGCCGTGCCTTCCGTTCCGATCGCAACAACAACCGGATCGCGGTCGACAATCGACGGGGTCATTGCATCACAGAGATCTGGCTGATCAACAACATTCACCAAGGCTCCCTCGGACTTAGCACGGGCATGCCAAGCCGCGTCCGCACCGGGACATCCAGTGGCGATAAAGACGAGAGCAGTTTTGCCAAAGTAACCTTCGGGAACGCGGTCTGGTTGAAAGTCGATCCGCCTCGCCTTCGCCAAGGCATCTAACTCCGGCTCCAAGGTGTCGGCGATCACATCGATCCGAGCCTCGGTCTTGAGGATGAGCCGGGTCTTCTGGGCGGCCTGCTCGCCACCGCCGATGATGGCAACTTGGCGATCGGTCATTGTCAGAAACATCGGGAAGTTTTTCATCGCTGTTTTCCGTCAAGCCGCCGCGCTTCGGCAACGGCTGGTCCATAGTTCTTGCGCGAGCTTGTCGCATGCATCGATGGACTTTGCGGCCCCAACCGACAAAAGAGCCGCACTGGCCGTTCCGGTGATAACGGCCTCCATGAAGATATCGGAGGTCTCCCCTTCCCAAACTGCGCCGAGATGGTACGGCTCAACGGTTAAGTCGGCGAGCTTTCGATGCTCATCAAACGCGCTTGGGGCGACCGCTCGATAAGGGCGCGCATCTCGCAGACCAAAGAGGGCGATTTGCTTCGCAGGATTGCGCTCAAACTCGCCTCCGCCCCCTTTGAGGACGATCATGTTGTCCAGTCCCAACAGGGCAGCGGCATCCTGTTGTAGATCACGGTAGCTGGGATGAAAGACACCTTGGACAGCGGCAGCAGCTCCCGCTGGGTTCAGCATTCGACAAACCGTGTTTACGGCTGATCGCAAGCCAAGGATATCGCGAAGCCGCAGCAGACCAAACACCTCTGGCGCGATTGCCTCCAGCGGGGCGTAGGCGATGCCATGCCTCTCCAACACGCGCTTTGCTGAGGAGGGGTTGCGAACCATCGGGATGCCGATCGCATCTAAACCCGCGCGCACATCGGCGACTGGATTCTGGTGCGAGTTCCAGCCGTGGAGAAGGACCGGATAACCCGCTTGTCCCAAGAGTTTTGCGGCTAACAGGAAAAGCGGCTGACCGCGTGACCGTCCCGCCGCATAGCTGGGCCAGTCAAGGGCAGCGCCGATACCCTGCCAGCCGGACAGGTTGGCACGCGCAGCCAGGGTGAACCCTGCGATCTCTTCCGCTGTTTCGCCGCGGTAGCGCATGAGCATCAGCAATGCGCCCACGGCTTCAGGAGCGGCATCACCTGACAGGATAAGCGACATCGCCTCTTGCGCTTCGTCCTGGGTGAGCGAGCGCGCCCGTGACGGACCTCGG
>JBCDAQ010000017.1:0-35200 GCA_039185285.1 Pseudomonadota bacterium
CCCCGAACCAGTGACAACCGTGCGAGAGGCGACCGAGATGATTGTCAATGCGCTGGGTGGCAAAAACTGGGTTCATGAACCTGTTCCGGGATCCATTGAGATGCGGATGCTATCGCTAGACGCCAGTGCGGCACGTCGGGCCCTTGGCTGGTCAGATCGGCTGAGTAGGAGCGATGCTTTGGGCTGGACTGCGCGTTGGTATCGCGCTTGGCTGGATGGCGAGGACATGGCGGCGTTCAGCGTAGCGCAGCTCGATAGCTTCGTTTCCGGGCCAAGATGAAATTCTCACCGACACAGCTCGATGGCGTCGTATTAATCGAAGCAATCCCTGTCGGTGACGATCGTGGTTGGTTTTCCCGGCACTATTGCCCTGTTGAGTTTGAAACGGCGGGCATCGACTTCACCCCCTGCCAGATCTCTCAGTCCTTCAACGCGGCAGCAGCAACACTCAGGGGTTTACACTATCAAGACCCGCCGCACTCAGAAGCAAAACTTGTGAGGTGTCTGCGTGGCGCCGTTTGGGATGTGGGCGTGGATATCCGTCCCGACAGCCCGACCCGGCACCAATGGCTTGGCGTGGAACTGAGACCAGAATTCAGGCTGGCTGTGCTTTGGCCGAAGGGGTTTGCTCATGGTTTCATCACCCTCGAGCCAAACTCGGAACTGCTTTACATTACGGACTATTCTTGGACCCATGAGGCCGAGGGCGGATTGCGGTGGAATGATCCAGCACTCGGCATCTCTTGGCCATTGGAGCCGGATGTCCTTTCAGATCGCGATAGCGCGCATCCTTTGCTCGGTCGTCATGAGGAATAGAAAACCTATTCTCGTGACCGGAGGAACAGGTTTTATCGGCGCACCGGTCTCGCGCGCACTTGAGCGCCTTGGATATGCCGTTCACGAGGGGCCGAGGCGAGATTTGCTAAATGCTAAAGAGCGCGCCACTTTGATCGAGGAAGCCGGGGCCGAGAGCATGATTCATCTTGCCTGGGAAACCGAACATGGGAAGTTTTGGACCAGTTCACTGAACGCGGTATGGGAAGAAGCTTCGATCGATCTCTTCCGTCGGTTCTATCAAGCAGGCGGTCGTCGCGTCGTTGGCACGGGTTCTTGCGCTGAATATGATTGGACAACCGGCGCTTCGGTCTTCAACGAAACTGATCCTCTTCTGCCTCATACGGCCTATGGCGCTGCAAAGGCTCGTACAGCGCAGGCCTTGGACCGGCTTTCCGAGCAGTATGGCGGCACCGCTGTTTGGGCCCGACTCTTCTTTATGTTTGGGCCAGGAGAGCCCCGTTCGCGTCTGCTGCCCCTAATGATCCAGGCTGCACGCTCGGGAATACCCGTAGATTGTGGACCTTCGGATACAGTGAGAGACTTCTGGCATGTCGATCGTCTGGCTCAAGGGCTTGCGTTACTGGCGATCAGCGATTTGGAAGGGCCTGTAAATTTGGGGGCTGGGTCGCCCATACGATTTGACGAATTGGCTGCAATGATCGAAGAGGAGTTCGATGCTCCCGGTACCGTTCGTTGTGACCGCCGGTCGCTGGGCAAAGGCGAGCCACGCTCTTTGGTTGCGGGAACTCAACGCTCTTCTCTGCTCGGCCTGCCCAAGGGCGACTTCAGAGCCGACCTTTTGGCTTATTGCCGTATTTTTGATGCGACCTGAGCGCCAAAGGCAGCTTCGATCGCCTCATGGAACCAGGGCCAGGCTTCGACAGCTGTTGTGTTGTAGAGAAGATAAGCTGGCCTTTCGAACGCTGGTGCTTCGATCAGATGAAAGAGCTTCCCGTCGTCCATTAGTCGCTGAACCATACGACGCGGCAGATAGGCCGACCCGCCATGGACCAGAATATGCTCAATTCCCAATGTCGCTGATCCGAAGTTTATCTTCGCCGCGGCAGCGTCAGAGAAAGCCGCCGCGTGCTTGCGTCCGAACTCCTGTCCTGCCTCGACATAAAAATACCCCGGATCGAACTTAAGTGGCGCATCGGCCCGCGTGGACACTAGAATCAATTCGTCAGGTGGCAACGCGAGAGCCGTTTGCCGTGGCTGCGTCGCAGGCCAATAGGTTAAGACGACATCCGATAGTCCACTGTTTAACCAAGACGTCAGTTCGTTCTGCCCTCCGTGCCAAACGGAGAGGCCAACGGAGCTTTGCGTCTGCCGGATCTGATCGAACAAAGTCTGAGCCATGTTGGGCCAAAGATCTGCATGGCAGCCTATGTTACAAACCGATTGAACCGTGTTCGGCAGTGCCGTTTCCTGCCTCGCTTGACGCCACAATTCGATCATCGTCTCCGCATAACGCCGCAAACGCTCACCTGAGCCAGTTAGCGTCACGCCAGATTTATGACGGTTCACAAGGCTTTGGCCTAATTCATCTTCAAGCGACTGAAGCCGGGCGGTAACCGTCGATTGAGTTACGTTCAAACGCTCAGATGCCCGGATGAGGCTCCCAGCTTCGATGATTGTCAGAAAGGTCTGCAGCGCATTCAGGTTCATACCTGATCCTAAATTCGAAATTTCCGATTTTTATATGCGTTATTATTCGTTTTTACAAATACCAAGCTTCCCTTAGCCTAGCGAAGAAAGATCAGCAAATCGTCATCGCTTAGGGAGGTCGTTAGCCATGAAGTTCCATATCGCCGTGAATCTTGAGCGCATGGACGATCAAACTTGCATGCGCGCGGTTCGGGATCATACGATCAATATGGTCCGAATGGCCGATCAAGCGGGCTTCGAGACCGCATGGGCGGCCGAGCACCACGCGCTCGAGATGACCATCGCACCAAATCCGTTCCAAATTCTAACCTGGTGGGCATCGGAAACTAACCAGATACGCCTCGGTTCTGGTGTCGCGAACGCTGCCTATTGGCATCCGGTTAACATCGCAGGAGAAGCCGCGATGGTCGACCTTATCTCAGGCGGGCGATTGGAGTTCGGCCTCGGCTCCGGCGCGTATCAGCGAGAGTTTGACCGGATGAAGCCCGGCACCGATCAAAAGGATGGCTGGCGGTACCTGCAAGAAATGTTGCCCCTGGTACGCGACCTTTGGAAAGGCGATGTCGCGCATTCTGGTGAGCATTGGAGCTTCCCCTCCGCAACATGTTGCCCGAAACCACAGCAATCTCAGGTTCCCTGCTGGGTGGCCGCGCGGTCGCCAGTTACTTTTGACCACGCTGTCGCAAACAACTGCAACGTGATGAGCTGGCCGCTTACGCTGCCGTTCAGCGAAGCTGAAAAGTATAAGACCCAACTCGACGATGCGATTGCGAAATCAGACAGCGGGTACTCCGGCCGTTTCGCTATGATGCGCCACGCGGCTGTCTACGAGACCGAGGCTGATCGCATCCTCGCCATGGACGCCCTTCGCGGTGTTCTAGGCCAGTTTGGCAACCTGATGACGAAAAAAGGGGAAGTCCGAAACGGTTTTGCTGATCGCGTGCCCCTTAGTGAATTGGAGGGGAATGTCCGCGTCGATCCCGCGATGTTGGAGGAGAACCTGCTCTTCGGCTCGCCCGAGACCGTGATTACAAAGCTGAAGCGCTATGAAGCGCTCGGCGTCGATGCATTCATTTACTATGCGTCGATGGGCCTAGACATGGAGGCACAACGCCGATCATTGAAGCTCTTCATCGACGAAGTGATGCCCGCCTTTGAGCAGACGGATGAAGCGCGATTGGCGGCCGAGTAGGTTTCAGAGGTTGTCAGGTGACGAAGTACACGGCGGATGGCACTGCTTATGAGATAGTTGGGCCGGTTGGTGCGCCTGCTGTGATCCTGATCCATGGTCTCGGGCTCTGCCGAGACATTTGGAGAGCGCATCTGCCAGAACTGTCTCGGTCACATTGCGTTATCCTCTATGATCTTTACGGCCATGGAGAGAGTGCGCCTGCTCCAGCGACGGTTACTCTGACCCTTTTCTCCGAGCAGGTCTTGGGACTGATGGAGGCCATTGGGCTTAAGAAGATGAGCCTGATCGGGTTCTCGATCGGTGGTATGATAAACCGGCGCGTTGCTCTTGATCACTCGGAACGACTTGACCGAATAGTGATTCTGAACTCACCCCACGATCGAGGTGCAGAAGCACAGAAGTCGGTGGAAGCACGCGCTGCCAAAGTCCGTGATGAAGGGCGGATGGCGACTATGCAAAATGCATTGGAACGATGGTTTACCCCTGAGTTTCGCCTCGCTCATCCGGAGTACCTTACGAAAGTTCGAGACTGGCGCGCCGCGACCGATCCCGAGAGCTATGCCCAATCTGCCTGGGTTCTGGCAAACGGCGTTCGGGAACTGATCACACCCAAACCCGTTATCGATCAACCCTGCCTAGTAATCACGTCGCAAAACGACAGCGGCAGTACACCCGAGATGAGCCACGCAATCGCGGCAGAGATCCCTGGATCAGAATGCCATATCATTCCAAAACTTCAGCACTTGGGTTTGATCGAAGATCCCAAAGCCTTCACGAGCCCAATTGTCAAATTCCTAAACGGATAAACAAAATGACCAAACGTATGTCAGGCGGCCAAGCCGCCATCGAGGCATTGAAAGCAGAAGGGACCTCTCACGTCTTTGGGCTTATTGGTTCAGCAACGATGGAGATGTTCGATGCACTGTATGACGCGCGAGACATTAATTTCATCGGCGTTCGCGACGAGCGGACGGGCACGCATATGGCAGATGGTTTCGCCAGAGCCTCGGGTAACGCAGGAGTTATCCTGGCAGGGCAAAACGGGCCTGGCGCCACCAATTTGGTAACCGGTTTGGCACAAGCAAAGGCGGCCTTCTCACCTGTCGTGTCGATCGCGGGCGCGCTGTCTTCGGGCCATATTTACCGCGATGCCTTCCAGGAAGTGGATCAGCAAAGCCTGTTTACTCCGGTCACCAAGAAAACCTGGACCGCGCCGTCGGCCCAACGCGTGCCCGAGCTCTTCCGCGAGGCCTTTCGCACGGCCCTCAGCCCGCGGCGAGGCCCGGTTCAACTCAACCTGCCCAGAGACGTTCTCGCAGAGCAAGGGGAGTTCGAGGCAGCGCAGGACCCCGACCGCTATCGCGGCTTCGCCCTTCCAGCTCCAGGGCCTGACGCGATCAAGGACGCTGCTCATCTGCTGTCGAAGGCATCACAACCCGTGATCATTGCCGGAGGAGGTATCAAGAACACAGGTGGCCATGAGGCCGCGACCGAGCTGGCCGAAGCGATAAACTGTCCAATCGTAACATCGCCGGGGCATGGTGATGCGATCTCCTTTGGTCATCCGTTAAATGCTGGTCAGATGGGTCCCCGCGGCAATCCCGTTGCTTCTCGATTGGTCAAAGAGGCTGATGTGATCTTGGCATTGGGTACCCGATTGGGCTTCAACTCGACGTTCTACTCCTACGACAACATTAACCGGCATGCGAAAATCATCCATGTGGAGTTGGAACCAACGGCAATCGGGCGTTTCTTTCCGGTCGAGATCGGGATCTGGGCCGATGCACCTGAGGCAGCCAGACAACTCACGGCCGCGATAAATGCGCTCGAAGAAAAGGCCAAGCTTGAGGCATGGACAGAGCAGTTCAAAGCAGATCGAGCTGATTTCCTTATGCGTCGCGACTCGGATGCTGAAACGACGGATCCGATCCAACCTTCAGGCCTTTTTAACGCGCTCCGACAAGTTTTGCCGAGAGACGCCGCGCTGACGTTGGATGCCGGGACACTTTGCCTTCAGGCAACGGATGCGATGGACTACTGGACGCCGAAGAGCCTGTTTTCACCCCTGGATTTTGGGCTCGTCGGCTTCTCATTTGCCTGCGGCCTCGGCGTGAAGCTTGCTTACCCGGATCGCCCGGTTGTCAGCCTGATGGGAGACGGCGGATTTGGCATGACACTACCCGAACTGTCGACAGCTGTTGAGCACGGTATTAACACCGTAACTATCGTGCTGAACAATCATTGTTGGGGAGCCGAAAAAGCCTATCAGCGTGACTTCTTCGACGGCCGTTACATTGGTGCTGATGTCTCAAACCCGCCCTTCGATGAAGCGGCAAGAATCTACGGTGCCAAAGGGTTCCGTGCAGAACGCCTCGCGGATGTGCCCGATGCTGTGCAATCAGCGCTAGACTGCGGTCGACCCGCTGTTGTCGATGTCGCCGTCGACCCAAATGCCCTTTACAGCTTTCGACGGGATAGCTTCAAACATCGCGGTGGCTAAACCGGAAAGATTCTGTTTTGGGAAACGTATGTCGGTTACGGCTGCGCAACACGTGTTCTAGGCCTCTTTGCGGCTCAGGCGCATCAAAGCCGATCGGGCGGCTTCGATTCCGGCGAGATTCGCCGCTAAGCTGACCGGGGCAAATCGGCTCATCGCGAACAGCGCGACCCCCTCCAGAGCGAGAGCACCACCACGAATAGCGCCGGTTCCAGGGCTCTCCATCCGGCGTTTGACATCGTCGACAAGAAGCAAGGCATCCGCGGCAACGATCGCTCCGGCAAGCGCTAGCCTTGCCGGGGGTGGCGCAATTACCATAATGGCGCCACCGACACGGCGCATTTGTAAGATCGCAGCCCTGTTGCGGCCGACCCATCCTGGAGTGACATCAAAAGCCTCGGGATCAGGCGCATCATTCGACAGTGGTTTGCCTTCGATCGTCTCCATGGGCCCCTCTGTGTCACAGTCTTACCCAACTTCGCCGAGAGAGCGAGGGAAACGAGCGCTCTATCGAGTGACTATTTAGGAGATTTAGGCGCGTCTCGGCTGGAAAAGAAGGGGAAAAGGCTGTTCTGGATTATTCAACTCGCAAATGTGTCCCAACGAGTTGAACGTAATTCATTGTCAGCTACTAGATTAAGTTAGGTCTTCAACTTATACTCAGGTTCTAGAACAAGAATGGATGGCGTGGCACTGGAAAGGCGTCGAGCGGGATGATTATCGTGAATCGAATCAATAAAAAAGCTGTGGCCCTGGCCTTAACTGGCGGGTTGGTTCTAAGCGGTTGCGCAGTATCGGATAGCAACACATATTCCAGAGAAGATGTGGGCCGTATTATCGAAACGTCGGAAGGCAGAGTTCTTTCTTGGCGCCCGGTAACGGTCGAGTCTGAAAACAGCCCATTGGGCACGGCGGCAGGCGGTGCTGCCGGTGGTGTTATCGGCAACACGATTGGCGCAGGCTCTGGCAACACGGTAGCGACAGTTGCCGGCGTTCTTATCGGCGCAGGCATCGGATATCTGACAGAACGCGAACTTCGGAGCAATGAAGGCCTAGAGTATATCGTTGAGATGGAAGATGGGCGCACCGTTACTATCGTCCAAAATGGCGAGGTAGAAACAGCCATACCAGCTGGCAGCCGCGTTCTGATCCAGTTCGGCTACGATTACACGCGGGTCACGCAGATCTAGGTCATGACCGTATTGCTGAGCGTGCTCGAAGGTGCCAAGGCCTGACCGGGGTGTTGGCGTTTTCGGGCGCCCGGTTTGGCCTTAGGAGGCGAGTTTCTCCATCACCTCATCGGACATTTCGAAGTTCGCGGTAACTGATTGAACATCGTCGTCATCTTCGAGCGCGCCGATTAACTTCATCAGTGTAGAACCTGAGTTTTCATCGACTTCGGTGAGCGTCTGCGGTTTCCAGATCAATTTAGTCGACTCAGCTTCTCCCAACGCTTCTTCTAAAGCGTTGGAAACTTCATTCAGGTCCGTTGCTTCGGTATAAATGACGTGACCGTCCTCCGAACTTTCAACATCTTCAGCGCCAGCCTCGATTGCCGCTTCCATGATCGCGTCCTCATCGCCGACGGAAACTGGGTAGAGGATCTGCCCTTTACGGTCGAACATGAAACTGACGGCTCCAGTCTCAGCCAGGTTTCCACCATTCTTGCCGAAGGTTGAGCGGACTGTTGAGGCGGTTCGGTTCCGGTTGTCGGTCATGGCCTCGACGATCACCGCAACCCCGCCTGAGCCATACCCCTCGTAGCGGATTTCTTCGTAATCATCGCCATCACCAGCCTGCGATTTCGCAATCGCCCGCTCGATCACATCCTTTGGAACCGAATTGGTTTTTGCTTCTTTCACCGCCAACCGCAGACGAGGGTTCTTATCCGGATCCGGATCGCCCATTTTCGCCGCAACCGTGATCTCTATCGCAAGCTTTGAGAACAGCTTCGAGCGTGCCGCATCCTGGCGGCCTTTGCGGTGTTGAATGTTTGCCCATTTGGAATGGCCCGCCATCGGGATCCTCCTGTCCGGTTGTCGATCTTGCAGAGCTTATAGGAAAGCGCAGCTCAGGCGGCAAGCCAACGAACCTGCCTTACATGAGCATCTGAGTTTGCCAGGAGCACAGACTCACCCTCAGGCCAAGTCGTCAAAATCAGTTCGGCTCCTCCTGATGCTCGGTTCTCGAAACTCAGCCAGGCGAGCGGTGTGTCCGCGGTCGCTGTGGCTCCAAGCAATCGCATGTGGCTGCTGACCCGTTCTTTGGCGGTTTCAGGAAAGTACTGAAAAGCGATGGAATGGTAGAGAACCCGCACAAAACCTGGCGCCGGGTCGGTGCGCAATTTCTCCTGGATCCAGGTGACGCCATCCGCCGTGTCAATCTTAGGTGGTTTCTCCTGCGCAAGACCAATCGCTGCTTCTACACGGGCTAAGCGTTCTGGTTGATCAGGCCATATATAGGCTATCATTCGATCTCTCTCGATCGGATTGGTCAAATCGAGCGGGTTCAGATCACATCCGTAGCGAGCGGCAATCTCTGGCTTACCGCTAGGCTCTGGTCCCTGCCATGCAGGTGCAATCTGTAGCGGCGAGGCGTGATCGCCAGCACGGCCTTCTCCAAAATGATAGCCATATCGATCAGAGATCATATTGAGCCCAGCGCTCGCCCCAAGCTCATAGGTTTTCAAGGGCAGTCGTGTCCGGCGCGAAACTTCCATGAAACCAGCATAAAGCATCGCCGAACGAGCGACTTCATTGGTCTGCGGCGCATGATCCAGAAAGGCGCAGATCTCATGATCATTCGAGGCAATGACCTTCAAAGCTTCACCAGCCAAATCGTCCGCCTCTAAAAGTGGTGCTGGGGGGTAATGCCGCCCCAATGCTCCTGCAACACCGCGACGTGCAAGGGCATGCAAGGCGCCGGCTAGGCGTAACGCCAATGCATCAAAAATGGGGTCGGATATCCCTTCCCAGTCCAAAACTTTTCGTCCGGTTGCAGTATCGTGATCGAGATTTCGCCCAAGGCCGTCCAAAAGGCGCGATGTAAACGGTGAGCCGAAATCTTCACACCACACAGCTTGCTGGGCAAACGATGCACGAACAGCTTCTTCCGTCATCAGAACTCCCATATCACCGGTATCATCAGCGCCGATATCACGCTTATCCCCAAATTCATCGGGATCCCGACCCGCATGTAATCTGTGAATTTGTAACCGCCCGGTGCGTAAACCAGCGTATTCGTTTGATACCCGATCGGTGTCGCGAAACTTGCCGAAGCTGCAACCATAACCGCGACAACAAAAGGTCGGGGATCGAAGCCCAGCGACTGCGCAAGAGTAATCGCGATCGGTGTCATCACCACAGCAACCGCATTGTTCGAGACGAGCTCCGTCAGAACCGAAGCCATCAGAAATAAGATCCAGAGAACAAGCGCCGGAGGCAAGCCGCTGAGAACCGGGAAGAGTAAATCGACGATCAGGTCGACCGCCCCTGTATCCTGCAGGGCAAGTCCGATCCCAAGCATCGAGAAAATAAGCACCAGAAGGCGCAGTTCTACAGCTTCGAAAGCCTCCTCGGCATCGATGCAGCGAGTGAGGAGGACGATCGCTACTCCGATAACGGCCAGTCCTGCTATCGGCATGACGCCTAAAGCTGCGCCGATTACAACCAAAGCCAGGGTGCCGAGGACGATCGGTGCGCGCTCGCGCCGGTATGGCCTTTCAGTAGGTTGGGTAAGGTCTGCAAGGCCCTGTTCTGCTGCCAGCCTTCGGATGTCTTCGGGATCCCCTTCCATCAACAACGTATCGCCAACCCGGATCCTTACATCGTCGAGAAGCGTTCCCACCCTCTCCGCTTTCCGGTGGACTGCCAGTGGGTAAACGCCGTAACGGCGGCGCAAGCGCAAGACGCCCAACAACCGTCCGATCATTTTGCAGCCCGGAGTGATCAACGCCTCAACCGTCACCGTAGAGCGTTGGCTGACAGCGTCCAACTGTCCGACCAAACTCAGCGATTTATTCTCTCGAAGGCTAAGGAGTTCGTTGACGCCCGTTCGTATGACCACCCGGTCGCCAGCTTCTAGTTTAACACCCTTCATGTTTCGCCGGAGCGAGTCGTCCCCTCTGATCAAATCGACGATACTCATCCCCGGACGCGCAAAATGGTCGATGCTTAGGATTTCTTGACCGATCAGGTTCGATCCATCCGGCACGACAACTTCGGTGAAAAACTTAAGCTTCTTTCGGTCAGAGAGAAAATCTACCAATGCCTCTCGCTCGGGCAGCAGCCGAGGTCCGGCAACCACCAGATAGCCGAACCCCGTGGTGACGATCACTAGGGCCAGCGGCGTGATCTCGAAAAGCCCAAATGGTTCGAGACCCGCCTCACGCGCGACCCCATCAACCAGTAAGTTTGTCGACGTGCCGATCAGAGTAAGCAAGCCCCCCATGACCGCCATGTAACTGAGCGGTATGAGAAGCTTTGACGCCGACACCTTTAGCGTTTTGGCGAGCGTGACCGCCACCGGGATCAGCATGACAACAACCGGGGTGTTATTCATGAAGGCCGACGCGGTCGCTGTGAAACCTGCGAAACCTGCAATCACCCGGCGTGGACGCTTTGTCACTCCCGTGCTGATCCAGCGGGTGAAAGCGTCCAGCGCTCCGGTACGGATCAACGAGCCGGAAAGGATGAACATCGCTGCTATCGTTAACGGGGCGGGATTGGAGAAGACTTCCATCAACCGGTCGATCGGCAGAACGCCAGTTGCAACCAGCGTAGAGGCGCCAGCGATGGCTACAACCTCGGTCGGGTAAACCTCTCGAAGGAAGAGCACGAACATACCAAACACGACCACGAGCGTGAGAAGAGCCGGCCAAAGAAGAGGATCGGCCATGTTCAAGGCGTTCTGTTCGATCGACGATCGTTGCATGTTCGCATACGCACCAAACTGCACGGCCCAGTTTTTGAAAGCAATCCCATGGCCTAGTTCAGCTTACGGGCGCAGCTCGGCCAGACGTCCACCAACTCGGATCGGACTTATATTTTTGGCGAGCCCCGTCTTGTCATCCGTCTCGACAAAGGTTCCGCAAACCGTCGCCTCTCCCATCGCGGGCTCAAAGCGACCAGCGCCCATGCCAACCACAAAGCGGCGGAGCGGCTCTTCCTTGTCCATCCCTATGACTGAATTGTAATCACCGCACATGCCAGCATCTGATTGGTACGCCGTGCCACGCGGCAGGATCATCGCATCCGCCGTCGGAACATGGGTATGAGACCCGACCACCAAACTCGCCCGCCCATCGCACCAATGTCCCATGGCCATTTTCTCGGACGTCGCTTCTGCATGGATTTCGATCAGCGAGGCGTCCACGTTTCCACCTAAGGAAGTCGCCTTCATAGCGCGATCAAGCGCTGAGAACGGATCGTCAAAGGGCTTGTTCATGAACACGCGGCCCAAGGCGACGGCGACGAACACTTTACGTCCCCGCGTCGCGTCGAACACGCCGGAACCACGACCCGGTGCCTGACGCGCGAAATTCAATGGCCGAAGGACCCTCGGCTCACTTTCGATGTATTTAAACATGTCCTTTTGGTCGAAAGCATGATCCCCCAACGTGAGCACATCCGCGCCGGCGGCTAAAAGCTCTTCGGCAATCGAACTTGTCATGCCATAACCTGAGGCCGCGTTCTCGGCATTGATCGCGACAAAGTCGAGTTTCCAGTCTTGGCGAAGGTCTGGCAGCGCGTTGATCACCGCTGAACGGCCAGCTCGACCAACTATGTCCCCAAGAAAAATCAGTCTCATCGCATCCTCGTAGCCGGGTGCTTGCACGGGTGCAATGGGAGTCGGTGCTGAAGCCAAGCTGAGGGCGTTTTTTGCAAGTGTAGGAGCGCCGACCAAACCAGATCGCCGCTAAAAGAGCACCTTGTCGATAGATGGTGTGACACTGGCAATGCACCAAAAAATCAGTGTTGTTGCAATCGAAAGGACGTTGTCGGCGGAGACCTAGCTAAGGAGCATACCGCCCTGCCCAGTCTCAGATAGCTTGGGCCTCAAGCTCTGGCTCGCCGACGGCGTCTTTTACCGCCGCTATCCGAGTCGCCACCTGAGCCCCCCCCAAAGGTGACAGAAGGCAAGGTGACTTCGCCGTCGAGGTTAGGAGATTTCGCGGTCTTGTGCGGCACAGCGATTGCATTGACAAAATGCTCTTGGAACTTTTCTTCCACGGCGGTTTCGATCTTCTCGATGGTGCGCACGATCATCTCAATCTCGCGCCGCGATGCAGAGTTCAAGAGCGCCATATGAGCACCCGTCCCAGCGGCATTTCCCGCCGAAACGACTTTGTCGATCGGGCAATCAGGAATCATCCCCAAAACCATTGCATGAAGCGGTGAGATATGTGCCCCGAAAGCACCAGCCAGTACGACCCGATCGACCTGTTCGACCTCCATCTTGTCCATCAGAAGACGCGAGCCCGCATATAGCGCTGCTTTCGCAAGCTGAATTGAGCGAACATCGTTTTGTGTTACAGCGATCAATGGACCTCCGACGTCGCGACCATCATGGAGAACGTAAGACCAGGTCCTGCCGTCTTCGATCACGCAGGGCCCCAGCGTCGATGCCGGGCCGATCGCACCATCTTCGTCTACAATCCCCGCGATCCGCATCTCTGCGATCACTTCGATAATGCCCGAGCCGCAAATTCCGGTGATGCCGCGATCGCCGACGGCATCCTTGAAGCCATCCTCGTTCGACCAGAGATCACAACCAATTACCCTGAACCGGGGCGTTTTTGTTTCCGGGTCGATCCGCACACGCTCGATCGCGCCCGGTGCTGCGCGTTGACCAGAGGAGACCTGAGCCCCCTCAAACGCGGGACCCGTCGGCGAGGAACACGCCATAAGCTTATTCTGATTGCCAAGGATGATCTCGGCATTCGTGCCGACATCGACGATCAAGGTCATCTCGTCCTGGCGATGGGGGCTTTCCGATAGAGCAACGGCTGCAGCATCTGCACCGACATGGCCCGCGATACAGGGCAGGATATAGAGCCGGGCATCCGGATGCATTGAGACTTCGATCTCATTGGCCCAAAGCGTTAGAGAGGTCGAGGTCGCAAGCGCGAAAGGTGCCCAACCCAACTCTACCGGATCGACACCCAAAAGCAGATGATGCATCACCGGATTGCCCACAAAGACACCTTCCATGATGTCCTCGCGCCCAATCAGTGCCTCGGCAGCAACCTGGCCGATCAGCGCATTGATCGCCTCTCTGACAGCCTTGGTCATATCGGCAGCGCCGCCTGGGTTCATCATCGAGTAGCTGACCCGGCTCATGAGGTCTTCCCCAAACCGGATCTGCGGGTTCATCTGGCCCGCAGAGGCCAGAACTTCTCCGGTGATCAGATCGCAGAGATGGCAGGCGATTGTGGTAGAGCCGACATCAAAGGCAACGCCATAAATCGTGCCCTCATAGAAGCCCGGCCAAACATGGATGATCCGGCCGTTAGAGCGTCCATGCCCCGTGTAGATAGCAACCGTAACCTTCCAATTTCCCTCGCGCAGGGCCGGTTGCAGCATCTGTAGGATGCGCAAATCTCCAATGATGTTGGTGAGTTGCCACTGTTCCCACAGCGCATCCATCATGCGTTCAAGGTCACCCTTGGGATTGTGCATATCCGGCTCGGCAACCTCTATGTAGTAGAGCTTGGTACAGGGATCCATGACGATCTCGCGCGCCTCAATCCCCTTACGGACGACTTGGCGGTGAACCTGACTCTCTTCAGGCACGTCGATCACAACATCGCCTTGGACGGTTGCTTGGCATCCAAGGCGGCGGCCCTCGACTAAACCGCGTTTGGACTTGTAGCGTTCCTCGACCTTGTTCCACTCGCTCAGGGCGTCTTCCGCGACAGTCACGCCATGCTTCGGGAACTCGCCGAAGCTGGGCGTGACTTGGCACTTCGAACAGATGCCACGGCCGCCGCAGACACTGTCCAAATCGACGCCCAGTGAACGCGCCGCCTGTAGGATCGGAGTGCCAACCGCAAAGCGTCCACGCTTCCCGGATGGTGTGAAGATGACGAGGGGGTCTTGCGCGCTCATATAGCTGATCCTGCGACTGCGAACTCTGCTGGAGCCTAAGCCTGAGGGATACATGCGCAACCCACTATCGAATTTGCGGCAAAACACGATGTGGCCGCGTCGCTGGTTCACACTTTTGTGGGCGGGTCTGTGGCTCGGTCAACGCTGCACCTATCCTGTTTCTTGGTCAATCTATGGAGATCGCTATGAACCGCCGCCATTTCCTCCTCTCAAGCGTCGCTACGCTAACCGTCACTTTTGCCACTACGAGCCTATATGCGGAGGAGTGGAAGCCTGTTCTTGATCCTGAGGGGCTAGGACTTCTGGAGGGTGCGGTTATCGTCGATATCCGCTCTCGCAAAGCGTATGCGAAAGGGCATATCCCCGGAGCCGTCAATGCACCCTATGGCAGTTGGCGCGGGCCGAAGGAGAACCCGGGTCGTGTCCTCAGCAGCGAACAACTCACCGAGAGGCTGCAAAGTATCGGCATCGAAAGCGACAGCACCGTTGTGGTCGTCCACCAAGGCTCGAACGAAACGGAGTTCGGTTCTGCAGCACGCGTCTATTGGACGCTAAAATCCGCTGGCTTAACCCGGATCGCGATCCTCAACGGTGGAACACAGGCATGGGTCGAGGCGGGAAAACCAATCGATACTGAAACACCAGAGATTCTACGGTCAAAAGAGACTTTTCAGCTTGCTGGAACCTGGATGATCTCCAGAGAAGGTGTCTTTGACGTGGTCACCGGTAAGCGAGACGCAATTTTGGTGGACGCCCGTCCAGTCGCTTTCTTTGAGGGTGAAAAGAAACATGGTCGAGCGGTCGCGGCGGGAACCTTGGAAGGGGCGCTCAACATCACACATGATAGCTGGTTCGTCGGCTCAAAAACCGAGATCGTCACTGGGCCACAAGTCTTGGAAATCGCAGAGCAAGCAGGATATCGACCCGGAGGACCCGAGTTGGTCAGTTTTTGCAATACGGGCCATTGGGCGGCAACCAATTGGTTCGCGCTTAGTGAGTTGGCGGGCATCGAGGGTGTTAGGCTATACCCCGAAAGCCTCGTTGGCTGGACTAACGCAGGGAGTGCCTTGGTGCAGGGTGGGTGACCGCATCGCCTTTCCGCGAGCGCGCATTGGTGGCGTACTGACTTGTAGATGCGCTTAATCTGCTCACGAAGATGCCTTCGACACTGTGTCAGTCGGAGAGCTATAGTTCAGTGTCGCTCGAGCCTTGTTTGCCGCACATCATCTGATCATGGTCTCCGAGCAAGGATAACTGTGCACCGATAACTCAGAACGACCTCTCCCGACTGGTTCATTGCCCGATGCTCTATGATCGCATATCCGCGATCTAGCCTCGTCTGCGAAGCGCGCAGATCAATCACTTCCATCTCAGACGACAAGAGGTCTCCCGGTCGCACGGGTTTGATCCAACGAAGCTCGGACATGCCAGGCGATCCCATCGAAGCGGTCTTGAACAGCTCGGTCTGGGTAAGCCCGCGAAAAACCGCCAGCAGCGTATGAAAGCCGCTGGCGACCAAGCCGCCGAAATGGCTCTTCTCGGCGGCGGCTTTATCCATGTGAAAGACCTGCGGATCCCAATCCGTGGCAAAAGCCACGATCTCATCTTCACTCAACGATACCGGCTGGATCTGAAAGGTCTGGCCGATGGTTAAATCGTCGAAATACATACTGCCTCCTCAACTCGCCTCCCGCTGGTAGTAGATGAGATCTAGGGCAGGTGCATCTTTGGTCACGCGGGTCAGCATTGCATGGACCTGGCCGCGATGATGCGTTTGATGATTAAAGAAATGGGTAAGCGCCGGTGCGCGCGGTTGAGTAACGGTTTGGTCCGTTGTGATCATCGTGTAGGTGAAGTCATCAAAGAGGTTCTGATCGCTCTGTCCAGCTACATATCCAATGATGTCATCATCCAAAACCTTACGAGCAGCGGCAAGTTCCTCCCCATCCTCATGCAGGATGTGATCTAGACCGAAAGGAGGCTGTCGCTGCTCACGAAACCTTGCGAGCCAGATCAAGTCCGCCACCATGATATGGTTGAGCGTGCCCATCACCGAACCAAAGAAAGCACCAAGATTTGCTCGGAAGTCATCTTCCGACAGGTTGAGTGCTGCGGCGTAAAGCCGCCGGTTGGCCCAAGCGTTATAGGCTGCCATCATCTCGAAATGCGCTTTCATCGCCGTGATCTCCGTGTTAAGGGCGCCGCGAGTTTTCCAAGACCACCCAGAGGAGCCCTTCCATGGCCGTCACCCGCACCTTCTCGATCATCAAGCCAGACGCAACAAACCGCAACCTCACCGGCGCGATCAACGCGAAACTGGAGGAAGCTGGCCTGAGCATCGTAGCGCAGAAACGCATCCACATGACGAAGGCCCAGGCTGAGAAATTCTACGAAGTTCACGCTGAACGTCCGTTTTTTGGCGAGTTGACAGACTTTATGTGTTCAGCACCGGTCGTTGTTCAGGTACTCGAGGGTGAAGATGCCGTTGCCACCAATCGTCGTGTTATGGGTGCAACGAACCCTGCAGAGGCCGACGAAGGCACGATCCGCAAAGAGTTCGCACTGTCCATCGGTGAGAACTCGGTGCATGGTTCGGACTCGGACGAGAACGCGGCGACAGAGATGTCCTATTTCTTCGCCGGAATCGAACTGGTCGGCTAATCGCCGCGGGCGCTTACCGCGGCAGACGCGGGGAGAGCGCATGAAAACGACAATCGCAGCCGCGGCCATTTTTCTGGGCGCGGCTTTTCCATCTCTGGCCGAGACCGTGCGCGAGACCGCTAAAATGCGGGAGTTGGTTTCGAGCCAACCACGCGCCATTGCCGCCCTGCCACGCAAAGCATTGACCAGTGAACAGACTTTTCTCGAAACCACGATCAATGGGCGGCCTTTCAAACTAGACGCGCTCATCATCGCTCCGAAAGAGGCTAAAGAAGGGGATCGACGGCCAGGCATTGTAATAAGCCACGGCAATCCGCGGAAACTCTCTTTTCAGCGCGAGCTCCGCCTGCACCGCTACAGCCATCTGGCCGAGGAGTTCGCGCGGCGTGGGTTCATTTCAGTCGTAATTGCCCGGCGCGGATTCGCGAGATCAGAAGGCCAGTACTCCGGAGGCTACGCTCGTAGCTGCGAAACCGCCACAGGGGCAGGTTACACGCGGGCCGGTTTCATGGGCGCCAGAGACTACGCGGCGGCGCTCGAGGTCCTGGCAGGTGACCCCAGGGTTGATCCTGATAGCCTTCTAACTCTGGGCATCTCGGGAGGTGGATTTGCTTCCCTCGCACTTGCGTCGGATCCACCCAAAGGGCTGCGCGGTGTGATCAACTTCTCAGGTGGTCGTGGATCGGGCAGTGACAATATGAATTGCAACGAAGATGGGCTCGCCGAGGCATTTGGTGCCTATGGGATGTCTTTTGCCGCCCCGTCTCTTTGGCTTTACTCCGAGACTGACCGCTTCTTCTGGCCAGAGATGGTGTATCGTCACTTCGAGACGTTCAAAGGAGCAGCACGGCTCCATATGTTCGGTCCGATCCTGCATGCAGAGGATGGCCATCGCCTCTTCCAAAGGGGCAACACCGTGATGTGGCGACCCGCTATCGATGCATTCTTAAAAGACATTGGTATCCAAACTTGGTCGGAACCGCCTGCCGATCCTGGGCCATTGAACCTTCCTCCTCCCGCAGGTCTTGATGAGAACGGTCTAAAGGCGTGGGTCGAGTTCCAAGGTTCAGAATTCGGCCGCGCTTTCGCTGTGGGAGCTAATGGGCGATTTGGTTGGGGCAGCGGCTACCCTTCCAGTGAGGTCGCTGCGGAGGTCGCGCTTAAGGTTTGCGAGGGCGAGGAAAACCACCCTTGTACAGTCTACATGATCGATGAGGCACGAAAATAAACACTATATATTGAGACAACAGCACTATCTTCTGCCACAAATGGGGTAATCACCCTTCCGTGAGAGGTGCGATATCCCCATATCTAACCTGTAAAAGAGAAGAAGGAACAGGAAGGAAAAGGAATGGATCTACCGGTTTTGCCATTCATGGAGGGCTTTCCGTTTGCCCTCGTTATCTTGGTCGTTTTCGTCCTCATTGTCGTCAGCAGAGCGGTCCGGACGATCCCACAAGGCGAAAACTGGACTGTCGAGAGATTTGGACGATACACGGTTACACTACAGCCTGGGCTGCGCTTCTTGGTGCCTTTGGTCGACCAGGTCGGCAACAAGATGAATATGATGGAGACAGTCCTGGATATTGATAGCCAAGAGGTTATCACCCGCGACAACGCAATGGTTCGGGCGGACGCGGTCGCGTTTTATCAAGTCATAGATGCAGCCCAGGCGGCCTATGAGGTTCGCGACCTCCAACGAGCCCTGCAGAATCTATCGATGACAAATATCCGCTCCGTGATCGGGGCGATGGATTTGGATGATGTTCTCTCCAACCGCGACAAGATCAATACCAAGTTGCTTGGAATCATTGATGAAGCCGCGCAGCCCTGGGGCGTTAAAGTCACGAGGGTTGAGATCAAGGATCTCCAACCCCCCATGGACATCACCGAAGCGATGGGTCGCCAGATGAAGGCGGAACGAGAGAAACGCGCTGAAATTCTTACTGCTGAAGGCGAGAAACAAGCAGCTATTCTCAAGGCTGAGGGGATCCGGGAAAGTCAGATCCGCGAAGCTGAGGGACGTCGAGAAGCCGCATTTCTAGACGCAGAAGCCCGCGAACGCGAGGCCGAAGCCGAAGCAAAGGCAACTGCCATGGTCTCCGCCGCAGTGGCGGAAGGGAACGTCCAGGCGCTTAACTACTTCGTTGCCCAAGGGTACACGCAGGCAATCGCGGACATCGCCAGCAGTCCAAGCTCAAAGACAGTCTTCCTTCCGATGGATGCAGCCGGGATCGCGGGGGCTGTCGGAGGTATCGCTGAGCTGACAAAAGAATTGCAAGGGAAGTCGTAAGCCATGACGGAGTTGTTTGCAGCCTTAAATGGAATCTCTCCATGGTGGTGGGTCGCTGGCGCCCTCGTAATAGGTGCGATTGAGCTGATCACCTTTTCATACTACTTGCTTTGGATCGCCTTGGCCGCCGCATCGGTCGCGGGTGGCCTCTGGATCGCACCAGGACTTTCGGGAACTGCGCAGGTCGCGAGCTTCTCGGCCCTTGCACTGATCTACACGATCGGTGGATGGGTTTTTCTTGGCAAACGCAAACAGAGCGCCGACGCAACCGCGCTCAACAATCGCGCGACTGCTATGATTGGCCGGCAGGCAGTTGCCGCAGAAGCGTTCCTTGGCGACGCGGGCGCAATCGAAATAGATGGCATTCGTTGGCGGGGAAAAATGTCCGAACCCGGACCTTCTGTACATCCTGGGTCCGAGATGCGTGTCGTCGGCGCAGAAGGGATGACTTTGTTGCTTAGCCGTGAATGAAATGCAGGTATCAGCGAACGGTTTTGAACGGCAATTTAGTTGAAAGGGGAGACAAATTTGGTAAAGTCGACCTTGTGTGGGAAAACTGTTTCTTGAAAGCACCTTGCGGGTAAAACCTGTGGTTGTAGGAGGCAGAGGAGTGTTTCAATGACAGCTGCCGCAGTGTCGGTGCGGAGGATGCGAAATGCGGCGATTGCGATGGCCGCGCTTGTTTCATCAGGAGCATGGCTAGACGACGCCTCAGCGCAGAACGTCGAACCCATTGCGTGCGGTGGCATATATACAATCGTGCGAGGGGATACGCTGGACGCGATTGCGCAACGCGCTTATCAAAGTGAGTACAGGCGTGGTCAGTTCCGCGGGATTTTCGAAGCCAACCGAGCAACTTTACCGGGCCCTTCCCGTTTGGAAGTCAACCAACAAATACTGATCCCGTGTTTGAGCGGAGTCGGCCCGCAGAACCTGCTCGAGTTCCAAGCCGCAAACCCTGGATTTAAGTTTACGCCAGAAACACTCGAAACTGGTCCAAGTTTACGAGTCGCGCGGGCATCGATCTCCCAAGCACCCGCTTCGACAACGGTTTCGCCAACAGAGGCGGCGACGGGGATTGCTGAGGATCAAATCAGGTTCTTAACCGGCTCTGACTTTGCTCCCTTTACCGAAGAAGAGCTCCCAGAAGGCGGCATGATCACTGACTTGGTGCGCCGCACGATGATGGCGGCCAACGACGACCAATCATATAAGATCTCGTTCGTGAATGACTGGTCCTCGCATCTGAATATTCTGCTGCCGGATGGCGCGTTCGATATGGGGTTTCCCTGGTATAAACCCGATTGTCGGCTATTAAATCGTCTGTCACCAGCGATGCAGCGACGTTGCACAGACTTTGATTTCTCGGAGCCGTTTTTCGAGGTGCCGGTGGGATACTATGCAAAGTTAGGTGGCCGCGCGGTTCCAGCGAAACGCTATGCTGATTTAGTAGGCATGGTGATTTGCCGACCCAAAGGGTACTTCACGTTTGACTTGGAACAACAAGGACTGGTCTCTCCGAATGTCATCCTAATCACTCCAAGAACACCTGGAGAGTGCTTCGAAGCACTTACAGAAGAGAAAGCAGACATCGTAGCTATCAACAAACTCGTCGCTGCTGAGGAAATCACGGCCCTCGGCGTGGAAGAGATGGTCGTTGAGTTGCCAGACTTGGGAACTGTTCAGACGCTCCACGTTTTGACACCTAAATCTAATCCTCTGTCGAAGAACTATATCGTCATGGTCAACCGCGGCTTGGACAAGCTGAAGCGCTCCGGCGAATGGTTCCAAGTCGTGTCAAAACATTTGTCAGAGCACGGGCGGCGGGCTCAGTAGACCGGTCGATCAACGATGCGTTCGAACTTTCTCTGCTAGGTCGAGAAGCGCTGGGTCTTCGATGCCCATAGCGGCAAGATGTGCGATCGTGTTCTCAAAGTACTCGATATTGGGTCCCATTGGACCGCAAGCACGGCAAATCCTTTCGGCTTGCTCTTGAGTTGAAAGCTGCCCCGCATACTGCTCATGAGTGCGATCTAAAACGTAACATATCGCATCGACGGTCTCTCCCTGTGAGGGGCCGTCGCAAAGCAAGGTAACAGGTGTGCAGATTTCAAAGTAACTCCGCGTTACAAGTTCCCGTTCCGAAAGGTAGGCACGAACATCGTCTGCCTCACTCGCACATACCCTGAACGCAAGCCCTATACAGCTCGCCTCCGGTGCCCAATCTAGGCCCACAACAAGTCCAGGTTGCTCCTCAGTCCCACGGTAGCGAACCGATGTCAGACGAAAGGCCCGCTGGTAGCCGTTTAGAATAGCAACTCGGCGTTCGAGATAGTCGAATCCCGTTTTCCACATCAGCGATCCGTAGCCAAAGACCCAGAAATCGCCGTCTTTCCAATACGTCATTGAATGGCACCTTCGGTTCCCGGTATCCTATAGCTCGCTTGCCTAATCGTCGTCAAAGGGAGGGTGCAGTGAAACGGATTTTCAGGTTCCTGTTGGGCGGTCTTGCTGCTCTCTGCGTTGCTTGGGCGATTTGGTGGCAAATGCTGGCCTCGGGGCAAGAGATTGCGATCTCAGCCTGGTTCGATGCCCGTCGAGATCAGGGCTGGCAAGCAGAGCATGGATCCGTCGAAGTCGCTGGCTTTCCAATGAGCCTGAAACGCCAAATCCAAGGTGTTGAGCTCACCGATCCGGGCGCAGGATGGTCGTGGAGCCTGCCAGAAGTCGCCTTTGAAGGCGAAGCCATCACCCCAACGGTGATTCAGGTTAGCCTGCCGGAAAACCATACTCTCTCCTTGCCACGCGAGCAGGTTGAGATTGCGCATACTCGGATGATCGCGGATTTGTCACTCTCGCCCGATCAATCATTGAGCTGGCGGCGAGGCTCGATCGATGGCGAGGATCTGAACCTTACTGCGAAGTCCGGATGGACCGGTTCGGCAAAAAAGCTGAAAGCAGAAATCAAAGAGAGGGAAGAAGGCAGCGCACCCGCAAACAGTTATGCAATCGATCTGGACGCGGCCGAAGTTTCGATCCCAGCCCCGCTCTTGGTCCAAATAGACCCTACAGGGCTCCTGAACCCATTAGTCGACGCGTTGACGTTGAAGGGAACCGCAGCACTGCAGGCGCCTTTGGACCGTTTCGCGATCGAAGATGGCAAACTGGCGTTAAACTCGGCGACTATTCGTCAAGCAGATCTCACCTGGGGTGAGATGAAAGTAGAAGCGACGGGGCAGATCAAGTCCGACATCCGTGGCTACGCGAGCGGTCATCTGGATCTCAAACTCCGAAACTGGCGCGAGATGATACAAATAGCACGACGATCTGGCTCGCTGGACGGACGGATGATCAACGTGATTGAACAGGCTTTGAAGTTTACTGCGGTCGTTGCAGGCAGTGGCGAAGATGTTGAAGTCACGCTGAAGCTGAGCGGCGGAAAGGTGAAAATTGGACCGATCTCGATTGGAGATGCTCCGCGTTTGGCACCTCCTGCGTAGGGGTTGACGACATCATCATTGGAGAAAGTGCTTCTTGCTCACCGGCAGTATGCGTTTCCCTGTCTCCGCGCCGTATCCAGATGAAAATGGTTCTTGTGGTGAACATCTGCCTCAGGGCCCAGCACTGTTTGGAATAGATCGCAAGACTGCCCATGCATGCGTAATAAGGCACGACCAGCATCGCTCCTACCCCAATCCTCCTTTACCGTAATCCGGGATCCGTCACTCAGGATGAAGCCGCCGATGTCGATCGCCCGGCCACGTCCATGTTCGGAGATCTGGGCTCCTGGTTTGTTGTTGCGCGTGCGACAGGCGTAGCTCGCCATGACCCACGCACTCTCAATCTCGACACCCAGTTCATCACGGACGGCAGGAGCGGCAACACCTTCCATCCAATCAGCAACCCGTCTTGCGGTCCGACACTCAAGTGTGGCCGGTGTCGAGAGTGAGACGCCATTAACGCGGGTGATCCTGACAGGATCACGGATGCCACAAGCCTGGTTTGATGACGTTATGTCGGAAAGGATCCGGCCTTCTAACCGAGGATCTTGGCACAGACTACCGACATCGCTTACAGCAACGCCCGTCAGAAGGTTTTGCCCTTGTGTTTGCTTCCGTGCGGGTTTGGGAACAGGTCTTGGAACAGCTTGAGAAGCGTCCTGCGCCACAATCACTGGCTTGGGCGGTGGAATTGGGGCTGCCGCAAGGCCTGCCACCACCATCCAGGCCCACCCAATCACGGCTTTGTCTCAGGCAGAGCGATCCGTCCAAAATCAGGTGCTTCGGTATCTTGACCCGCATCGATGATACCGCGTCGGATTGCGCGCGTCCGAGTAAAGTAATCGAACAGGTAATCACCATCGCCTCGGCGGATCGCGCTTTGTACAGCCATCAGCTCTTCGGTGAAACGACCGAGCACGTCTAAAGTTGCCTCTTTGTTATTCAGGAAAACATCACGCCACATGGTTGGATCGGATGCGGCTATCCTCGTAAAATCACGGAAGCCAGCGGCAGAGAACTCAACGACCTCCCGATCGGTAACCCGTCGCATGTCATCAGCTACTCCAACCATGGTGTAGGCGATCGCGTGGGGTACATGAGAAGTCACAGCAACCACCAAGTCGTGATGTTCTGGGGTCATGAGTGTGGTCTTGGCACCAAGCTTTTGCCAAAAGGCAGCGAGTTGATCTGACTTCTCTGGTGCCCCTCCGGGAAGAGGCGTCAAAATCACCCAACGGTTGTTAAAAAGTGCGGCAAACCCTGCCTCGGGTCCCGAGTGCTCGGTGCCGGCCATGGGGTGGCCGGGGACGAAATGTGCGTGATCCGGCACATGTGGTTCGATTGCGGCAATAAGGTCCTGCTTGACCGAGCCAACATCCGAGATCACGGCACCATCCGCTATCGAAGGCGCGATCTCAGCCATTACCTGACCACAGACACCGACAGGCACACACAAGATCACACAATCAGCCCCAGCAACCGCGTCATGAGCCGTATCAAAGACTTCGCAGAAATTTATGCGTCTTGCGACGGCTCGCGTTTCAGGTGAACGAGCATACCCAGTGACACGTTCGGCAGCACCGCTCAATCTACAGGCGTGGGCGATCGATGAGCCGATAAGACCAAGGCCGACTAGGGCAACATGGCGAAAGATCATGAGCCCTGCCAGTCACGAATACTTTTGATCAACGCGTTGCATCCTTCACTGGTCCCAATTGAGATTCGAAGATGCCTTGGCAAACCATATCCGTCCATCTTTCGAACCAGGACGCCTTGGCTCTCTAGATAATCGGCACAATCCCCAGCATGATCCCCAATTTCTGCCAAAACAAAGTTGCCATGGCTTGGAACGACCGGAATGTTCAACCTCGTTAGTTCCGCCGAGGTCCACGCGCGCCACTCGGCATTTTCCGCAACGCAATGCTCGACCCAAGCGCTGTCTTGGATTGCCGCTTCGCCTGCTGCTAAAGCCGGGACGGTCACGTTGAATGGCCCCCGGACCCGGTTCAGGACATCAACGACATGGTGCGGCGCGTAGCACCAACCCAGTCGCAACGCGCCTAGTCCGTGTATCTTGGAGAACGTCCTGGTCATCACGACGTTCTCACGTGCTTCAACCAATCTAGCACCCCCGTCGTACTCCTCGACGAACTCGGCATAAGCACCGTCGAGTACGAGAAGGACATGGGAAGGAAGTTCCTCTGCTAGACGCTCAAGCTCCTCGAGTGGGACCATCGTGCCCGTTGGACTATTTGGGTTCGCGACAAAGACAAGCCGAGTATCGGGCGTGATTGCCGCGATCAACGCGTCAACATCGGTTGTCATGTTCCTTTCGGCCGCCCAAACAGGAGTTGCCCCTGCCGCTTTAGCTGAAATCGCATACATCAAGAATCCGTATTGCGAGTGCAGAACTTCATCGCCTGGCCCCGAATAGGCGTTGCAGAGAAGCGAGATAATCTCGTCCGAGCCTGAGCCACAAACAATCCGATCTGCATCCAGTCCATGCTGTTTTGCAATAGCGTGGCGTAGGTCTGTGTGGCCACCGTCGGGATAAAGTTCCAGAGAAGCCGCAGCCCTGCGGCACGCCTCTTTGGCTTTCTCGCTGGGGCCTAGGGGGTTCTCATTTGAACTGAGCTTGAAGACTCGTGTGACGCCGGCCGCCTTTGCGGCACCGCCGACATAAGGGGAAATCTCAAGCACGCCGCTGCGCGGCGTAATTGTCGGATGGACGGTCATGTTTAACCCTACAACTCTTGATCGCTCGGCTCTACACAATCCAACACGCGATGAGAAGGGTGCCGAGCATCGATAGCTCCGCGAGGCGCTGGATCGATGCAGTTTTGGTTCCGAGCGGACCAAGTAAGATCGCATAGTCAACATCATCGATTTCGACAAGGCGACGATGTCGACAGAATAGACGTCTGAGCCTGTTTCTCATATTGATTGTCCAAAGATCCGCAAGCTGATGAGAGAAATGGGTGGATGGTAAATCGAGACGCCGACAATCAGCTCCTTGCCGAGATCCAAGGCTTTGTTGCCGAGCACTCGGATGTCAGCGTGAACCGTTTCAAGTCGGGCATCACAGATTGGGGATCAGAATGGCAGGGCGTGTCGCCAGAGTTCCTTCCCGCGGCGGATCTTCTGCCGAGCACTCTGAGCCTAACCATCGATAGAACGCTAGGTCTAACGACTGCCTTCTCGAAACATCGCGGCAGTCGTAAGTGGGAGCAGAGCTACACGAGATCCGACAACCTTGTCGGCGATGACATGCTCGTTGGGTATGGTTTCGCTGAAGTCATCGGAAAGAACGGGCCATTTGTCAGCGAGAAGGTCCGCTCCGGCATTGGGATCTGGGGGCCAGATATCGTTTATCCCGCACATCAACACGTCGCCGAGGAAGTGTATGTCGCCCTAGCGGGCAGTGCAGAGTTCTCACTGGAAGGCGACGCGCCGCGGATGGTTGGGCCAGGCGAGGCCGTCTATGTCAAGTCCAACCGGATGCATGGCTTTCGTACGATCGATCAGCCGCTGGTAGTCTTTTACATTTGGCAAGCTGGTGATCTGCGGCAGAAATCCAACTTTGCCGAACCAGGCGTCAGTCGCTCTTGATCAAGCGAATGCTACCGCGGCCGGTCGCGGGTTTAGGTGCCGGTGCAGGGCTGAGACCCTCGAGCACTCTAAGGGGGGCGCGCGCTGGCGCAGCGGCACCCGATTTCGGAGCGATGTAGACAAGCTTACTCACCTCAACCATCGCAACTCCACCAAAGCGCTGAATGTCCATTCGCTGACCAAGCTTTTCGACCGAAGGCGCCATCCGCAACCAGAATTTCTTATTCGATGGTGGCAAGTACAGAGCTGCTTCATGGCGTTCGACGCTAAAGTTGTGGCTTGAGAGCGCAGCCTCGAGCTGGCCAACTGAGTAGGGTCGCCCGTAACCGTAAGGCGTGGCGTCTCGGCGCGCCCAGAAACCTGCTCGGTTCGGGACAAGGAAAATCGCCTTGCCCCCTGGCGATAGAACCCGCCAGATCTCGGTTAGGAGCGCTTGTGGATTCTCACAGGTTTCCAACCCGTGCGCAACGATCAGACGGTCCACCAGACCAGTCGGCAGAGGCCATAGAGTTTCTTCGGTCAAAGCCGCTACATTCGGACCTTCTGAAGGCCAAGTGCATACGCCCTGTTGGGCGGGCATCAAGCAGACAGTGCGGGCGGCCTCCTCCATAAAGGGGCGCAAAAAGGGCGCTGCGAAGCCAAAGCCAACCACGGTTTGGCCGGAAACGTTCGTCCACATTCGGCGTAACCGATTGCGCAGCAAAGTCTGCGTCATCCGGCCAAGTTTGGTCGTGTAGTAAAACTTTCTGAGGTCTACGACATCTAGATGCATTGCACCCTCGACCAGCTGCGTTAGATCAAAACCGTTTAGTCCCAACCGAGGGAGACAACAATTTTGGTTCGGACTGTGACTTTCGAGCACATTCTGAGTATCCGATTGGTGCAATCTGAACCGAAGATGCTCTAGGGTCCACCCTAATCGAAAGTCTGAGAGGACGCTATGCCTATCGAGATCGTCACCCTGCCCGCGCGAAGCGACAACTACGCCTACATCATTCACGATCCAGAAACAGGGGATACGGTTTCAATCGATGCGCCGGAAGAACGACCAATCGTACAAGCACTACGCTGGAGGAATTGGGAGCTCACGCAGATTTGGCTGACGCATCATCATACTGACCACACTGAGGCGGTTGCCGACTTAAAAGAACGTTATCGATGCAAAGTTGTCGGTCATGCAAAGGACGCGGCACGACTGCCGCCACTTGATCTGGCGGTGAATGAAGGCGACAGCGTCAAGTTGGGTAATACTGAGGCGGTTGTCTTGGACGTCTCGGGCCACACGATCGGGCATATTGCCTTTCACTTTCCGACTGAGAAAGTCGCATTCACTGCCGATAGCCTGATGGCGTTAGGCTGTGGTCGCGTTTTCGAGGGCACGCATGCGATGATGTGGGACAGCCTCAGCAAGTTCATCGCAATGGATCCCGAAACGCTGATCTATTCTGGCCACAACTACGGCAAAGCTAATGGACGTTTTGCCATGTCGATCGAGCCAAACAACGCCCAACTAATTGATCGGATTAAGCGGATCGAAGACGCTGACAGTAAGGGCAAGCCAATTGTGCCCGTGAGCCTGGAGGAAGAGCTTTCTACCAATCCGTTTCTCCGCGCTCGCGAGGAAAAAGTTAAAATCGCAGTCGGGCTTGCAGGCGCTGATGACGCGGGTGCTTTTGCCGAGATCCGACGCCGCAAGGATTCTTTCTGAGGAAAACAGTGACGCTGGTCATTTTCATCATCGCCGTGATTCTAATCGGCTGGTTTGCTCCGCGCCTCGTCGTCGATCGGGTCGACGGTTCTGCAGGTATCTGGCTCGGTTCAATCGCAGCGCTTCTGGTCGGTGTCGGCGTCATCTGGCTTGGAGCGCAAGGAGCAGAAATTGCTGGGTTGGGCGATGCTAAGACCGAGTTTGACCGCGGTTTCAATGCTTGGAAGATCATGTTGTTTATCGCGCCAGCCGCAGCACTGCATCGCCGACGCCAACTCGCAAAGAGTAAGTAGCGGGTATCGAACGGCTGTTGCAGTCAGCACCTGGCCAGGATAATCGAAGGAAGCTCCTTGTGCTGATTGCAAAAGGGAACGGGGATGAGGATCGAGTACAAAACAGTCGGCGCACCAGAGCGTTGTAAACGAAGGAAGGGCGCCAAAACCCGCTCAGACCGGGTAGCCGCGGCGGTGCAAGACATCCTCACCGCTGAAGCCAAAGACGGCTGGACCTACCTTCGTACGGATCTTATTCCGGTTGAAGAAAGCAGTGGATGGTTCGGTCGTGCTCGTGAAGTACATCGAGCAGTCATGATTTTTCAACGTGTTGAAGAAGACGGTTTTGCGTCTCAGTCCGGTTATCCGATCCGAACAGCACGGCAACCTGGACCTCCTGTCTCCTCTCTGGAAGCACGAATTCCTGCAGCGCCGCCCTTACCTGAATCCGCACCTGCTGCCCGCTTTGAAGCTGAAACCCCTGCGATGCCCACAACCCGTGCTGAGCCAACTGTCTCGCCAAGGCCAGCCGAGCCGCAAAAGAGCGCACCACAGGATGCGCCATCTGAGCCAGGCGAAAGCGCTCAACCCGCTATGAAGATTACACGTGCTATGGGCCTGCATCCGGGCTCGATGAAGAGTAGTCGCGTATCGGAAGATGAGTAGACCCCTAGTCGTCTTCGTCGTCATCATCTCCGACAACCACGTCAACCGCCCCTGCCGCAACATCTACCGTTGTGCCAACAACGGTGGTTGTCACGTCTACCGCGGTATCAACGACGGTGTAGGCGACACAACCTGACAAGACGATCGCGAGCAGTGAAAAGATCCAGAACTTCATTCCCCAGGCGCCCTCAACTCCATCGCTAAAGCGTGAATTGTACTCGCCAATTCCTCCGACAGTAGCCTGTTGACTTCTCGTTGGCGGTTAACCCGGCTCATCCCAGTAAAACTCTCCGATGTCATAACCACGCGAAAATGGGTCTCACCCCCCTCTCGCCAGCCACCATGGCCGCGGTGCTGCTCGCTCTCATCGATTACGTCAAGGACGGAAGGCGAAAAGGCCTCGCTCAATTTTTCGTGGATTTGATCCTGCATCGACATACGCGATTTTTCCTTTGTCAAGCTATCGGTTTTTTACCTGCGCGGTCTATGTTGGGCAGAATTGACTTCGGAGATCCAGCTTCATGGCGCCACGCTCGCCTTTTGACTTTGACGTATCCGTCGCCGCAGACAAGCGGCGGCGTCAACGTATACGTGGGATGTCTGGGTCATTTTCGCCACAGGGAAAGTGTTGCGACTGGCCGGATTGCGATGCCCCAGCCGAATACCGGGCCCCAGTCTCGCCAGATCGGTTGAACGACTATCGTTGGTACTGTCTCGAGCATGTGCGCGAATACAACCGGTCTTGGAACTTCTTTGCGGATGCAAGTGAGAGTGAGATTGATGATCAAATGCGCGCCGACCGGACATGGGAGCGGCCGACATGGAAACTTGGCAAAATGCCAAGCGATCGGAACGGGCACCCACATGCCGAAGGTCGCGCCTGGGCACGCTGGGGCTTTTCAGATCCAATGGAGGTCCTCGGAGACGCGGCGACGATCAATACAGGCGATCCGGAGAACAAACCTAAACGCCGTCTAACCGGTGAAGAACAGCGGGCGATGGACGTATTGAGAATTGATCAGGAGACAACTTCGCGTACCGAGGTCAGAAAACGCTATCGGGAACTGATCAAGGATCTCCATCCCGACATGAATGGCGGTGAAAGCTCGGACCCTGAGCAGCTGTCTCTGGTTCTGCGCGCTTGGGATATTCTCAAGAAGAGTCGCAACCTCACGGATTGAAAAGATCCGCACCAGAATTAGCCTTAGGCTGGGTCCAGTGACGCAGCCCTCTTGCGTTTCGGCCGATCATGGTCCAGACGGGCGCAGTGGTCGAATTAACGGAGGTCCAAATGGCGGACGGAACCCTCACAAGCGAAGTGCCAACGGTCGATATTTCGGTGCGCGATGTCTTCGGACTCGACACGGATATGGTGGTCAAGGGCTTTGCGGAGGCGTCAGACCGCGTGCCGGAGCTCGACGAGACCTATAAGTTCGATCATGATACGACGCTGGCGATCCTAGCCGGTTTTGCCCATAACCGCCGCGTCATGATCCAAGGCTATCACGGCACAGGCAAATCGACCCATATCGAACAGGTCGCGGCCCGACTGAACTGGCAATGCGTTCGAGTTAACCTCGACAGCCACATCTCCCGGATCGACCTGATCGGCAAAGATGCGATCAAACTCAAAGACGGCGTGCAGGTCACTGAGTTCCAGGAAGGTATTCTGCCTTGGGCACTTCGTACTCCGACGGCAATTGTCTTCGATGAATACGACGCGGGCCGCCCTGACGTAATGTTCGTGATACAGCGGGTTCTGGAGGTCGATGGCAAGTTGACGCTGTTGGACCAAAATCAAGTGATCCATCCGCATCCAAGCTTTCGCCTTTTCTCCACCGCGAACACGGTTGGTCTCGGCGATACGACGGGCCTCTACCACGGCACCCAGCAGATCAACCAGGGCCAGATGGACCGCTGGTCGGTCGTCACCACACTGAACTACCTGCCACACGACCAAGAAGCGAAGATTGTCCTCTCCAAGTGTCCAGAGTTCCAGGGTGAGAAGGAGACGATCATCAAGCGCATGGTCACCGTTGCGGACCTCACTCGCGAGAGTTTCATGCAGGGCGATCTGTCGACCGTGATGTCGCCCCGGACCGTGATCGCCTGGGCGCAGAACGCGCTGATCTTCGGCGACGACATCGGCTTTGCGTTCCGTGTCACGTTCCTGAACAAATGCGACGAGTTGGAGCGCACCCTGGTGGCTGAGCACTACCAGAAAGCCTTCGGCGAAGAACTGCCGGAGAGCGCAGCCTCGATCAGCCTGGGATAGGCGAACCATTGATCTCGGCTTTGATCTTCATTCTGGCACCCGCGGCACTCTTCTTCTTTCTCGTGCGCGCGATCGTTCTGATGCTGGTGAAGCCGCTTGGTTACGATTTGAGCGGACCTGATCTTTTTCATCGCCCCAACAGAGAGCGCATCTCGACGGTGTTCTGTCTATTCGTGATCTGGATCATCTTTTGGTCGTCGCAACGCACTTGGGCATCATTTAGGCGGTAGACGATGACATCCAACGTTTCACACCGCCTCCTGGATCTGTCACCGACGCGGCTTAGGGCAATTGCTCTGATTGTGGTTTCGCCGCTGATCGTTGCAGTCGCGGCGGTGGCAGACGCGTCAATCTCGAACCGGGTGAGCCTCAAGAACGAACGCCTTGAGCGTCACGAGTACATCCAGCGCTGCACGGCGTTCTTCATCCTGATCGCCGAGTTCCGCGACCGCCGCCCTGGCGAGGGCGACCGGCTGAAGGCGACAGCCGATGTCATGGCCGAGCGCAGCACCGAGATCGTGGGCGACCCGGCGGCAACCGACGAGGCCGTGGCGGATTACCTCGCCCAATATCGCGAGACGCTTCGCGCCCAGTTTGGCCCGGTTCAGAGCGCGACGTTTCGCACCTATGACCTCTTGTTGATGCAAGAGGATCTAAAGTTTTGTAAGGATCTGACAAAGGCTGAGGGGCTGGCACCGCGCCGCCCCCTCCCCGCCAGGTAGAGAAAATGGCTAGTTTGCTGTCTACAATTTTCGCTACACTTGCGCTCAGCGGTCCGGGTTCCGATCGAGCTGTTCTCGCTGATAATGAACCGACATTCGATGAGGCTCTGAGTATCTTCTACGAGATAGAGGACCTCGAACTTGGTGACGTCGCACTGACAAGACGCTGCCTCTCCGCAATTGCCGCACTTAGTTACACGAATTTCAAAGTTCCCAATCGTTATGGGGATCTCGGCATTGGGGACTGGAGCGCGACCGACGAGGAACGCTACAAATACTACCAGGCAGTGGCTTGGGTTTATGCCTCCAGAGAAAAGGATGTCGACTTTGTTCGAGAAAACAAAGAAGAACTGTTGAGGATTAGACGAACTTTATTCTCAAACGCAGCATTGGAGACGATGTCGCATCTTAAAGAGCTTGTCAGCTACCTCAAAGAAAATCGTCCTTTGGACAATGAGTCGATTGTTCTAAGTGACGTGACTCATTGTAGAAGCGCAATCCACGGTGGACCCTAATGGCTCAGAAGACAGAAAACCCCGCGGATCCGTTCAAGAAGGCGCTGGCCGAGGCGACCCGCGCGCTGGCAGGCGACGAAGAGCTTGGGGTCACCTATTCCTCTGATCCTCCCGGCAAGACTAATTCTGGGCTCCGCCTGCCTCAGGTCTCGCGGCGCATGTCGCGCGCCGAGGTCATGCTGGCACGCGGTACGGCGGATGCCTATGCGCTGCGTGAGCGTTTCCACTCGGATGACACCCATGCGCGCTATGCCCCACAGGGCGAGATGGCTCGTTCGATCTTTGACGCATTGGAGAACACGCGCTGTGAGTGCATCGGGTCGCTCGCCATGGATGGGGTGGCCCAGAACCTCGAGGCCAAACTAACGGAAGAGGCGAGCAGCCGCGGCTATGAGGCAATGACCTCAAGCTCCGAGGCCCCGATGGCCGAAGCTGCAGCACTCCTCATGCGTCAAAAATTAACTGGCCGCCCCCTGCCTCCAGGCTGCCAGAACATCGTCGATCTCTGGGGAGGGTTTTTCGAGAACCAGCTCGGCGACCGGCTGAATGATTTGGGCGACCTCGAGGACCAGGCCGAGTTCGCCAAACGCGCCTGGCAGATCATCGAAGAGCTCGGGTATGGCGATCAACTCGGCGACGACCCCGACCAGGACCAGCCCGAAGATCAGGAAACCGAGGACGAAACTGACGACCAGGATGACGAGACCTCGGACCAGGATGGCGATGATGGGTCCGACGAGGACGAATTCCTCCCCGACGAGATGCGCGGTGAGGAGAGCGAAACCCGTCAGATGGAGATCTCGCTCGACGAGTCCCAGGACGATATGGAAGACCAAGAGGCGATGGAGGCCGAGGATGGCATGCCTCCGCCTGAGCATGTCCCCCCACCAATCTCGGATGCCGATCCGAACTACAAAGTATTCAGTACCAAGTTCGATGAAGAGGTTTTGGCCGAGGAATTGGCAGACGAGGATGAGCTTGATCGCCTGAGGGCGTATCTTGACAAGCAGCTGGATCCTCTGAAGGGTGCCGTCTCCCGCCTCGCAAACCGGCTGCAGCGCCGCCTGCAGGCGCAGCAAAACCGAAGTTGGGAGTTTGATCGGGAGGAAGGCATCCTCGATGCCGGGCGCCTCGCGCGCGTTGTCGCCAACCCCACCACCCCACTCAGCTTCAAGGTCGAGAAAGACACCGAGTTCCGCGACACCGTCGTGAGCCTCCTGATCGATAATTCAGGCTCCATGCGCGGGCGACCAATCTCGATCGCCGCAATCTGCGCGGATGTGCTAGCGCGCACTTTGGAGCGGTGCCAAGTGAAAGTTGAAATCCTCGGCTTCACCACCCGCGCCTGGAAGGGCGGCGAAGCACGTGAGCAATGGCTTGCTGACGGCCGCCCCGCCAATCCGGGCCGGCTGAACGATCTCCGCCACATCATCTACAAGGGCGCCGACGCCCCTTGGCGCCGCGCCCGGCGTAACCTTGGATTGATGATGCGCGAAGGCCTGCTCAAAGAGAATATCGATGGCGAGGCGCTGGAATGGGCCTACAAACGTGTTCTCGCAAGGCCCGAACAGCGCCGTATCCTGATGGTGATCTCTGACGGCGCGCCGGTAGATGACTCGACGCTCTCAGTAAACCCGTCCAACTATCTTGAGCATCACCTACGCGAAGTAATCGCAATGATCGAGAAGCGGGATCGAGCGGAGCTTCTGGCGATTGGTATTGGACACGATGTAACACGCTACTACCAACGAGCTGTCACCATCACTGATGCAGAACAGTTGGCCGGAGCAATTACGGATCAACTCGCCGCCCTGTTCGAGAGCAACCCTCGTGCGAGGGCCCGGCTTTCACGCGGAAAAGCTGCGTGAAACCGCGTCAGCTACGATACGTGAACCGATCAGCTTGACGCTGCCGACGTTTCTTAGCGCCGCGCCGACCCAGCCACCAAAGCACAACGCCAAGGAGAATAAACTGCGGCGCTGCGGGCCATTCTAAAAGAGTCTGAATTCCTGGGTCCCACAACTGCGGTGTCAGGTAGCGCTCTACAGCCGGCTGCAGAAGCAACAGACTTTCACGATCAACTTCCGCCCACCACCATCCAAGCGCTCTGAGCTCGAATCCACCCTCAGCCGGCCAGAGCACCTCTACTCCCAAGAGCCCGATTCCACCAAAGATCAGAACCATCCCAAGAATTCGCAATATGAACATAGGTTCCCCGCATCCACTCTGAGCTTTCTATAAAAGACCTATGTAACTCTGCCAAGCATTCAGACCCTTGCGTTCCATAGGCGTTACGAGCTAATCACCCGCGACGGACAGGTGGCCGAGCGGTCGAAGGCGCACGCCTGGAAAGCGTGTATAGGGGCAACTCTATCGCGGGTTCGAATCCCGCTCTGTCCGCCACCGACCCCCGTCAGTTGGTCTCTTGCTCTTTCTTTGGCTGTAACCGCCCGGAAAGAGGCAATAACTCACAGGCAATCCGAAGTCTGTTTGTCCCTTCACAGAGGTTTCCGGCGTCTGTGGTGGGCATTGTCAGAGGAACTTGGCTTGAGCGTCGAGGCGGCGCTCGATAGCTTCCGGGCATGACAAGACGCTCTCCCTTCCGCTACTTCAAGACCAGCCCCGAGATCATCCGTCTCGCGGTGATGATGTATGTGCGTTTCCCGCTTTCGCTCCG
>JBCDAQ010000018.1:0-34900 GCA_039185285.1 Pseudomonadota bacterium
CCCCCGCGCCTCCCGGATGGGAGGCGCCCGCAAAAGGTGTATGCGGCACCAGCCGCATTCCGTTTGGTTCAAGCTGCCTCGAGGACCCGACGCGCGATCACCTGGGCTTGTATCTCCGCCGCCCCTTCGAAGATGTTCAAAATCCGCGCATCGCAAAGCACCCGGCTGATCGGATATTCGAGCGCAAATCCGTTGCCACCATGGACTTGGAGCCCATTATCGGCCGCGGTCCAAGCAACTCGGGCACCAAGCAGTTTGGCCATCCCGGCTTCAAGATCGCAGCGCCGCTCCGCATCCTTCTCACGCGCCGAGAAATAGGTAAGCTGGCGTGCAATCGTGATCTCAACCGCCATCATCGCGATTTTCGACGCCACTCGGGGGAAGGCGATCAGCGGCTTGCCAAACGCCTCCCGCTCCTGCGCATAACGCAGCGAGATATCCAGTGCCGATTGCGCAACCCCGATGGCCCGCGCTGCAGTTTGGATCCGCGCGCTCTCGAAGGTCTTCATAAGCTGCTTGAAGCCTTGGCCCTCGACCCCGCCGAGAAGCGCGTCCGAGGGCACCCGATGCCCATCCAACGCCAGTGTGTACTCCTTCATCCCACGGTAGCCGAGAACCTCGATCTCTCCGCCCGCAATGGTTGGATCCGGGAACGGGTTTTCATCGGTTCCCCTGGTCTTAGGTGCCAGGAACATCGACAGCCCAGAGTAGTCATTTGTCTCTGGATTGGTCCGCGCTAAGACCGTCATCACATCGGTCCGCGCGCCATGGGTAATCCAGGTTTTGTTGCCCGTGATCACCCATTCATTGCCGTCCGCGACAGCTCGCGTCTTCAAAGCGCCGAGGTCCGAACCTGTATTAGGCTCGGTGAATACCGCTGTCGGTAGGATCTCGCCAGACGCGAGTTTCGGCAACCAGTGGGCCTTCTGCTCGTCCGTGCCACCACAGAGGATCAGCTCTGCCGCAATCTCTGACCGCGTCCCAAGTGACCCAACCCCTATATAGCCGCGCGAAAGCTCCTCCGAGACCACGCACATCGCGGTCTTGCCCATGCCGAAGCCGCCAAATTCCTCGGGGATCGTTAGACCGAAGACGCCCATCTCGGACATTTCTTCGATGATCTCCATCGGGATCAGCTCGTCCTTCAGATGCCATTCATGGGCTTCTGGAACCACACGGTCCTGAGCAAATCGACGAAACTGATCACGGACCATTTCAAACTCGTCGTCGAGCCCGGTTGCGCCAAAGGTTGTCGCTCCCTCTTGCTCGGCGATCAGTTGCGCGAGCCGCATCCGCGCCGCGTTGGTGTTGCCCTCCTGAGTCAGTTGCATCACTGCCGGATGCATCAAGCTCCGCTGCGCTTCTTGGGAAAGACCAATGTCCTGAGGCCGGACGATCTCACCCTGGCTCATCGGGATCCCGCCGTAGATCTGCCAGAGATACTCGCCCATCCCAATTTGCAGGATGAGCTGCTCCATCTCTCCGAACTGGTCCGTCTCGCGGAGCCGGTCCGCCCATTGAACCAATTGTTCAAGCGATTCGACATAGGTCGCCAGCCAGGCCAATGCGTGAGAGGCATATTGCTCGCCGTCCACCATCCGACCCGAAACGCGATCCCCTTGCTTCACCCGGGACGCGAGATCTGAAGTCGCCACCTCCAAAAACCCGCGTGCTGCTGCCACGGCCTCGGTCGACAGGCGCAGCAGGTCATCAGAAGCAATTGGTTGCGGCACAGTGATCCCGGTTTCCACATTCATGGAGTTCATCCTCGGCAATATCTTACAGGGTGCAGCGCGTTGTGCGACTGCGAAAACACCTAGCCAATGCCAAGGCCGCGGTCAATATCTTCGCGCAAGGAAATTACGCCAATTTGTCACGCCTTGGAATTTCCTTGCGCGCTGATTCAAGTGGAGAGGATCGCGCCCCCCTCCAATTGCGCCTGCGCGTCGTAGATCGACCCCGATAGACTATCCGCCGCCGCTTGCGGTAGGGGCTGAGGAACTTTGCAAGGTAAGGGATCATAGCGCGGTGCGTGCACGACCTCTCCACGGAGGAGGCGCGCGTTAAACGCGCTCCAGTCATAATTGTAGTAAACCGGAAACGCATCCGCCGCGAAGTAGTTGTAGAGAAGGAGCGGCCGGTTCTTCGTCCCTCGGTTTGCTGTCGAGGCGTGGAAGGTCGCCGTGTGATGGATCGAAATTGACCCCGCGGGCGCGGTCAGTGCTACAGCGGTCTCATCCAGCCCGCCCATAGCATGGGATTTCACACCCCCGACAAAAACCCCGTTTTGGTGATGGTCGAATATGGGACCACCATCGATCCCTTGTTTGTTTCGATGGGAGCCGGGGATGACCATCAGAGGGCCATTCTCCTCGGTGCAATCCTCGATCATGATCCCGACGGCCAGCATGTCTTGGTTGGTGTAGGGGTAGAAGGCATAGTCCTGATGCCAATCCAGCGCCCCGCCGCCTGAAGGAGGCTTGAAGTTCAACTTGCCATGGTCGAAGCGGCAGGTACCGCCAAGAAGCTCGGTGACGAGATCGACCAGTGGTTCCCATCGCATCGCCCGATCATAGACATCCGACGCGGCCTCGGGGTCTGCGATCCGGCGCAAATCCGGGCCAGTTGGTGTATCGATCACATCGAAATTGCCACCTACAAGGCTGTTCGATCGGGCGGCAGCGACGAAGCGATCTGTCTCGGCCCTTAACTCTTCGATCAGATCGTCCGGCATAAAACGTTCCAGCACGACATAGCCGTCTTGCGCATAGTCTGACTTGATCACCTCTGTATCCATTCTCAGACCTCCCTAGTCCATCAGGGCATCGGCTCGTTGGCCGGCCCGCTCGAAATGCACCGGTAGAACTCGGCCATAAAGTTGCTTGCACCGCTCGGGGCTGGCGACCATGCCGGGCTCTTCAACAAACGAAAAAATACCGACATAGCGCTTGCGCGGACCTTGCACGGGATCAACCCGGTGCAGCGCATAACGGCCTTTGAAGATTTGCAAGTCCCCCGGCTCCAGATCCAGCGTTTTCACGCGATCTGAGCGTTCCTCCAATACCGCACTCACGGCATCGAAATTCTCGTCCTCTGCGGTTCGAATCCATGGCGCGTAGCGAAAAGCCCCGCCCGCCTCACCGTTCTGCAGCGCCAGAGTGACCGTGTAATTGTTGGTATCGAAGTGCCAAGGAAAGCCGCCACCTTCTTCCACCACATTGATGATCACATCGGCCAGCGGGTCGGCGTAAGGAAAGAAATTCTCCTCCCGCAGTGCAGTCTGAACAAACTCTCGAAACGACCGACTGTCATAGATCGCACGCAGCGGTGATCCGGGACCAAAGTTATCTGCTGGCACAAAGGCATTCGAGCGATCGTAGAACTGGCGGGCGGGATGCTCCTCCGGCAAGCTTGGGTCATCTTTCGAGAAATAGACGTTTGTCCGGTTGAAACTGCGATGTGCCGCGGGCGCTACGTGCTCTGCCTCGGTGATAAAGTCTGGCAGCGCGTCTGAGCGGATAAACCCGTTTAAGACAGCGCAGCCATCCGAATCGAGCTCCGCTTGGACTTCCGCCATGAGATTGGCAAAGGCTGGGGTGTTCGGCTGGTCGATCGGATACCGTTCCGTATCGATTAGGCGGGTGATGTCAGATGGCTCATTCATGCCCCTATCTCGACGCCGACTCATACACCTGATCTTTCAAACCTGCGACAAAATGTGCCGTCTTTGGCGCAATCTGCCTATGTGACGATGGCGACACCATCTCGGCGCAGATCACCGCAGGCTGAAAGATCGCCATTTTGCTGACGCATCACTCCATGAACGCCACCAAAGAACATTGATCTTTCCTGCCAGGCGCTGGCGTCCGAAAAAGCGTCTAGAAGCGCCGAGCGGTCCTGGTCAGCCAATCCGCATTCTTCAAAGTCGAGCCGAGTGTCTTCGACATGAAGTCGCGGGTGACGAATTGCTTCCTCCAAATTGGTGTCCCGATCGACAATCAAAGCGAGGACTTGCGCCAATGCGGTGCGGATCCGGTTCGATCCGCCAGAGCCAAGCATCGCCAGCCGGCCGTCGGGCCATCGCACCGCCAGAGGGCACATCATTGAGGCAAGGCGGATATCTCGCGCCCAGGAGTGCCACCCGCCTGGCACCAGATCTTCTTCCCCGAGCATGTTGTTTGGTTGGATCCCGGTGCCAGGGATAATCATTCCACATCCCTCTCCGTTGGAGAGTGTCAGAGCAACCCCCATACCCGACCCATCAATGACCGAGATATGCGTCGTTCCGCGAGCAGAGACCGGATGTTGGGTGAGTGTGGTTTTTAACTGTTTCAGCAGAGCAGGAGAAAGCAGATGGGTGGGGTCATCTCCTGTTTGCTGGCGCGCGCGGGCGGTCTGAGCAAAAGCCCCGGCAATCTGAAGCGGCCGAGCATCGTGCGGCATCAACTGCAAAGACAAGGCAATCAATGTGCCGCCCAGACTTGGAGTCGCGTTCAAAAACAGCTCTGCGCCGTTCCTGATTTGCAGTAAAGATTTTCGCCATCTTGGAAGATAAGCCTTTAAGTCCCCGCTCGTAAGATGCCCGCCTTGTCGCGCCAACTCGACCAGCGCTTGACCTACTTCGCCTTCCGAGACAAATCGCGGCCCCTCAATCGCAAACGTCTCGAGGACATCAGCAAAGTCAGGGTTCCGGTAGTCGGCGCCCTCGGGCAGCGGCGCGCCGTCGTGGCACATCAACGCCTCAACCTCCCGAGACGCGGTCAGGATTGGGGCAACGATGGCGCCAAGCTTTGCTTGGTAGGCAGTAATCTGAACGCCGCTACGCGCTGCTTCGCGAGCGGGAACGACGAGTTCGCGGAAGGGCATCCGCCCACAGCGCGCATGCAGTTCTGCAAGACCCGGAGCCACACCAGGCGTCGAGATCGCACCAGCTCCGATGTGGAACTCCTGCGTAACCGTGCCAAAATCCGCATGAACCGATCGGAAGTCGACATCGTCCGTCTTCGAACGAGGGGTTTGGACGAAGAAGTCGAGCAGCTCGGTCTTGCCTTCTGCCGTCACCATCGCGAAACCACCGCCCATCAAACCCGCGAGCACTGGTTCTGCGACCATCGCGGTCAGGGCAGCCGCGACCGCCGCATCCGCTGCATTGCCACCGTCATTGAGAACGAGCTCCGCCGCTGCGGCCGTCCGCTTATGGCCGCAGGCGATGGCAAAACGTTGCATCGAGATGATCCTCAGGCAGCCTTCAAAGCAACTGCCCTGACGTCATCGCCTACATGGGCTTCATATTGCGCGAAGTTCTTGACGAACATGGCAACAAGTTCGGCCGCCTGCGCATCATAAGCCGCCGCGTCTTCCCAAGTCTGGCGAGGGTTCAAGATTGGGGTGGAAACGCCTTCGCAAAACGTCGGAACCTCGAAACCGAAGTTTGGATCAATCCGAAAGTCGACTTCGTTCAGCGTGCCGTTCAAAGCTGCCGTGAGAAGCGTTCTGGTCACACGGATCGGCATCCGTGAGCCGACGCCATAGCCGCCACCAGTCCAACCAGTGTTCACCAACCAGCATTGCGCGCCAGTTGTAGCGATCTTGTCCCGTAGCAGAGCGCCATAGACCTCGGGCCGACGGGTCATGAAGGGCGCACCAAAACAGGTGGAGAACGTTGGCTGAGCCGTGTTCACGCCCTTCTCCGTGCCGGCCATCTTCGACGTAAAACCGGTTAGGAAGTGATACATCGCCTGAGCTGGGGTTAACCGCGCGATCGGCGGCATCACGCCAAATGCATCGCAGGTCAGCATAACGACGTTCTTCGGGATTCCTGCTTGCCCTGTCTCAGACGCGTTTGAGATGTAGTGAAGTGGATAGGCACAGCGCATGTTCGTGGTCAGGCTGTCGTCCTTGTAATCCAGTTCTTTCGTGTGCGGGTCGTAGACCATGTTCTCGATCACTGTCGCGAACTTGGAACATGTTGCATAGATCTCCGGCTCGGCTTCTGCCGAGAGATTGATGGTCTTAGCGTAGCACCCACCTTCGAAGTTGAAGATCCCGCTTTCTGTCCAGCCATGCTCGTCATCGCCTAAGAGCGTCCGATCAGGATCAGCCGAGAGGGTCGTCTTGCCAGTTCCCGAGAGGCCAAAGAAAATGGCTGCATCGTCCGGGTTGCCCACCGCGTGGTTCGCGGAACAATGCATCGGCATGACACCTTTGCCGGGCAGGATGAAATTGAGGACCGAGAAAATGCCCTTCTTGTTCTCGCCCGCGTAAGAGCTATCACCCACCAGGATAAGCTTTCGTTCGAAGCTAACCGCGATGATCGTCTCTGAGCGGCAGCCGTGGCGCTCTGGGTCGGCTTTGAAGCTCGGACAGTTGATCACCGTGAACTCAGGCGTGAAGTCGGCTAGCTCGGACAGTTCGGGGCGACGCAGCATGTGACGGATGAAAAGCGAGTGCCAGGCGAGCTCATTGATCATTCGCACATTCAACCGATGCTCAGGATCGGCTCCGGCGAACAGATCCTGGACGAACATCTCCCGGCCTTTCAGATGGGCCAACATATCCTGGTAGAGCACATCGAAGTGCTCAGGGCTCATCGGTTTGTTATTTTCCCACCAGACGTCGTTTTCGACTGAAGCCTCGCGGACCACGAACTTGTCCTTGGGGCTGCGGCCTGTGTGCTTTCCAGTATTGCAGAGGAAGGTGCCACCTTGGCCGAGTTCGCCCTCCCCCCTTTCGATGGCTGCTTGAACCAAGCCCGCCTCAGCGAGATTGTAGTAGGCGGCTTCGAGCCCTGTCAGGCCCATATCCTCAACGCGGCAGTTGGGGTTGAACACACCCGATTCCATCAGCATCTCCTCGCGGTTCCGGTCATGCCGGTGTTTTTTTCTCGCTTGCCGGGACTCCCCGCCTCCGGCATGCCCCGGGGCGCGTCACGCTTCGGCGGCGCGCGCGCCTGCCTCGGGGTCTGATCGCGGCTGTCTAGCGCAGCCCACGGAGCCCCGTCCAGCCCTGAAACTTTGGTTAAAGGCCCTAAAGTGACGCAGGACCGCTCCAAACTGTCACATCTGCTCTCACCCCCAGGGCGAGCCAGAGAAATTGCCAAGGGACGACGTCCATGCCAAGATACGTAAAACAAACGGGCAAGAGAGGCAGACCCCGGCTCTGAAATCGCTAAATCGGGGGGGAGAAACCATGGCAAGCATTACTCTGGTAGACGATGACCGCAACATCCTCACCTCGGTATCGATGGTGCTCGAGGCCGAAGGCTTCGATGTTAAAACCTATTCTGATAGTACCGCGGCATTAGCCGCGCTACAGCAAACACCACCCGACTTGGCGGTCTTCGACATTAAGATGCCTCGGATGGATGGGATGGAGTTGTTACGCCGATTGCGAATGAACTCCGACCTTCCGGTGATCTTCCTGACATCCAAAGATGAGGAAATTGACGAGGTAATCGGGCTGAGAATGGGTGCCGACGACTATATCCGCAAACCATTCTCTCAGCGGCTATTGGTCGAACGGATCAAAGCAGTACTCCGCCGCCGCGAGGCAATGACCGACACCTCGATCGAACGTACCGAGACGGAGAAGGTTCTCAAACGTGGCAAACTGGAAATGGATCCGATGCGTCACGCCTCAATCTGGGAGGGCAAACCTGTTACGTTGACCGTAACTGAGTTTTTGATCCTTCATTCTCTGGCTCAGCGTCCGGGCTTCGTGAAAAGCCGGGACAACCTGATGGATGCAGCATATGACGACCAGGTCTATGTCGATGACCGCACCATCGACAGCCACATCAAGCGTATCCGCAAGAAGTTCCGGAAAGTAGATGACGAGTTCAACTCGATCGAGACGCTTTACGGGGTCGGATACCGGTACCGCGAAGTCTGATGCGCCGGATCGGCGCAGGTGACGCCATCGAAGCCATAAGTCCGGGTCCAAAGGGACTAGACGGTAAGCCGCGTCCAGCAACAACTCGCCAGAGAATCATCCAAGGGCTGAAACAGTCAGCTCCTTTCTCTTCGCTGCAGCGGCGGATTATCTTCTTCAATCTTGTCGGACTAGCCGTTCTCGTTTTCGGTGTGCTGATCCTAAACTCGTTCTTGCAGGGCCTGATTGGCGAGCGTGTGAATGCGCTGGTGATTCAGGGAGAAATCATTGCTATTACGGTCGCCGAGCAAACCGGGAACGATACAACCGAAGATCCGGGGTTCGACCCAGCCGCGGCCGATGTCATCCTTACCCGGCTCGTCGAGCCGACAGGGGTAAGAGCCCGTTTGTTCGATCGAGAGTATCGCCTCACCAGCGATACTGGCTATTTCTCGCCCACGGACGCGCAAGAAGTCGCTGCACCGGCGCCCGCCTCTGCTCCTCCTGCAGAAGAAAGCATGATGGCGAGGATAGAGGCGTCCTATCTACGATTTTTAGAGAGCTTTAGGGACGAGCTGGACCCCTTCTCCGAAATCCCTTTTGGCGAGGTCGCGTCGGACCAAGAGGTGATGGCAGCGGCCCAGGGGCAGATCGCACATCAAGTCCGGGTGAACCCCGAGGGCGAGCTGATCGTTTCAGTCGCCTTGCCGCTACGCCAGGCGCAAACAGTGATCGGCGTGCTGCAACTGTCGACCGAGGGCGGCGATATCAACGAGATTTTGCGCAATGAGCGGCTGAAAATCTTGCAAGTCTTCTTTGTCGCCACTCTGGTGTCGATCGCGCTTTCAGTCCTCCTGGCCAATACCATTGCAAGTCCGATCCGAAGGCTCGCCCTTGCAGCCGATAGCGAGGGAACGAATGCGCTACGCCCGCTGAACCCCGAGAAGGTTGAGATCCCAGATCTGACCCATCGCTCCGATGAAATCGGGGATCTCTCGGGTGCACTGATCAGGATGACAGAGGCACTCTACAAGCGTATCGAAGCCATCGAGAGTTTTGCCGCCGATGTCGCCCATGAGATCAAAAACCCGCTCACGTCGCTGCGCTCGGCGGTCGAGACGATGGAATACGCCAAGACCCCAGAGCAGCGCAAAAAACTCCTCGACGTAATCCAAAAAGATGTCAGCCGCATGGACCGGTTGGTGACGGATATCTCCAACGCCTCACGCCTAGATGCTGAACTGGTTCGCGAACGAATGGAGCATTTCGACCTCGCAGAACTGATCGACATGCTCGCCAGCATCACTCGAAGCCATGGCGAAGATCGAAAGATTAAGGTTGAAGTCCATCTTCCCAAGTCAAGCTTTGAAGCACGGGGCCTCGAGGGACGAGTAGCTCAAGTGGTTACCAACTTCCTCGACAATGCGCTTAGTTTCTCTCCCGACGGCACGTCAATTGTTGTCGAGGGTCAAAAGGTCGGCACCAGCGTGCGGGTCAGTGTGACCGATCAAGGGCCGGGAATACCGCCAGAAAACCTCGCCAGTGTGTTCGAGCGTTTCTACACCGAACGCCCAGAGTCCCAGGGGTTTGGCAACCACTCGGGTCTTGGGCTCGCGATTTCAAAACAAATCATCGAAGCGCATAATGGCCGGATCTGGGCTGAGAACGTCTATGAGGACGGCGATGGCCCGGAGGATGTGCCTCTCGGCGCACGCTTTGTCCTCGAATTACCCACGTGAGCGCACCCGATGAGCCGGCGTCAGTACATGCGAGCGCTGTCGCGATCGAGGGGCGCGGCGTTCTTATCGTTGGCCCAAGCGGTAGCGGGAAAAGCGCGCTCGCAGCCGACCTTATCTCGCGCAGTGCTACTTTGATCGCAGATGATCGAACGCTTATCTTGCCTGGATCCCCTCCGCTTCTCTCCGCCCCGTCACGAACGTCCGGTATGATTGAGTTGCATGGGATTGGGATCTTACATGTCGCCAATGTCACAACAGCACCGGCGGCTTTGATTGTGGACCTGGGATCCGAAGCACGAGAACGTTTGCCTGATCTCGGTGAGCGCCTCTTGCTCAATTGCCCGGTTCGCCTCATGTTTGCAAAAGGTCATCCAACCCTTGCTGCAGCGGTGACCTTGGCAGCGACCGCCACTTGGATTGACCCGAAGACCCACTTTGTTGAGTAGGCCCTTTCGCTTCTGATGACCGACCAGGCCGAGCAGACATCAAAAACTGAACCGCCAAGCGCTCCCTCAGTTGTGCTTGTGACGGGCATGTCCGGGGCTGGTCGCTCAACAGCGGTCGCCGCCTTCGAAGATATGGGTTACGAAGCGGTGGACAATTTCCCGATAGGGCTGATCGACCAACTCGTTGCACCCAATTCAACCAGTCCGCAGCCCATAGCTCTTGGTCTTGCTCCGGGCAGCCGCGGCTTTTCCGTGCGGGCTCTTCGTGAGGCGGTTGAGACCTTGCGCAACCGAGTGCAGGCGGGCGTTCAGATCGTGTTTCTTGACTGCACGGACGAGAAGCTGCTTGAGCGTTACTCGGAAACTCGCCGCCGCCACCCGCTCGCGCCGGAAGACGACCCCGCAACCGGGATCGCACGAGAGCGTGACCTGCTACCCCCTATTCGCGATCAGGCTGATACAGTGATCGACACGACGGTTTTGACACCCCACCAACTCAAGTCAGAAATGACCTCCCGCTTTTCGTTAGAAGGCTCCGTCGGCCTGTCAGTTTCTGTTCAATCCTTTTCCTACAAACGCGGCGCCCCGCACGAAGCGGATATGGTTCTCGACTGCCGGTTCCTGCAGAACCCCTACTGGAAAGAAGACTTGCGCACCCTTGACGGTCGCCATCCCCGGATACAGGGTTTCGTCGAGGATGATCCGAGATTTCCAGGCTTTTTCGACAGGGTCTTTGATCTCCTCCTGACGCTGTTGCCGGCGTATAAAGACGAGGGGAAGGCCTATTTCTCTATCGCGTTGGGTTGCTCAGGGGGGCGACATCGCTCGGTAGCAACCGCGGAGAAGCTCCGCAAAGCACTGGCTGCGGCGGGTTGGCGGGCGTCAGTTCGACACCGCGAGCTGGACCGGTAGGAACGAAAGTAAAGGAGAGCACATGATCGGAATGGTGATCGTTGCTCATGGAGCATTGGCCGACGCGCTGCTCGCCGCGACAGAACATGTTGTTGGCCCGCAAAAAAATGCGCGCGCGATCGCAATCGAACCGAGCGACGATTTGCACACGAAACAAGCTGAGATCGACAAAGCGGTGGCCGAAGTAAATGCCGGTTCAGGCGTCGTCCTGGTGACGGATATGTTTGGTGGCACGCCTTCCAATCTGGCTTTGGGTGCAATGTCGGACGAACAGGTAGAGGTCGTCTACGGTGCCAACCTACCTCTCTTGGTAAAGCTCGCCAAATCCCGCGAGAAACCGCTGGCCGAAGCCGTTACACTTGCTCTGGAGGCAGGGCATAAGTACATCGACTCAGCCGCAAGCATCCTGGCGCCATCTGCAGCGCAAAAATAGATCAGATGCCTTCGACCTCGCTTGAGATCATCAACCAGCGCGGGCTGCATGCCAGGGCTTCGGCTAAGTTCGTCGAAACGGTCGAGGCGCATGATGCAGCCGCTCAGGTCAGTCATGACGGCCAAACCGTCAACGGCGATAGCATTATGGGTCTCTTGATGCTTGCCGCACACAAAGGTGTAACCATCGATGTCAGCACATCTGGGCCGGATGCTCAGGTGCTTTTGACCGCACTTACCGATCTGATTGAAAATCGGTTCGGTGAAACCGATTAGCACGACTTTGAACCCGCTCGATTCAGCATGATCCTTGTTCGGTCGTTTAAGTCGCCCTTGCGATCAGTTGCGAACCACCGTTCCGCCATTGAGTGAGCAGGATTGAGCGACTTGATTAGAGCCCAGGTTGTAAACCCAGGTGATCACTGATGTCCCTCCGGAGGTCTGTTTACAACCGATGGCGCCACTGCCCCGAGAGCATGATTGACCGGCCTCGAGCACCCGAGAGCCGAGGTTGCGGCAGCTTCGGGCGAACTCGTCCCGTTTAGCCCTGGTTGGGAATTGGTAATCGCCGCAGAACCCACGTCGCTCGTCGTAACAACTGAGAGCTGTTGGATCGGGCGCAGGGGTCGCCGGCTCGGACACGGCAGCGGTTTGCGTCGTCGTGGCCTCGGCTTCCGGTGCGGGAGAAGGCTTCGGAGCGCTTGCTGGTTGAGGTTCAACCTCCTGCGTTGTCTCATTGGCAGCGGCGAGTTCGGTCGCAGGCGTTTGCGCCGTCTCGTCCGTCTCGGCGATCTCTTCCTCTTCAACCTCCGCCTGCTTCAGCCATTCCTGCGCAATATCTACCGCGCGCTCTGCCTCCACGGTGCCGGGATACTTTTGCGCAACATCCAACAATTGCTGCGGATCTTGTGAGGCGAGAGCATCATCTAGAGCTTCGCGCCGATCATCTCTACCGGCAATAACGTTGAGGTCAGGATCTTTCGAGATGCGCTCACTGACCTCTTCGCCGATGCCGAGCCCTTGATTGAAAGCCTGGGCCTTAAAGCTCTCCGTATCGCCGCCTTTGCCTCCGGTTTCGCTGGCGAAAACCCGGCGGAACGCCAGTTCCTCTTCGCCATCGCGGGCCAGATCACAATCCACAATCGTGTCGGCATAGTTGCTCCAACCGTCATTGAGCGTGGTGCATTTCAGCGTCAGGTCTGGGTTTTGGGCGGTTGCCAGATCAGAGACCCGCCATTCAGGAACATATCGCGCGAAGTAGGCCGCAATACCGTCCTGCATCGCCGTGCCTTCTTCGTAGAAATCGAACTCCGGCTGGACGGCAACGGCAAGCTGCACCCCGCGGCCTTCCAATGCCACTGGTGGCGCTGAAAACTCAGCGACCGAACGGCGCGGTGTTGTTGCACAGCTCGCCACAGCGATGACTGTCACCAGCATGACAGAAACGATCGAAAGACGCATGAAACCCCCCACAAACTCCAACCCAGCTCGAGTTCTAAACCTGAATGGGGCTTCATTAAGGCGGGATTAACGCAGCGGAGAGGACGCAGACCTAGTCTTCCAGCATGTGGCGGCGGAGTAGCGGGTACTGGCTCATAAGGAAGAGGAAAGTTATCGGAAGATTGCCGAAAGTCTTGAAGGTTACCCAAAACTCAGTCGACTGGGTCCGCCAGATACCCTCGTTCAACAAAGCCATGAAGATGAAGAACCCCACCCAGCGGCGGGTAAAGATCATCCACCCTTCATCCGTGAGCGGCATTGTCTCTCCCATGAGCATCTTGAGGTAACTGCGTCCCTGCAGAAGACCGACCCCAAGGATCAAGGCAAAGATACCGTTCACGATTGTAGGCTTCATCTTGATGAACGTCTCATCCTGCAGCCACAATGTGAGGCCGCCGAAAACTGCGACCACGACACCCGTCACCACCGCCATTTTTGGCAAGCTTCGGGTCAGCGACCACGAAACTGACAGTGAGATCGCGATCGCGACCATGAACGTCGCCGTAGCCAGCAAGATCGGTCCATTGGTGCCGGTCAAGGCTTCAGCACCCGTCATCATCTCCATCGTTGAGAAAACAGATGGGTTCTTAAGCAGTCGCTCGCCATAAGTGAACGTGCCGAAGAAGACAGCCAGCGGGCCGATCTCGAGGGCGAGCTTTAGGAGGGGATTGATCTCTTTCATGGCGGGTATCTAAACCTCTTCTCAGCCAAATTCCACCAGGACCGCACCCAGGGCGATAAGCACCATCAAACCGGCGCGTGTCCGATCTACTTTTTCACCCAGAATTGCCCATCCGATGAGCGCGGCAAAGACAACCGAAGTCTCTCGTAAAGTCGCCGCCTCCCCTACTTTGTCGAGCCTGGTCGCCAACATAACGCAACCAAAACTCACGAAGCCGATCAAGCCACCTGCGAAGCCTCGCAACAGCAAGGGCCGTGCCGGTGGTCGGTTTGGATCGCGTCGCCACATCCGGTAAGCGACGAAGGGAAAGATCAGACCGTCTACGACAAAAAACCAGGCGAGAAAGGTAAACGGGTTAGGGGCCTGACGGATGCCCCATGCGTCATAGATTGTATAGGCCGCCACCATGATCCCCGCTGCCAGCGACAACCACAGCGCATTCTTCAGCGTTTGCCGGGCGATTGTCTCCTCACGGATGTTGACCAGCGAGAGGCTGAGTATCGAAGCAGAAAGCAACAGCACCCCTGCCCATTGGATTACGGTGTAGTGCTCATCGAAGATGATGATTGCGAAGATCACGGTAGCGAGCGGCCCCGTCCCGCGCACGATCGGGTAGACCGCCGTGTAGGATGCACGCTCATAGGCCAGGCCCTGAAAAATCTTGTAGATCAGATGGACAATCATCACTCCGAGGAGGATCAGCCACATCCCTCCCTGCGGTAGGGGGAAAACAAAGAGCGCGATCGGGATCGCCATAACCATGTAGGAGAAATCAATGGCACCCCGGACCAGCCAAGGATTGTAACGGCCCTTTTGAAGTGCGCCGAAGGTCGCATGCGCCACTGCAGAGATAAGCGCCAAGACAGCGGCCCAGTAGGTCGCCGCCGGCGTGCCTTCGATCGAGAGAACCCAGTCGGCCAGAACGGCCTCCTAAAAAACAGTTACACACCCGATGTGTTAGAAGTCTTTTCTACGCAGCGAAAGAGCCATGCGCCGGAGCAGGCGAGTTGAGTCGTAGGACCTAAAGCACAATCAGAAGGAGGGGAGACCGATGAAGCTCGATGGTGTGCGGCCCTACAACCGCCAACCCAAATGGCAACAGGCCTTTGATAGTGTTTTCAAGGCAGCGACGCTGATTGGCATGGGCACGGTCGCGATCATGGGTGTCTTGCTTCTGACTGGGCAAGTCTAGGCGACCTCCAGCCGCGCGCGGCGACGGTAACGAAGCGCCGAAAAGGCACCTAACCCAGCCAGCAAAAACATGACCGAAGCTGGCAGCGGAACAACCGTGGTGGTAATCGAGAACCCGTTATCGTTCACAACCGAAAGCGCGAGATTGATCGTTCCGCTTTCGTAAAGAACTGCGTCGATGAACCGAAAGCCACCGACGTTATCAAAGAAGATATTGTAAGTGTCTTGATCAGAACCTGTGCTGATCACAAGCCGGTCATTATCAAACCTTCTCAAGCCATCTTCAGGGGCAGATACGAAGATATCGAAGTCGAAGATGTATCTGATGTCTTGAAAACCCCTCTGCAGACCCCCGAGTTCGGTCGGTTGCCCGCCTAAAATTACCAAATCGCTGAAGATCAAACCGTTGGTCCCGAACAGAGAAATCGAGAGGGAACTCAGATCACGTTGGTTGATCCGCCCGGTGGAGACCGCCGAGGTTGCCTGAACAACAACCCGATTACCATCAGCGGGGTCCGTCGATGTCGGACCTTGACCGTCAGTGTTATTGCCACTTGGCGCAAAGGTAATCTCGCTGATGATGGTGACGGCAAGCCCATGGGTTGGAGCAAGGCCGAGAAGCAGCATTAGCCCAATCGCCGGCAACAATCTGGTCATAACGATCCCCTAGCCAACCAAAACGGTCTGTTCGGTGGGGAGCCGCCAACAAACTGGCGCCGCATCACCACCTTCTCTACATAAAGTTGTAGAACACTTTCAATATCGACTGTGAAGCGAGAAAGGAACAGGTTGGCCGTCAACTGCTGTTTTTTCTCAATGAGAATGGCCAAGCGATCGCCGACAGTTCTCTTTGTCGTGGGCCGGGCGCCGATCGCTAGCTTGTCAGCTAGAAGCGCCGACCAATGCTTTCGCAAACTCTTCAGGGTCGAATGCGTCAAGATCTTCAATCGCTTCGCCGACACCTATGGCATGAATGGGCAGACCGAAACGATCCGCCAAGGCCACAAGGACACCTCCCTTAGCGGTTCCGTCTAGCTTGGTCATGACGAGACCCGAGACGTCTGCGATTCTTTGGAAGATCTCCACCTGGCTGAGCGCGTTCTGGCCAGTCGTCGCATCCAAAACGAGGACCGTGTTATGCGGCGCGTCCGGATCACGTTTGCGGATCACACGGACAATCTTGGCAAGTTCTTCCATCAAATCGGCCCGATTTTGGAGCCTGCCGGCGGTATCTATGAGCAGAAGATCTGCACCGACCTCTTCCGCTCGCGCCATCGCGTCAAAAGCAAGCGATGCGGGGTCCGAGCCTTGCTCGGCTGTCATAACCGGAACGCCCGCGCGTTCCCCCCAGACCTGCAGCTGCTCAACCGCCGCGGCGCGGAACGTGTCGCCGGCCGCGATGACGACCGTCTTTCCAGCCCCTTTCAACTGACTGGCGAGCTTACCGATTGTCGTGGTCTTGCCTGAACCGTTGACACCGACCACCAGCACGACCTGCGGTCGCTTCTGGTAGATCGGGAGCGGCCGTGCGACAGGCTCAAGAATCTTGGCAACTTCACCGGCAAGAGCGTCCTTTATCTCTTCGGTCGACACGCGTTTTCCGAACCGTCCCTCTGCAAGTCGAGCAGAAAGCTTCAGTGACGTCTCGACCCCCATATCGGCCGTAATCAACAGCTCTTCGAGGCTCTCGAGCATGTCGTCGTCCAGGACACGCTTTTTGACAGTCCGTGTTCCCGATAGAGCTCCAAGAGCCCGCCCCATGAAGCCGGACTTTTCGGCATCGGATGACCTTTCGGGCTCTAGCTCTTCCCATTCGGGTGATGCGGCTGGCTCGATTGCAACCTCAGGCATCGGCTCAGGCGACGTCAAATCAGTCGGTTGAGGCGACGTAACTTCCTGAGCGCGGGGCGCAATACGCTCCACAATCTCTTCAGCATCCTCTTCAACGATCGCGTCGAGGCCCTCGTCCAATTTCGATGATGATTTGAAAAGACGCTCTTTGAGTTTGCCGAAAAAGGACATCTGCGGACTCCGATTATTCTCGACACCACATAACCCCTGCCCAAGCGCATTGGAAGCAGCAGGTTACGTGGTATAATTGAGGTGGAGGGTTTGACATGACCGATCAAAGAAAGCCATCGAAGCAAGACTTAGAGGAGGTCGAGGACGCTGATCTGGACAAACTTCAGGGCGGTCGAGGGCTACAGTCTCAGGAAAGCCAGAAGTCCGTTTTGTTGTTCGACGAGGCTGATGCCGTGTTTGGCAAGCGAACACAGGTCAAAGACAACCATAGCAGCTACGCGAACGTAGAAGTCTCATACGTGAAGCCGCGCTCCGACAAATCCTGACGGGCGAGCCTCGACGATCACACCAACCGCCTGATCGGTCAAAAATTCAACCTCAGCGAAACCTTCAGTCCGACCCATACGCGCATTCTCAGTGAGGATCCGATGGGATTTACCCGTCTGCGCGGCAAGATGTTTAGCTACCTGCACCTGGCCAACCGACCTCAACCGGGCTGCGCGATCTTTTCGGACCTCTTTGCTCATTTGCGGCATCCGAGCCGCAGGCGTGCCTTTGCGCGCACTGAAAGGAAAGACGTGGAGCCAAGTCAGGCCACACTCCGCCACAAGCCGAAGGGTGTTCTCGAACATCGCTTCAGTTTCTGTTGGGAAGCCCGCGATCAAGTCTGCTCCAAAAACAATGTCCGGCCGAACTGCTCGGATCTCCTCGCAAAATCGGATCGAGTGATCGCGCAAGTGGCGCCGCTTCATGCGTTTGAGAATCATGTCATCGCCCGCCTGTAGGCTGAGGTGAAGATGTGGCATGAGCCTTGGCTCTGACGCGATCGCCTCGACCAATGCTGGATCCGCCTCAATCGAATCGATAGAGCTGATCCGCAAACGAGAGAGGTCCGGGACCATGCGAAGGATCCGCTGGACCAGGTCACCCAGCCGAGGCTTGGCGGGCAAATCGGATCCCCAGCTTGTCAGATCCACACCGGTCAAGACGATCTCGCGATAGCCATTCTCCACCAGCCGCTTGATTTGATCGACGACGACACCCGCTGGCACCGAGCGCGAATTCCCTCTGCCATAGGGGATGATGCAAAAGGTGCAGCGATGATCACAACCGTTCTGAACCTGAACATAAGCCCGCGAGCGCGTCCCAAAGCCATCAATCAGATGGCTCGCCGTCTCGCGTGCTGACATGATGTCGTCGACCTGGACCCTTTCGGTCTCGCCGATGAAGTCAGGCGCCATTGCTTGCCAGCTCTCAGGGCGAAGCTTTTCCAGGTTTCCAATCACCCGGTCGACCTCAGGCATCTCGGCAAATGTTTCAGGCTCGGTCTGCGCGGCACAGCCGGTAACGATCAGGTTGGCAGTCGGATGCTCCCGACGTAGCTTGCGGATCTGCTGACGGGCTTGGCGGACCGCCTCCGCAGTGACGGCACATGTATTGACGACGACGGCATTTTCAACGCCAGCCTTCTGAGCCAAATCGCTCATCGCCTCCGTCTCATAGGCGTTCAGACGGCAGCCAAAAGTTTCGAATACTGGGGGTTTCATCCCGCGGCCTCAATCAACTCAGGCGACAGCACACCTTCGAATGCATAGGCGATCGGTCCCGCCATAAGGACATCGCCGTTCTCCGCCCAGGTGATCTCAATCTCCCCACCATCTAAGGTGAGCGTCGTCCTCCGGTCCATCAGCCCACGGCGCACCGCATTGACAACAGCCGCGCAGGAGGACGAACCCGAAGCCAAGGTAAGGCCGACGCCCCGTTCCCAAACTCGCATCCTCGCATGGTTGCGTGAGAGAATCTGCAAAACCTGCACATTCGTACGCTTCGGGAAGAGCGGATGGTTTTCAATTTCAGGGCCGAGGGTCGCGAGATCCACCGCCTCCGCATCCTCAACGAAAAACGTACAATGCGGATTGCCCATGGAGAGTGCGGCCGGACCGCCCTCAATCGGCAAATAGAGGGTGTCAACCGCGTCAGCTAGTGGCACGTCCTGCCAGTCAAGCATTGGCGGGCCCATATCAACCTCGACGAGCCCGTCCTCACGGCGACGGCAGGTAAGAAGACCCCGTTCGGTCCGGAGAGAGAGAGTTTGCACGCCGCTCTCGACCATCAACTCATGCGCGATGCATCGGGTCGCATTGCCACAAGCCCCTGCGGTCGAGCCATCGGCGTTCCAAAAGATCAGTTCTGCATCTGCCTCATCGCTCAGGAAGATCTCTGCCAACTGGTCGAAACCAACGCCTCGATGGCGATCACCGATGAGCTGCACCAAAGCAGGAGACAGAATGGTCCGATCCTCACGCTGGTCGATCAGCACGAAGTCATTGCCAAGGCCATGCATTTTGGAAAAGCGCAGGCCCGGCTCGTTGGAGGCCCGGTCTTTCATCCGCGCGTATATAGCGCTCAGGTGAACCTGGCGCTAGAGGCTCGATCGATGATGGCACGCGACGAACCAAACGGAATGCGGCGTCGCCGCATACACCTATAGAGTGCATCCTCGCGGATGCGTCGGCGCGTCCACGACAGCCATCGCCTACTTCTAGGCTAGGCGCCGGGCGTCCTGCCTTGCGCGCCGCAAGGGCGGCAGGTTTCCTGCCGTAGCCCCGTCAGGGGCTCAGGACGCTTGCGAGATCCTTGAGCTAAGGGAGTGACGGGTGCGACTATGAATAGGGATCCAACGCATCGCGCAAAGCATCGCCCATGAAACTAAAGGCAAGCACTGCCAGGATCACCGGGACCATCGGGAACATGATCCAAGGATAGAGTTCGACCGCATTCAGGTTCAGAGCATCGTTCAGCATCATCCCCCAACTCACCGCCGGGGGGCGCAGGCCGAGACCTAAAAAGGATAACGCCGTCTCACCCAAGATCATGGCTGGAATCGAAAGCGTCGCCGAGGCGATCAAGTGGCTCATGAAGTTGGGCATCATATGGGAGAAGATGACCCGCCCGGGCTTTGCCCCCATTAGCTCCGCTGCGCGGACGTAGTCCTCTTCTCGCAAGGCGAGAAACTTGGATCTAACGGCCCGAGCGAGCCCGGGCCAATCTAGGAGGCCAAGGATAATCGAGATCATGAAGAAAACAGATATCGGGTTCCAGTTGATTGGGACAGCGGCTGACAAGGCAAGCCAAATTGGGAGCTCAGGTAACGAACGGAAAATCTCGATCAAACGCTGGACGGTAGCATCGATCAGGCCACCGAAATAACCCGCGATCCCACCCAATACCAAACCGATGGCAAAGCTGACAGCCACACCAATTAGCCCGATGGTCATGGAGAGGCGGGCGCCATAGATCATCCGGCTTAGCACATCCCGGCCCAAACGGTCCGACCCGAGGAGGAACAACTGCCCCTCTTCTGGCGGGCAAATCACGCGGAACCGGCCTTCGATGACACCAAACATGTGATAGGTCTCGCCACAAGCCGAGAACAGCTTGACTGGCAAGACGTCGTGCTCGTTCATCGTTGGGCGAACCAGCCCCGTCTGCCGATCATAGATGGTATAGGTCTGTTTGGTGTGGAGCCCAACATACTCTCCCTCGCTGAAAAGGTAGAGCCCCTGCGGCGGGGCATAGATGTTGTCTTCGTGGAAGGTATTCGGATTGTAGGGTGCAAAGATCTCGATGAACGGCAGAGCCGCATAACCAATTGCGAGGAATAGGAAACAGGCGACTCCCAGCTTATGCCTGCGGAAGCGACGCCATACGAGAACCCAGGTCGGCGCGTCAAGATCGGCACGATCTAAAACCTGGCGATCGGCCTTGGCGTCATATTCTTCCGGCGCAACATAATGGTCCATAATCAGGCCCCCTTCCTACCTGAGGAGAGACGGATGCGAGGGTCCAGCACGGCCAGTAGAATATCTGAGATCAACATACCAACCAGCGTCAGCGCCGACACGAACAAGAGCACGAAGCCCGACATGAAGATGTCTTGGCTACGAAGCGCCTGGAGCAGAATTGGCCCAATGGTTGGCAGGCTCATAACCACCGAGATCATGACCGAGCCCGAGACGAGCTGCGGTGCCAAGTTACCAATATCGGCGACAAACGGATTAAGCGCCATACGCAGCGGATACTTCACGACCCTTGTTACCGGATCGACTCCCTTCGCCCGTGCAGTCTCGACATAGGGTTTGTTTAACTCATCCATCAAATTTGCCCGCAATCGGCGCATGACGGCTGCAGCCGCTGAGGTGCCGATGACAATGGTCGGCACGATCAGGTGGGTCAGGATGGACATGAACTTTTCCCAAGACATTGGCTGGCCTTCGTACTCGCGTGCCATCAAACCGCCGATTGGAATGTCGAAGTACCGCGCACCATATGTCAGCAGGATCAGCGCAAGCAGGAAGTTAGGCGTCGCAAGCCCAATATAGCCAATGAACGACGCGATATAGTCGACCCAGCCATTAGCACGAACCGCCGCTATCGTGCCCAATGGCAAAGCAATCAGATAGACGAAGAGGAGCGAGGAAAGATTGACCAAGATCGTCAAGAGGACCGTCTCACCCAGTACCTCCGAGACTGGGCGCTCCAACTCGAAAGACCAGCCAAGATTGCCTTGGACCAGCCCGTTGAACCCATCAATCCCAGGCGCGAAGCCGATCCAAATCAAGTACTGATGCCAAACGGGCTTATCCAACGCATATCGTTGGATCAGTTCTTCAGCTTTCGCGATCCCTGCAGCCTCGCCGGTTGCGCGCATTTCGGCGATTTGGTTCGAGAGGTAGTTGCCCGGAGGCAGATTGATGATCACGAAAACCAGCGCCGAGATCGCCAACAGCGTTAACGCCATCGTGATCACCCGGCGGATGAGGAACTTTATCACCTACGCCCCCAGAAAGCGCTCGCTGAACCCTCGCGAGGGTCATTCGCGGAGTGGCAGGGCACGAGCATAACGCAATTCACGGGCTCTTGCCTCCTTCGAAGAAGAACTCGTCCATGCGATGGATTCCAAGTTGCGCACCCGGATCCCAGGCATAAAGACCTTCCTCGGGGACATTCATCAAGGTTGCATGAGCAACGACTGGCATCGGGGCACGACTAACGGTACCGATCACGAAGACCTGGTCCGAATGGATCGCCAGCATCTCGCGCCAGGCAGCTTCCTTTGCTTCCTCAGAATAAGCGGTGCTCCAGACCTCGAAGAGCTCTAGTAAGCGGGCGGCTTCAGGGACGTCCGGCGGGGCACCCATATCGCCTTTGGTCTGATAGAACTGCCCCCATTTCGGCCAAGTGAAATTCGACTGATCCACCGGTGCTAACTCGAACGGAGCCGCACGCGGGGTAGGCACACCATTGTTCCAGCCGTACCAAGCGACCATCATCGACCGGCCAGCATAGGCGCGATTTCGCAGGATGTCCCGGTCGAGAGGTCGGACCAGAAGGCGAATGCCGAGTTTGCTCCATGTCGCGACGACCAACTCCAACGTATCCGCAACTTCGCGGCGCTCACCAGCAGTCTCGAGCACGATCTCCATCGGTCGACCGTCAGGCAAAAGGCGGATGCCTGCTCCGTTTCGCGATGTCAGACCAATCTCGTCCAGCAGGGCATTCGCCCCGTCCAGATCAAACTCCGTCCACGCACGTGCCTGTTGTTCGTCGAAAAAGGGGCTTTCCTCAAGGGGGGCCACCCCGCGTTCTTCGGCGAGGCCGAAGTAGAGCACTTTGTTGATCATCTTGCGCGACACACCCATGCTAAGCGCGCGGCGGAAGCGGACATCGCGCATCAAGTCGCGCCAAACCGGATCCAGATAGGTGAGGTTTGGGTAGATCGCAACTTCCGAAGCATAGCCAGACCGCCAGAGCCGCGTCTTGAAGCCATAGCTGGCCGAATTTCTCTTGAGAACTGGCGCATCCGCAAAGCCCAGCGAACGGGTTTGCAATCCTGCCTCACCGTTAGACGCTTTGAGAGGGATCAGCCCGCTCGCCGCCACTTCCAGCTCGACCTTATCGACATAAGGCAACTGCCGTCCATTCGGGTCTATCCGGTGATAATATGGGTTACGCTTCAGCACATACCTTTGCCCATTCTTCTTCGATGTGTTGATCCAGGGCTGGAGGACCGGCAATTTCGGATTGTCGAACTTATAGAGGTTGTCCTTGCGGTTATGCAGCTCCGCCCAGGTGCGATACTTGTCGCCCATCGCCTCCTTAAGCTTCTGAGGGTCCGCGTACTTCTTGTGATACTTCTTAATGAAATGTGCGGGGCGGTAGATGTAGACCGGGCGTGCCTGGGCAAGTGCGGGCAAAAGGCGGGGATTGGGAGCTGTCCACGTGTATGAAATTGTGACCTCATCGATCACCTCGACGATTGGCGGTTTGCCATCGACCAGCATCTCAACCGGAGGACCCGCCGGAGACGCTTCTTCGTTCATCGCAACATCTTCCCACCAATAGCGGAAATCCTCGGTCGTGAAGGGCGCACCGTCCGACCACCGATGACCTTCGCGCAAAAAGAGAACGAGGCGCTTACCGCCTTCTTCCAAGCGGTAGTCCTTTAAAAGATCGGCTTGCAGCGAATAATCGGGCGCATACCCGATCAGCCTCGCATACCCATAAGCCGCCATATATCGAACGTCCTTAGCTCGCCCGACAAACATGCGGATCATGCCACCATTTACGCCTGGCTCTCGGCCTCGTGACGCAAGATCCGAGATCAAAGGCTCGGTCGGGATCCGTTCAGCGATGGGCGGCAATTCACCGGCAGATACACGCTCGGCAAAGGCTGGGACCTCTTTGAGGTCGAGCCCGGTCCCTCCCGCCGGCAACGCAAGAAGGCAAAGGGCGAAGACGGCAAGCGTTCTCATCATGCGGCAGCTCTCACAAAATGTCCGGGCGCCACTTCCAGAAGATCCGGCGCGTCATCGGCATGGAATTGATAAGGAGGTTCCCAGGTTTCTGGCTCACCAGCACCTTCAGCAACCGCCTTCAGATCAAGGCGTTGGTCCATATCCGGCTCGGGGCTCGCGGCCATCAAAGCCTTGGTATAAGGATGCCGGGCGTCCTCGAAGATGCATTCGGTAGCCCCTTCCTCGACGACACGCCCGCGGCGCATGACCATCACGCGATCGGCGAGTTTGGACACAACAGCTAGGTCATGGGAGATGAAAACATAGGACAGGCCGAGCTCTTCTCGCAGTTCAGTGAGCAGCTCCAACACCTCCGCTTGAACAGACACGTCAAGCGCCGATGTCGGCTCGTCACAGACGACTAACTCAGGGCCCAGCGCCAAGGCACGCGCGATCGCGATCCGCTGGCGCTGCCCGCCCGAGAAAGCATAAGGGAACCGTGCGAGATGATCTGCGCTCAGCCCCACGCGTCCCATCAGATAAGCGGCCCGATCGCGTTGTTCGCTCTTGGTCCCTTTGCCGTGAATCCGAAGCGGCTCTGTCAGGATATCTTGGATCGACATCCGTGGGCTCAGCGAGGCGTATGGATCTTGGAACACCATCTGCGCTTTCAAGCGGAAATCGGTAAGCGTCTTGCCCTGGAGCGCGGCGACATCACTGACGACACCATCCTTACCGCAAAACTCGATCTGAGCGCCGGGATCCGGACGCTCGGCTCTTAGCATCAGCTTAGCCACGGTCGACTTTCCTGAACCCGATTCGCCGACAACGGCAATCGTCTTCCCCCGATCGAGGGTCATCTGAAAATCATTTACTGCTTTAACCGGTGGATCAGGCGGACCGAAAGTCCGGCTTCTACCCGGGTATGTCTTCGAGAGATTGCTAACGGTCAGAATGCGATCATTCGACGTGGCTGCATGCTGGCAGAGTTCATCGGGAACCTGCGGGGCAGCGGCGATCAAGGCCTTGGTGTAGCCATGGCCCGGGCTCATCAGAACATCCCGCGACAGACCTTGCTCCACCACCTTGCCTCGGCGCATGACGACGACTTGATCCGCCATATTGGCCACGACACCCAGATCATGGGTAATCATGATCACTGACATCCGGTGATCGTGTTGCAGGCGTTTGATCAAATCGAGCACCATTGCCTGGGTGGTCACATCCAGAGCGGTGGTCGGCTCATCGGCGATCACCAAATCTGGCTCCCCAATCATCGCCATTGCAATCACGGCGCGCTGACGCAAACCGCCGGATAACTCAAATGGATAGGCCCCCCAGGCGCGTTCGGGATGCGGGAAGCCCACCTCCTCGAACAACTCCAACACACGCTGTTTGACGTTCAGTCCGCGATCGAGGCCAGCGACATGCAGTACTTCCGCGACTTGACGCCCAACTGTGTGAAGCGGCGAAAGCGCGCTCATCGGCTCCTGAAAGATCATGGAAATGGTCGTGCCGCGCAGCTTGCGTAGCTTCGCGTCGGGTAGCTGGAACAGATCCATCTCACGCTGCGCAAGATGAATCTTCGCCGAGCCCGCTGTTACATGAGCCGCCTTCGGTAGCAGCCCCATCACGGCCTTGGCCGTCAGCGTCTTTCCTGATCCGGACTCGCCCACAAGCGCTAACGTCTCACCACGCGCCAAGTCAAACGAGACGTTGTCAACAACAGGCAACGCCAAACCCGGTTGCCCGAAGCATATCGAGAGGTCCCCGAGGGTCAGCAAGATCTCGCGCGTCAACTATCGCTCCTGGACAATTCTGGCCCCAATCCGTCCAAGAACTAGGAACACCAATCTCGCTCCAGACGCAAGTTTGGCATCGCTTGGACACATTCGGGCCGTCCGATTGTGATGTTTAAGCAGAACTCGGTTGTGCCAGGATCAAGCTTGCGACGCGTCGATCCATCTCATGCACTGGCAGGTAGTCCGCGCGCGTGGCTGGCAGAACCCCGATTGGAATCGCTGGGCCATTCGCCGCCAAAGATTCGGCGATCGCCTCGCGGATGATTTCCACATCGCCTTCATGGCTCGTGCTTGTGATGTAGGGAAGGCTGGGCATGGCACGGGTCCAATGGATTTCTTCGAGTTGTGTGGCTCTCTCAGACTGCACTTGCTGGTAAAGCGCCCAAGCAACCGCATCCAACGCGCAGATATCCGCGTCGCCCATCGCAACAAGGTCGGCCGATTTCCGATGCGCCCCGGACACCAAGACATCTGAGAAGAAGGGACCATGGGAAAGCATGTCGAAGAAAGCATCTTTCAGGGCATTACAGCCAGATTGGCTGTCCCAGCCGTTAATCGCCACACGTTTGCCCTGAAACTCACTCAGTGTGTCTCCAAACCCTTTACGGGCGAGAAGCACAGATCTGTAGTTGCCTGGACCACATCCCTCGACCGCGTAAGAGGGACGGGCGACTGGGATTGCCGTGCCTGCCTCCCCCCTGACCAAGGGTAAGCCGCAGGTTTGGCCAAGCAGTAAATCAGGATGCCGCCAGATGCTGGTCAAGTGATCGTCTCGGTCCAGCGATGCCGGCGCCACAATTCCACGCCGAGCCAGGGCCGCGACAACCTGTTCCCAGAAGGCATCGTTCTGGCCTCTCACTTCGGGCCAGTCATACATTGGCAACGCGGCGACTATGATCGCCGCCGCATTATGGGATGAATATTAGGCTCACGCGCCCGGAACAGCCATACCCGGACGACATCCCGGTAGCCGCGGTAATAGTAGCCTTCATTCTCCGATAAGACCCGGTCGCGCTCTGCCTGCCACAGGGCTGGCAGCTTGTACCATGCAACGCTCGGCTTCTCGTGATGGACCTTGTGGAGGTTGTTGTTGAGAAACAGCAAGCTCCAGAACCAGTTTGACTCGATTACGGCAGAGCGCGCGCCCGGTGCCGCGGCGGCCCGATGCTCGATATACGTTCTGAGCGAGAGGATCGAGACGGCGGGAACCGCGATCCCCAAGAGATAGAGCCAGATGGGCATGCCTGAAGCCTCTATGATGAGGATCACCGGTGCAAGGCCGATCAAGTGCCGGATCCAAGCATCGGCAATCTTGCCCTCGCCCGCTCGCAATCTGCGCAGATCCGATCGAACAAAGCCGTAGATGGCGAGGAACGGGCCGATCAGCAATCGACCGGCGAGCGATTGGTTCAAACTCAAGATCCAGCGCAGCAATGGCGAGAGCGCGTCCCAATCACCCTCCGCCACGTAGTGGGTCTCAGGATCGTCATAGGGATCTGTTAGGCGGTCATCATTGTGATGGCTGAGATGGGTCGCTTTGAAGCGGCGAAACGGGAAGAAGCACCCAAGGGGCAGAAAAACCAGCGCCTCATTCACTGATGCGTTTCGGGTCGGATGACCGTGGAGGACTTCGTGCTGTAGCGAGGAGTGAAAGGCCGTTGCTAAAGCGCCCGGAATGATCACCCAAGCACCGAAGTATGGATAGAGCCAGAGCACAGAACCCCAGGCCAGATAAACTCCAATCAACGCAATGAGCGTCGGCCACTCCACCTCTCTGCGCGCACGGGATCGCACCATACAAGGGTCTCTCAATAAGTAATTTTGGGTTCGGAACCGGCGATTTCCCCCCAGGAGTCTTCCGGAACCGGTTGTCACGTTATCGTGAATTTTCAGATTCGCAACTTTTTTCCGCAATGCAACGTAAAGCTAGGTTTGGCAGTTCCGATTGCACATCCTCGCGAAATCGATGATTGTCCGCCCGCATCAAAGAAAAGAGCCATCGCGTGCGCAAAGTCTTCATTACAGGAACCGCGGGGTTCATCGGCTTCCATCTCGCCAAACTGCTCCTGTCTGAGGGCTTTCGCGTCCACGGCTTCGATGGAATGACAGACTACTATGACGTCTCGCTGAAACAGCGACGCCATCAGATGTTAATGCAAACTCCCGGCTTTTCGGCAACCGAAGCAATGCTTGAAGAGGCGGGAAAGGTCTCTGAGACCATCGCCGAGTTTGCGCCAGACGTGATCGTTCATTTGGCGGCTCAGGCGGGTGTACGCTACAGCCTGGAAAACCCTCGCGCCTATATCGACGCAAACCTTGTCGGCACTTTCAACATCATGGAAGCCGCCCGCGAAGCCAGGCCCGCGCATCTGCTGATGGCCTCGACCTCCTCAGTCTATGGCGCAAGCGAGGACATGCCTTTCGCCGAAGCGCTCAAGGTCGACCACCCCCTGACCCTCTATGCGGCGACTAAAAAGGCGAATGAGGCGATGGCGCATTCCTATGCGCATCTCTGGCATCTGCCGACAACGATGTTCCGGTTCTTCACAGTATACGGTCCCTGGGGGCGACCGGATTTGGCATTGTTCAAGTTTGTGGACGCGATCCTCGATGGACGCGCCATCGATATCTATAATCACGGAGAAATGTATCGCGACTTTACGCAGGTGGATGATCTTGTGCGGGCGATCCGACTGTTAATCGACGCAGCCCCGGCTTTGGTCGACGCCCGTCAGGAGGCCATCGAAGGCGACAATCTCTCTCCCATCGCGCCCTATCGAGTGGTTAACATCGGTAATGGCCAGAAAGTCCGCTTATTGGATTTCATTGACGCCATCGAAGAGGCGCTGGGGCAAAAAGCGATCCGGAATTATATGGATATGCAGAAGGGGGATGTCCCGGCGACGTGGGCGGACACTGCACTTTTGCGGGCGTTGACCGGCTATGCTCCGCGCACCGATTTCCGCGAGGGGGTTGCTGAGTTTGTTACCTGGTTCCGCGACTATCACAGGAAGTAGCTGATGTCAGAAGACGTTATTGCCGTCGTCGGGCTTGGTTACGTCGGTCTTCCACTCGCCGTCGCCTTTGCGGCCCATCGTCCAGTTCTTGGCTTTGACATCGATCCCTCCCGGATCGAGGAACTCAGGGTCGGCCACGATCGAACCCAAGAAGTTGGTGCGGACGAACTCTCTAACGCGCAACACTTGCATCTCAGCTCGGATCCTGGGGATCTGGCAAAGGCACGGATCTTTCTGGTGACCGTTCCCACTCCGATCAGCGAGGATAAGGCCCCTGATCTGAGCCAACTCCGAGCCGCTTCCAAAGCGGTGGGTCGAGCGATCAAGCCCAGCGATATTGTTGTCTACGAATCCACAGTCTTTCCCGGCGCAACCGAAGATGAATGCGTGCCGATCCTCGAGCATGCATCGGGCCTCACGTTCAACGAGGACTTCTTTGTCGGCTATTCGCCAGAGCGTATCAATCCCGGCGACAGGACGCACCGGATCTCCTCGATCATCAAAGTCGTGGCAGGTTCCACGCCCGAGGTCGCAGATCGCCTCGCAGAGCTCTATGCCGAGATTGTCACCGCAGGCATCCACAAGGCCGAGAGCATCCGCATCGCCGAGGCAGCAAAAGTAATCGAGAACACGCAGCGTGATCTCAACATCGCGTTGATCAACGAGCTCGCGATCATTTTCGACAAGATGGGATTGGACACCGAGGCTGTTCTGCAAGCCGCTGGCACCAAATGGAACTTCCTACCATTCCGCCCAGGTCTGGTTGGGGGCCACTGTATCGGTGTCGATCCCTACTACCTCACGCACAAGGCCGAAGCGATAGGCTACAGCCCTGAGATCATCCTCGCGGGACGGCGGTTGAACGATTCCATGGCCGCCCATGTCGCGGGCCAGATGCTCAAGGCTATGGCAACCCGGCGAATCTCGCCCGAGGGCGCGCGCGTTCTGATGATGGGGGTCACCTTCAAGGAAAACTGCCCCGATGCCAGAAACAGCCAAGTTGTTAGCTTGGTCAGAGAGCTGGAAGGATGCGGAATCGACGTCGATGTCTACGATCCTTGGGTGGACCAAACCGCGCTCAAGAACACCTATGACCTCTCGACCGTGCAAGAGCCTGCCGCCGCATCTTATGACGGCATCATACTTGCGGTCGGTCACGACAGCTTTCGAGCGCTCAGCGCACCCGAGATCCGTGCCTTTGGAAAGCCCGATCATATCCTCTATGACCTCAAATATGTGCTGGCCACAGATGAGAGCGATCTGAGGCTATGAGCTCCAAGAGGGTTCTGCTGATCGCTGGAGCAGCGGAGTCGCTTATCAACTTTCGCGGCCCCTTGATCGCCGAGATGATTGCAAAAGGCCATGAAGTCCATGTCGCCGCACCGGACTACGATGAGGCCAAGGGCGTTCGCGCCGGGCTCCAAGAGTTAGGCGCGGTTGCGCATCAGATCCCGTTGCAACGTACTGGAACGAACCCTCTGACGGACCTCCGTGGCCTAATGGCGCTCGTTGCATTGATGCGTCGCCTCAGGCCACAGATCGCTCTCGGCTACACGATCAAACCAGTTATTTATGGCAGCCTGGCGGGTTGGTTGGCCGGTGTGCCCGGTCGTTTTGCGATGATAACCGGGCTTGGCTATGCCTTCACTGGCGATGCGCGTGGCAAACGAGCCATCGTGCAGCGCATCGTAAGATCGCTCTATCGTTTTGCGCTCGCGCGGACGAGCGGCGTGATGTTTCAAAACCCAGATGACAAAGCGCTCTTCGCCAATCTCGGCCTTCTTGCCGATGGCATCCCGGTGACGATCGTCAACGGTTCCGGCGTCGATCTACAACGCTTTACCCCGCAGCCGTTTCCGGAGGGACCTGTTCAGTTCTTGATGATCGCGCGGCTCCTCGGCGACAAGGGCGTGCGCGAGTATGCAGCAGCAGCGGCACAGATCCGAACCTCCTATCCTGAGGTCGGGATCCACTTGGTTGGCGGGCATGACAGCAATCCTGATGCGGTGTCGATCTCCGAGGTCGAGGCCTGGCAATCCGATGGGCGTCTTATCTGGCACGGCGCTCGTGAGGATGTACGCCCAGCAATCGCTGCCGCGCATGTCTATGTTCTCCCAAGCTATCGCGAAGGTACACCTCGAACGGTGCTGGAAGCGATGGCGATGGGGCGTCCTGTCATCACGACCGATGTCCCCGGTTGCCGGGAAACAATTGTCGATGGCGAAAGTGGCTTTCTCGTTCAAGCTCGCGACGATAAAGCACTCGTGCAAGCCATGGCCAAGTTCATCGACAACTCAGAACTGATCCCGGCGATTGGGGAAAAGTCTAAGAAACGCGTCTCTGATAAGTATGACGTGAAGATCGTTAACCGCCAGATCTTCACAGCGCTCGGTCTCTAGGCGCATCTGGAAGCGTCGCGCAGCTGAAGGAACGATTCTGGAACCGGATTCAAAAGCCGACGGTTGGCGGCGAGACAAAAACGAGACAACCTCGATATGCAGGCAAGCATAGCTAGTTAAAAATACCGGTCGGAGTGGCGAGATTCGAACTCACGACCCCTGCCTCCCGAAGGCTATTAGCACACTGATTTCATTTATATTTTTCAGTGACAAAGACCGTTTACTGTCGCCCAGTGTCGCCGTCAATCGCTGCTGGTCGTCGCTGGCTGTGCTGAGATTGCGCCAGCAAAAACCAAAATCACATGCCTCCCCCTGAATATGATCACGGGTTTCGAATCCATGTGGGCACAGAAGTCAAACCTCTCAATATTGCAAACATCAACAGAGACTTGATCGACGACAGCCGCTGCGCGAACGAAAATGATACCCGGGATGTTGTTTGCCAGAATGTTTGCCAGACACGCAAAGCTGAAACGTTTTATCTGCCACTCAACGAGCACTTGAGACCTGATTGTTGCCGCTTTAGGGCATTCCTGCTTGTTGAATCGTTCCTTAGACCCCTTAATCAGTCGGATGGCATCGGCTTCGAACTTGGTGCCTTCATACCTCGACACGGCCATCGGTGCGACCCGCACCGCGCACATCAGTTGGTCACATTCCAGGAGGTGATGATCATATCCAAGAGAAGTCCCGTCCATACATGCAGGATGAACTTGCCTAGGCCTCGTGTACCTCGCGCGGGCCTCGTGGATTTCGCCACCTGCCAAGGGGAAGTCGCAGCTTCAAGCCAACCTTCGTTTCTGGCGCAGCAAAAGTCTTGATCGAGCCCAAACCTCCAGAGTTGCTGCGATGGGGCGAATGTCTGGTTTTAATATGTGCGGGTGGCGAAACGACGCCCTCGTGAAGACAGCGCTGAATGCTAGGCACTAGAAAAGCTTCGTCCGGAGAACCAAGTGCCGCCTGTAGAACTGTTGATCTCTTTCCTTGTGGCGACGGCGATGTTCGCGTTCATACCCGGCCCGGGAATGCTCTACATGGCCGTCCAAACCATGGCACATGGAACCCGGGCAGGATGGCTCAGTTCCCTTGCCTTCCATCTCGCATCTTATCTGCACATCTTCGCTGCAGCCTTCGGAGTGACCGTCCTTTTGAAGGCTGCGCCAGTCTTCGTGTTTGCACTCAAGGTTGTCGGGGGATGCTACTTGATCTGGATGGGCGTCCGACTTTGGAGGCGCCCAAGGGATGAAACTCCTAGAGTTCATTCATCGAATGTGAAGTCATCACGGGAGGCTTTCCGTGATAGCCTGACCATCGAAATCCTGAACCCAAAATCGGCGCTGTTTTACTTTGCCTTCCTTCCTCAATTCACAACTTTGGAGTCCGCCTCTCCGGTTTGGCTTCAGATCTTAACGCTTGGCATCATCGCGAATCTTGCCTTCAGCCTCTCGGACATCCTGTGCATCGCCTTTGCACGTCTTGTTGCTGTAAAAACAGCAGCTTCGGCTCGGCTCGTCTCGTGGGGGCGATTGCTAGCTGGCACCTTTCTCGTCTCAATAGGTGTTCGGATTATCGCCGACACGCGATAGAAATAGGGAGATTCAGCAGGAGCATTCGAGCGACCGTTTCGTCCCGCGATGCGACCACGGCGCGCTGCTTAGCTTGCACGCCGCAGCGAATGTCGGCAATCGGGAGCGCGAGCGCAGCATTCTGACCCTCTGGTCAACGGCAGCTTAGAGCCGGGCGCATCGCAGCAGATCATCCGGTTCGATCCGCGACGACCAAAGGCTGCAGAACCGAAAAGTTCTCTCGGATGCCAAAAAGTAGGCCGTCGGTTTAGCGGGCTTGGTCAGAGGGTGAACTTGGACTTGTTCCGCGCAATCGATGCGGCCGTGTGATCCACAAAGGCCCGGACCCGTGCAGTGCCGCGCAAGTCACCGTGCAGCAGCAGCCAGATTGATCTGTTTGGCTCGACGGGAGCATCGGGGACGCGGATCAACCGTGGGTCCAGATCTCCAAGGAACGCCGGCACCCAAGCCATGCCCAGGCCGTGTGCCGCAGCTTCAATCTGCATAAAGACTTCTGGCAGCATATGCCGCGTGGGGGCGTTTGGAAACGGGCTTGACGCAACCCAATCCGTGTCGCCGCCAAAGCCGAGCCAATGCGCTTCGGCTCCATCACCGATCTTCAGCCGTGGCCGTGAGGCCAGATAATCCGGTGTCGCGAAGGCGGCCGTCACATACCGCACCAATCGACGCCCCACCACATCGTCGTCAATCTCGAAGGCCGCCCGGATGGAGACATCCGCTTCTAACCGCGTCAGGTCTGAGATCCGGTTTGTTCCGATCACAGAAACACTGATGTTCGGATAGGCTTGTGTAAACTCAGCGAGGATCGGCGCGAAGAAACCCTGTGCAAACGATGGTGGCATACTGACGCGAATTGTGCCGGATGGCGCGGCGTCAAGACCTGAAAGTCGTCGGGCGATGCGATTTGTCTCCTGTTCAACCCGCCGCGCATGATCGATCAGCATGTCGCCAGGTTGTGTCGGCGTTAACCCATCCGCAGACCGGTCGAAGAGCCGCGTGTCCAACTGATCCTCGAGCCGGTCAATCGCACGCCTCACTGTCGCATGCCCGACGCCAAGCTCCGCTGCAGCCCTCCGCAAGCTGCCTGCCTGCGCGGTCGCGAGAAAAACCCGCAAGTGATCCCAGTCAAGTCCACGCATCACTGTGCTCCTTCTAATGGTTGGATCAAAATCGATACAGCCCGCCTCATATTCTTCAGTATCGGATTGTTTTTTCTCAGGCAAATTCAGCCTCGAACCAATGAACAAAGGAGTCACCCAATGTCGGACAAAGTCACCTTCGTCTCCATTGGTACGGTTGATCCGGATCAAGCCGATGCCCTGAGTACCTACGCGACACACGCACCGCCGCTTCTGATTGAGGCAGGTGCCGTGCCACGGATGAAGGCAAAGCTTGTCGAAGAACTGGTTGGAGACGGTGCGCCTCAAACCGTTTTCATCGCCGACTTTCCAAATGCTGAGGCGGTTCACGAGGTTTTTGCGAGCGATGCGTATCGGGCGCTGGTCCCGGCGCGCGATAAAGCATTCAAAAAACTCAACTTCTTCTTGGTCGAAGATTTTTGACACTGCGACGCGCATTACGATCGCCCCCAGTTCAATCGGAGCTGACCATGACCTTCTTGGACAAAAAAATCGTGGTGACAGGCGGTAACAGCGGGATCGGGTTGGCCGCGGCCAGGGCGCTTTCGAGGAAAGGCGCCTCGGTTGCTATATGCGGCAGATCACAATCCAAGCTGGACAGCGCGCTGGCTGAACTTGGTCCCAACGCGATGGGCGCGGTCGTCGATATGACCTCGGTCGTGTCTGTCCGCGCCTTCGTCAAGAACGTCGCGGAGGAGTATGGACAGATTAATGCTGTGGTCGCATCTGCGGGTGGCGCAATTGTCCGTCCGTTTGAGGAGGTGGATGAGGCCCTTTTTGACGAAGAATTAGGACGGAACTTCAAGGGCGCCTACTTCACGGCACAGGCAGCTTTACCCTTCCTAGCAGATGGCGGTTCTGTCGTGCTCGTCGGATCAGCGGCGGCGTCGAAGGGTTTCGCTGGCATGTCGGTCTATGGACCCGCGAAGGCTGCATTGCGCGGTCTCGCACGTGTTCTGACGACCGAGCTGGCTCCGCGCAACATCCGGGTGAATGTTCTGTCCCCTGGACCCGTCCCAACGCCTGGGATGGACCGTTTGGGTCTTCCCGAAGAAGAGCTCGAAGCAGCTAAGGCGGATTTTGCCAAGTTGGTCCCCTTGGGGCGCATGGGCACGGCGGAGGAAATCGCGGGCGATCCAGCGCGACCCTATGGTCTCAATATCTCATCGGCGTTTCCGTTCCAGAAGAAGTCGTTGAATGTGCTGGGTTCCGAGATCGCCTATGTTGATGAGGGGGCCGGACAACCGGTGTTGTTCCTGCACGGTAATCCAACGTCGTCATATCTTTGGCGGAACATCATCCCCTATATCACCGATGAGTATCGGGCGATCGCGCCAGACATGATCGGTATGGGCGACAGTGATAAG
>JBCDAQ010000019.1:0-34801 GCA_039185285.1 Pseudomonadota bacterium
CAAGCACAAGTCGCGATCAATACTTGGCTCAAAGAATACAATCACATCAGACCCCATCACGCGCTCGGAATGCGACCTCCAGTACCAGAAACCTTATTAGAGAAATCCCAAATTAGTGGCTCTGAAATTGGGGGCTAGACACCAGCAGATATCCGAATTGCAATTTGAGAGATGTCGCGCCGCTCAACATTCGTTCGCATTTTTCTGCGAGCGTTTTGGCTGGCTGCTTCGTCAGCTCATCGAAACCGCCGATGTCATCGGGGGTGGTCGGTTCGACCGGCGGAAATACCGGTTCTAAACTAACTTTCACGCCATTGGTGTTACTCGGCTGCGCTTCTTTCGTGCGCTTCTTCTCGCGCCTTTCTTTCGCTAGTCTCTCTTTCGCAGCTTTAAGCTCAGCCTGCCATGCGCTCGCAGCTTCAGGATCACCGCAACCAAATACCCGAGCAAGCCAGCGGATATTTGCATCACTTATTCCATTGTCGTTGTCCTGAAACCAAACCTGGACAGAGCGCAATTCGACGCCTTCGCGATTGCCTTCAATAGCGGAAATCGCTTCAGCCAAAGTCTCAGGCGTCCACGGCCCATCAGCGTAACCCTCGCTGTCCACTGGGCGACCAACGCCTGCTGCCGCTAAACGAGCAAAAAGTTGCTTAAAGTTCTCGTCCGCCTTCTGCGGCGCAGAAAAAAATCTACCGTTTCTAATCAATCACTTGCGCGCCTTTTTCGCGTTCTTTTGCGCCCCTTCGCGTACTTTATCGTGCATTGCAACGCTTTGTAAGCACAACTGAGGCGCGAAGCGGTTCACTGCCGATACGCGCTTATTTACTACGGGCGATGTTGTTGGCGAGGCCTACAATTTGGGGGGCTAAATTTATGGCTAAGGACTTTCAGGGAATCACAAGATACGTCGGATCGACCGTCGTTCTCAGTGTTCCTAGCCGCGTTCGGAAATCGCGGCCGGCGGGCAAACAACAAAAGAGACTTCATGCTTGTGCCGTAAAGCGCATTCTCGATCGCCAGACGGGCGAACTGGTTGGATGGCTGTACGAATGGAACACCGGCGAGCTGGTGCCGCGTTGGAAAGCCAAGGCGCAGACGGATATCGTCTACGATTGACTTTCTGTGAAATTCAGCCGATTTTTAAGTTTACTGGTTTATTTAACATAATAGTTATTACGCGACTTTTGCCTCAGCGCCATTTTCCTCAATAAAAACATGAATTTAATAAGCTGCACTGAAGCTCAGATACGGCTCAATATGTCAATTTTAGACTAACTGCGGTCAGTTGATTTTTTTAGTTTACACTTATTGCTCTGGAAACAGAGATGACTGACGGGAGCACGCGCTCTGCAATACTCTGAAAATCCCCGCCTGCCGTTGGCGAATGGACCGAAACACCAGCGATCGCACTTGAAGCGCGAGTAACCGGAGCTGCGAGTGTTACGGTTCCGGGTGAGGCCTCTTGTTCGACAACCGCATAGCCGTGTTTTCTGCACTTTGCGATTTCCGATTGGATCTCTTCGATATCAACCTTGGACCATGGCGTTAGCTTTGAAAGTGGCAGGGAACCGAGTGTTGTCCTGATTTGACTTGGTTCCAAAAACGATAACACGCAACGACCACTAGCCGATAAGTGAATAGGTACCCTCCTGCCAGGTAACGTGTTCTCAAAATTGCCTGAATAGCCAGGCAACCGGTGGACATAGATCATCGAGTTTCCGAATGGAACCGAGAGAGACACATCAAGACCGAGATCCTCTCGCAATTTCACCAAGTGTGGCCAGGCTCGTTTCGCAAACTGGTTTCTGGAGAGATAGCTGTAAAGTAAATCGACTGTTTTCACAGCGGCGCGATACCGTTTTGAGCTTGGTTCCTTCTCAAGATAGCCGGTTTTCACGAGCGTCGCCGTAAGTCGCTGTAAAGTTGGCACTGCCAGCCCTGTCGCTTTTGAAAGCTCGGTTAACGACATCGGTCCCGTCGTTTCTGCCAACGCATCCAAAACCAGAAATCCGCGTTCGACCGAACTCAAAAAGCGTGGATCGTCTTTGGGTTCGGTTTTGGGCATCAGTCCCACATCCATCACAAGTAAACTCCAATCGCTTGCGCAGCTTGGCGAACGGCGCTCCCAAATAGTCGCCTCTTATCAGCGTCGTTAAACGTCTCTGTCGGCCCACCAAGAATTATCGCTCCGTGCACAGTCCCATCGGCTCCAACTACGGCAGCACCAACTGAGGCCGCACCCAAAAGGACCTCTTCGCTTTGATAGGCATAGCCGGTCTCTTGGGATTCCACGATTGCGTCAGAAATTTCTTCATAGGAACTTAGCGAGTGTGCAGTAATCTTTTGTATCTCAGAGTTTGCAATCACCCGCTCGCGTTCGCTCTCGCTCATTGCGGCAAGAATCGCTCTTCCTGATGCCGTTTGAATTGCAGGCCAACGTCTGCCGAGGGGCGAGAGGTTTAGCAATTCATCCCGACTTGGAATGCGGGAAAGGTAAACGATCTCTGTTCCATCCAAGACCGTTAGATCCGCCCTGGTCGAAAAGCGCTCCGATAAATCGATGAGATATGGTGTTGCGGTTTCCAAAAACCGGTTGCTGCGGAGGTATCCGTAAACGGGTCGCAGACAAGCACGCCCGGGGACATACCTTTTGCCCGCATCCTCACGTTCCAGAAAACCCAGTGTCTCAAGAGTATAGACGCTGCGCTGAACCGAGCTCTGAGTTTCCTCGTTCAGGTCTGCGACCTCTTTGACTGACAGGGCATCCCGAGATTTCTGGAACGCCTCAAGGACTTCAAGTGCCTTGATCAACGCGTTTGAGCTCATTTTGGGTACACACTCCTCCTCCGCTTCACACTAGAGCACGTCGCTATCAGAAATCGCAATATCGAAAGCATATTTTTGTATTGACTATCGTCTAAATCGATTCTTACATTGTATATCGAATGTTTAAATCGGTATATGATAACTTGGGAGGACCTCATGAAGAACCTGTTGAAAACCGCAGCGCTTGGTTTGGCTCTGCTATCGGCACCTGCTTTCGCCGATGATTGGCCATCAAAAGGCATCAACCTCACAGTCGGCTATGGAGCCGGCGGAACGACTGACTCAACGGCACGTGTCCTGGCTACCCTTCTCGAAGAAGAGCTCGGCACTTCCGTAACAGTGATCAATAAGCCCGGTGGTGGAGGCTCAGTCGCAGCCGGTCTGGCTGCAGCACAGCGCCCGGATGGGTACAACGTCTTTACCTTCACCACTGGTGCGGCCGTTCTCTCCCCTCATCGGCAGGACCTCCCTTACGACACGCTGTCCGATTTCTCTTTCATCTCCCAGTATGGGGCATGGAACCTCGGAATTGTCGTACCTGCCGATGCACCCTATCAAAGCTTCGAAGAGCTCGTGGCTTTCGCAAAGGAAAACCCGGGCGAGATCAGCTATGCGATTGCTGGCACTGGAACGCCCCAGCATTTGACAATGGAACGCCTGGCAATGGAAGAAGGGCTCGACTGGAAAGCAGTCCCCTTCAAGGGCGGTGCCGCGTCGGTTACGGCTCTCCTGGGCAACCACGTCGATGTGATGGCCGGAGCAACTGAATGGCTTCCGCAGGTCCAATCCGGTGAGTTCAAGCTTCTTGCAATCATCACGGATGCTCGCATGGACCAATTCCCAGACGTGCCAACTTTGATGGACCTTGGATACGACATTGCAGCACCCTCCATTCTGGGCATTGCGGCTGCCGACGGTGTGCCAGAAGACGTGATTGCACGACTTGACGCCGCGATCCAAAAAGCGACTGAAAGTCAAGAGTTGCAAGATATCATCGACACTCTCGCGATGAAGATGACCTACCGCAACAGTGCAGATTTCGAGCAGAACGTGCGCGACAACTACGAGATTCAAGGCGAGATCATTCGCGCAGCCGGACTTGGGAAATAGTCCACACATAATCGGTTGGCCCGTCGCCCCGCGACGGGCCTCCTTTTTCCTTCGGGAGGTGGGAAATGGCACAAAAAACATCAGATTTGGTTTCAGGATTGGTCGTCATAGGCTTTGCCTTGACGCTCTACTTCTTCTTGATCCCAAACTTCGTGGCGTCGAGCGAACATGGCGCGATGTCACCGCAGTTCTTCCCATTCCTCGGCGCTATTCTGATCGGGCTAGGAGGATTGGCCCTAATCATAGCATCAGCTTTTCGAAACGATGCCGACGCTGGTTCGAATAAATCTGATTTTGGCGTGTCGAAGTTTGTGCTGGCTCTTTTGGTCGCTGCGGCTATGGCTGGCTTCATCCTCTTGTTCCAACTGGCTGGGTACTTTTACGCAGCACCCCCATTTCTCGCGGTCCTGATGGTTCTCTTCGGAGCTAGGGGGCCATTGATCATTGTTGTGACGGCCGCAGTCACGACAGCCGCTCTTTATGCCGTGTTCAGCCTTGGTCTGAACCTTCCGCTTGTGTGAGGTGACCTAATGTTTGCTGAACTTTCCGCCGCCCTGGATATGCTTCTCTCTGTCCAAAACATGGTTGCCATCTTTGCTGGCGTGGCCTTTGGCGTTTTCATGGGAGCTGTGCCTGGTCTCACCGGTACGATGGGTATCGCCCTCGTCATCCCACTTACATATGCCTTCGAGCCAATCACGGCGTTTGCACTGCTTTTGGGGACCTACAAAGGTGCACTATTCAGCGGATGTATCCCTGCCATCCTCATCAACACACCAGGAACTCCCGCGGCTGCCGCCACGGTTCTTGACGGGTATCCATTAACCCAAAAGGGCCGTGGCGGCGAAGCCATGGGGATCGCATTATGGTCTTCCGTAATTGGGGATGTTGTTTCAACGATTGCCCTCATCTTCGGTGCAATTCTTCTGGCGCAACTTGCGACAAAGTTCGGTCCGCCTGAATTTGCGATGCTGGTGCTGTTTTCGCTGACCATCGTTGCCGGTGTATCCGGCGATTCAATGATCAAGGGGCTCATCGCCGCAGCGGTCGGATTCATATTTGGGACCGTCGGCCTCGACCCGATGATGGCAACGCCTAGATTCACGTTCGGCGAACTCTCGATGCTCAACGGGATCTCGCTCATGGCGATGCTTATCGGACTCTTTGCTGTCTCTGAACTTTTCATTCAAGCCGAGGTTTCCGCGAAATCTATCTCGCAAGTTGTTGTGCCCAAAGCTCAAATTAGTTTGGCCAAACTGCGTGAAAAACTTCCAACGATCCTTCGAGGATCTGCCATTGGCATCGTCTTGGGGTCGATCCCTGGCCTGGGTGCAACGCCGTCTGCTTTCCTTTCATATTCAGAAGCGAAACGAGCATCAAAAACACCTGAAAAGTTTGGAAAAGGCTCTTTGGATGGTGTTGCAGCGTCTGAGTCTGCCAATAATGCCACAGCTGGAGGCGCGCTCATTCCTCTTATGGCTCTCGGAGTTCCTGGGGATGTGGTGACTGCCGTTTTGCTGGGTGCCTTCCTGATTCACGGGCTTGCACCGGGGCCGCAGCTCTTCGCCGAGAACCTTGACCTCGTCTACGCTATCTTCATTGCGCTCATGCTCGCCGCTCTGATGCTGCCAGTAGTCGGTCTGGCGGCTATCCGACTTTTCTCTCGGATCGTGATGATCCCGCGATACATCCTCTATCCAATTATTGCTATCTTGTGCCTTCTGGGTGTCTTTGGCTTCAATTCAAGTCCGACTGACCTTTGGATCATGCTCGGGTTCGGTTTCCTCGGTTATGGCATGCGTAAGCTGGCCTTTCCGCTTGCCCCGATGATGATCGGTTTCGTGCTGGAGCCTATTGGCGAGCAATCCGTGCGGCAAGCTCTTACGATTTCATCTGGCGATTGGTCGGTCTTCGTCTCAACGCCGATTTCGTTACTCTTCTTGGCACTGACGGTGCTTTCGGTTGCTTTCATTGCGCGTAGAACGCTGAAAGATCAAAAGGAGGCCCAAGGATGAGCCGCGCCGCAAGTCATAGCATTCAAGTCCGTAAGCCAGCGGTAAAGAGCAAGAAGGGCCTTGTTTCATCCCAAAATCGTATCGCGTCGGAGATTGGCGCGGATGTACTCAGAAAGGGTGGGAATGCCGTTGATGCAGCGATTGCCACGTCTTTTGCACTCGGTGTCGTCGAACCCTGGATGAGCGGGATCGGTGGCGGCGGTTACATGGTCGTTAGGCGTGCTGGCGACAAAGGCGCACAGGTCGTCGATTTTGGCATGCGGGCACCGTCTAGCCTGAGGGTCGAGGACTATCCAATTATGGACGGTACAGCGAGCGACCTCTTCCCTTGGCCAGTTGTGAAGGATGACGCAAATGTCTTTGGTGCCAAATCTGTCGCTGTCCCCGGACAGGTGGCAGGCATGGCCAAAGCACATGAGGTATTCGGATCGCGGCCTTGGGCCGACCTTTTAACACCTGCTGTTACCGAAGCCGAGCAGGGTCTAGTAGTTGACTGGTACGCCCAGCTCATCCTCGCAGGTGCTGCTAAAGGGCTAGCAAAGTTCCCCGCATCGCGCGCAACCTACTTAGATGAAGACGGGTTCCCGAAGGCGTCAGCTTGGACAGCGCTCGGTCAGACTCGCTGTGACCAAAGCGCGTTGGCAACCACATTGGATATAATTGCTTCGCGGGGGGCGTCGGCATTTTATGAGGGTTCGATCGCCAAGAGCATATCGAAGGATTTGCAGTCATCTGGCGGGCGCCATGTGCTAAAAGACTTTCGAAACTATAAGGCCAAGATCGTCCCCGCATCTGAGTTTGACTACAAAGGTCACCGCATTTTTGGCACACCTGAGATGACCGCAGGACCAACTCTGGAACGTGTTTTGCATCTCCTAAAGGCGTGGTCTCCAAAAGGACCATCCCCAACCGCTGAAGACTTCGTGAGGTTTGATCAGGCCATACGTCAGGCCAACAACGAGCGTTTCGAAACGATGGGGGATCTGGAAAATGAACTGGTTCCCAGCTGTACGACACACTTCAATGTCGTGGATGAGGACGGCACTATGGTGTCCGTCACGCAGACGCTCCTTTCCATCTTTGGTTCGCGGATGACGCTGCCGGGAACCGGGATACTGATGAACAATGGGATCATGTGGTTTGACCCAGAGCCAGGAAAACCAAATTCAATAGGCCCAGGTAAGCGATGCCTCGCGAACATGTGTCCGACGCTCATTGAGCGGTCAGACGGCACCCGTTTCAGCCTCGGTGCTGCGGGTGGTCGCAAAATCATGCCCGCTGTGGCCCAACTCACGTCATACTTGCTGGATTTCGGTATGGATGCTGAAACCGCAGTGCATGAGCCGAGAATTGATGTCAGCTTGGCCGAAACCACAATCGCGGACAGCGCTATGTCAAAAACAACGTTGGCCAAGATTGCCGAGAAACTCGCAAATTTAACCCCTGCCCCCCGCACAACATATCCTTACAACTTTGCCTGTCCCTCGATAATTGAGCGCAGCGGAGCCTTGAATGCTGGTACGACAGAGGTGATGGCCCACTGGGCGGATACGGTGTCAGCAGAAGAGTGACCTGATGAACACCTTTCTGGCGCAGGTTGGTTGGCTCGATCTGGTTGCTTTGGTGACGCTCGCCATAAGTTTCACATCTTACAGCTCGATCAGCACCTTCATCTTTGGCGGCAACATTTCTGCACGTATGCTCGCATGGCGAAAGATCTGGGCGCGCCAGATGATGTGGCGAGATGAGCGCATCACCGATATCAGCCTCGTTCGGGGCCTGATCGGGAACGTTTCCTTTTTTGCCACTACGACCGTTTTTGTGATCAGCGGTTTACTAGCACTCATCGGTTCGAGTGGAGCAATCGTGGAAAAACTCAATGCTTTGCCTCACGTCGAAACTGTCACTGAAGAAACGGTCTTAGTTAAGCTCTGCACGCTCCTCGTTATGGCTGTGGTTGCTTTCTTCAAGTTTGGCTGGGCAATGCGGTTGCACGCCAACACTCTGCTGATGGTTGGAGCGGCACCTGAGCCCTCTAAGCAAAACAGCGACGAAGCTGAGTATATAAGTGACCATCTTGCTGAAATGAGCGCTCTGGCATCCGGACATTTTCAAGGGGGTGTGCGGGCGTACTACTTTGGGTTTGCTTCATTGCCTTGGCTGTTATCCGCCTGGCTGCTATTTCCTTCGCTCATTCTAATGATCGGCGTTGCAATAAGGAGAGAGTTCTACTCCAACGCTTTCCACTTCGCCATGCCGCCGACCTAGCCCCTATTCAATGACTACATAGATTTAACTGGACGTATCGCTACGCGAAGTCCTTTAAAACTGGAGTACAGGACGAGTGACAAAATTCGGTGGCAACGGAACTTCGATTGCCAAGCTAAAGAGCGCCAATGAAAAAGTCATCGGTTGGGTGGTCCTCTGGGACAACTCCGGGCTGGCTGTGCTCTGGATAGGAGACGACTATGATCCGGTAGAGATCGACCCACCTCTCGATTTGAATACCTTAGAAACGGCCAAGTCTGTATGCACCGACTCGATCACAGAACTACTTGAGAAACTGTCCGCAGATCAGAAAGGACGTTCGAAAAATTAGCTGTGCCACTCAGGACGCGCCCCGATCTTTTTATATTACGCGTGACATTTGTATATTTTTGCGGATTTATTGTAGATACCCCGCGATCTGCTCGGAGCCTATTTCATGTTAGCCAAACTCGCCTACCTCTATCTTGCCGCAATTCTCGCGATGGCCTCACTGGTCGGCAATGCCCAGAAGTCGTTCGCGCAAACCTACCCCATCGATTGCGCCATCCTTCTTTGCTTGTCAGGTGGTTGGCCCGCCTCGGTTCCATGCTCACGAGCACGGGCAGAGTTCATCCGACGGATTACGCCCTGGCCCGTCGAACCGCCGCTGCAAATCTGGCGTTGTCCCATGGGTGCATCCTACTCCCCTGGCGGCGATGCGAGTTTCGAACCGCGCATCTATAACACCCTGTTCGGCAGCACCAATCCCCTACCCCAGAGCTTTCCCGTCATTCGCAAACAAGTCGGCAAACACCTCATTCCGGCGGTGCTGCATCCGACGGAGTTCTCTGTTGAGCAACTACCTGTCGGGTTCGCATTGCGTCTCGTTCAGGACCGTGCCGACATCGATATAAGTGGACCCGAGTTCAACTTCGTGCGTTCGATCCGTGTGTTTGACGTCCGATATGCGAGGCAGCACGAGTCAGGTCGCGACGGTGATTGCAACCGGAGCGCAACCGTCGTTCTCGGCACTTATGGAATTCAAGGCGAATTTTCCTGGGCCAGATCATCCATAGGCGCTTTGCCGGACGCACATGTTGGACTTGAACGTTGGGGGGACACTTGTCCCAGCATCCACCATCGGTCTGTCTTCGTGGATTGGCAGGACTATGAAGGCAACTACGGATTCGAGCAAGTGGACTACTGAACGCAGGATTACCTGACACCTTAGCGTTGACCCCTGCCCCATTTCTTGGGCAATCAGACGCTAGAGGAATTTTTGTCTGATACTGGGTCGGACTAAATTCGAAACTATAGTTGCGTAGTCGAGAAATTTGCTGGTGCTTTATCCCAAGCAGCGAATCGCTTGCGTTTTTTGCGCCAAACACGGCACGCGACGCAAACATAGTGTTGGCCGCAGAGTCTACGCTATCCAGTCTTTAGATTCGGTGATCTTTGTCCGTCGCCGCGTCTGTCGCTGACAAAAGCTTGACGGGATCTATTCCTATGACGCGAGCCAAAACGATCAGTTCCACGACATCGATCCTACGTTCAGCGCTCTCCACTCTTGCGACGAATGACTGATGCTGATGTAGCCTCTCTGCCAATTGCTCCTGCGTCAGGCCAGCCGCCTTTCTCGCCGCGATCAGTGCATCGCAGAGCGCTTCATGTCCCGAACTCCTGATTGTCTTTGCCACGTGTCACAAACCTCTTGTGACCGGGCTAATCTAATTTATAGATTATCTAAAAAGTGGATAATTGAGGTTTTCCGTGAGCTTGAGTGTTCTTAGACTGGTCGCGAAGCATGATCCGCGACAGCAGGATCATACTAAACTTGGGCGATGCTGCTCACACTCACTCACCAACGGTTTGCGAGAACCGGCCGTAGTCCTGGCTGACCTCCCGCGCTTCCTCAAAGGCCCGCGACCGCTCTTCGTCGAGACACCGAAAGTAGCTTTGGATGTCCCGAATGTAGAGATCGAAATCGCTTCGGATGATGTCTGCGTACTTGCGAGCGGCTTGCGGGTCACTCGGCACAAAAGGTCGTGGCGGCGGATAACAGGATTCCGCGGATGCGATTCCAGCAAGGAAAGCAAGCAAAAGTATAGCCAGAGCGGCGCGCGCGCGGATCAACCGGAGCGCGTGAAACCCCCACAAAACTTGATCGAAGCGAGGCCGCACAGGTAGAGTTTGTGGGACTGACATACAGCTGCTTGATGACAAATATATACTTGCAGCACTAACTATAGCATCGTATGTTCGAGCTTCAAGTAAGAAGCCCGGGCCTGCGCATTTGAGAAGAAAGCATGATCCGGGTGATGGACCTAGAACAAGAAGCACCGAATGTGGTTACCGAATCCGGCTTCCGCGACCTCGTCGAGAGCGGCCATCGCGTGGAAGTCGTCTGCAAAGAGAGCGCTTTCAAGAAAGGCCCCAGCTGGCATGGGGTCTGGATCCTGCGCGTTGTCAGTGACGCAGGCGTTGAGAAGCTTCTTGTCACGGCAAGGACCCGGACATCGCGCAACGAAATCAAGATCCGCGAGATCAAAACGATCACTGGTGTGGTGTCTCTCCTCAGGGCAATCGGCTTCTCACACGCCGATGTTCCGCTCGAGGAAGGCAAGCGCACGGTCCACAAGCTTTCAAGCGAAGAACTGGCAGCAGGCCGGGCTTAGCTCCCTCCTCCTAATTCTTTCAGGGCTTCCGGCGTCCGCCGAGATGGTGCTGGTCATGGGGAGCGACGGCACGCTCTCACCCTCCCGCGCCCAGACCAGCTTTTCTCGGAACTACAATGACGGGGTTGGCGTAGGCTCGACTTCGGATGGATTGCAGATCTTCGGCGAGGAAGATGGCGTCGAGGAAAGTGAAGAATTCCGGAATGCCGCTGTAGCACCGCGAGCACCCGTTCCTCGTCCTGACATTCTGGCCGCCATCGAAGAAACCGGACTGCGATACGCAGGCCACTCCGGCCTTCGCGCGGCCGACATCACGGTCACGGATTGGCTGAACCTCTATCGCGCCAATATCGAGATCGAGAGCGCTTACAATCCACGTGCTGTTTCTGATGCCGGTGCAATCGGCCTAGGTCAGCTCATGCCCGCCACCGCCCGTGAGCTCCGCGTGGACCCCAAAAACTGGCGGCAGAACCTCGACGGATCGGCCCGCTATCTCGCCATGATGTTAGCCCAGTTCGGCGATGTCCGCCTCGCATTGGCCGCCTACAATGCAGGGCCTGACGCCGTGCGCGAGCATACCGGCATTCCCCCCTACCGAGAAACCCAAAACCACGTCCAGCGGGTGCTGGCCGTCTTCAACCGGCTGGAAGGAGCGACCCAATGAAGCCGTTTTCCAATTATCTGCTAGCGTGCGTTACCCTGTTCGTGCTTCTTGCCGAACCGGCTTTGGCCCAAAGCATCGACCTCTCCCCGATTCAAAGCCTCTTGCAGGGGATCGTCGATGCGCTGACGGGTCCTCTCGGGGTCGTCATTGCGACGCTGGCCGTACTCGGTGTCTTCCTGAGCTGGTTCTTCAACATCATCGATCTGCGGCAGGCGCTCTGGGTGCTCGTCGGCATCGCCGGCGTTGCCGCAGCGCCGACAATCGTTGCCGCCGTTTTCGGGGCCTGAGGAGCCAGAGCATTGGCCGAGCAATCGCCTCTTTTTCTGGGCCTTGTGCGCCCGCCGAAGCTCCTCGGCCTGCCGATCATGTATGCCATGGTCTGGCTTTTCGGGTCGGTGCTGCTCTTCGTTTGGATCCAGCACATATTGGTGCTCGGAATCGCGGCGATACTCTATCCGCTTCTCTGGAAGGCAGCCGATTGGGATCCGCGCTTCATCGACGTGATGATGACGGCGCTTCAGGAAACCCCGCCGACGCGGAACCGGTCCATCCATGGGGGCGACAGCTATGCCCCGTGATGAGGCGGTGGATGAACGCACCCTCATGCCGGACTGGTATGCGCGGGAGAAACGCCTCGCGCATATGCTGCCTTATGTCAGCCTGGTCGATGACAACACGGTCCGCACCCGGGTCAATGAGCTCTTCCAGTGCATCCGCCTTAGCGGGGTGAACAGCTACACCACGGACGACGCCTACCTCGACAAGGTGACGGCGCTCTTTGCCCGGATCATCGCGCAACTCGGGCCAGAGTTCGGCTACTACGTGCACAAGGTCTCGAAGTCGATCACCCCGGAAATCCTCCCGGTCCAGGGCGACGACTTCGCGGCGGCGGTGGATGATGCCTGGCGGGCAAAGCTCGCTTCGGCAGGTCTCCGGGACAAGACCCTCACACTCACCATCATCCACCGCCCGCCGCCCAGAAGTTTCCTTGGTTTCGTGAACCGTTCCGCACCGGAGCGCTTCAAGGAAGAGACCGCGAAACGGATCCGCCGTCTCAAGGAAGCGGTCGGGGTCTTCACCTCCGGCCTTGCCGAGCTCAAGCCTCGCATCCTCTCGGCCGCCTCTGGCGAGCTGGTCGGTTTCCTGGGTGCGCTCAACACGGGCCGGGAACTTCCGCTTTACCCCGCAAACCGCTACGGGTTCCTCGCCTACAATGTTGCCAATACGCGGGTGACGTTTCTGGAGGATCACTTCGAGCTGTCCGACGGTGTGGTCGGCCACCGTTTTGGCAAGAGCTTCACCATCGGCGAATACTCTGAGGCCACCACCTGCACCATGTTCGACATGCTCAACCTGCCGGTCGACATGATCGTCACCCACTCTTTCACGCCAATCAATTCGAACCTGATGGCGGGTCGGATCAAGCGCCAGAAACGTCAAATGCAGGCCTCCCAGGATGCCGCCCTCTCGCTCCTCGAGGCGCTCGACATCGCCCACGATGACCTTGAGGCAAAGCGCCAAAGCTTCGGCGAACACCACATGGTCGTGACGGTCTTCTGCGACAGTCTTGACGAGCTGCAAAACCTTGGCGCCGAGATCGTGAACGCCGCTGCGGCCGAGGGCGTGAAGATGATCGGTGAGCGCGTGGCGGCAAAGTCGCATTACTTCAGCCAGCACCCTGGCAACCAGCCAAAGCGCGTGCGCGCCAGTGCGGTTACCAACCGCAACTTTGCGGATTTCGCGGCCCTGCATCGCACCCAACTCGGCAAGAAAAAACATCAACTGCCTTGGGGTCAGGAGATCACGCTCTTCCCGACCCCGGAACAGAGCGCTTATCGCTTCTCCTATCACGAGCAGGGATCACCCGAGAAAGAACCCACCAGCGGGCATACCTTGATCTTGGGCCGTCCCGGTTCAGGTAAATCCGTCCTCTCGGCTTTTCTGATGACGCAGGCCCGCCGGGTCGGCGCGCGCATCTTCGTCTTCGACTACCGGCTCGGCATGGAGATGGCCGTCCGCGCCAATGGCGGGCGCTACGCCTCGATCAAGGCGGGACAGGCGACCGGTCTCAATCCGCTCTGGACCGAGATCGACAAGCGCGGCACGGCCTGGCTCTCGGACTGGCTCGCCTCCCTGCTCTACCGCCCCGACAAACCGCTGACACCGGCGCAAACCAACCGCATCCAGGAGGTTGTCCGGCAGAATGCTACGGCAACCAACCCGGCTTTGAGGAACTGGAAGGACTTCGCCTCGCTCTTTGTCTCCACCGACGACAATGGCGATCTGCACCAGCGGCTTCTCGAATGGACCGAGGATGGTCGCTATGGCTGGATCTTTGGCCAAAGCCTCGAAGACACCTTCTCCCTCGATGGCGATGTCGTGGGGTTCGACCTGACCGGCATTCTTGACAGCGAAAGCGAGAAGGAACGTATGGCGGTTCTCTGCTATCTTTTCCGCCGGATCGAGCGGGAGATCGAGGACCGACGCCCCACCATCATCGTGATCGACGAGGCCTGGAAGGCGCTCGACAACGAATACTTCGCCGAACGCCTCTCGAACTGGCTTGTAACCGCCCGGAAGCAGAACACCGTCGCGGTGATGATGACGCAATATGCGAGCCAATTGGAGCGCACCCGGACCGGCAAGACCATCGTCGAAGCGGTGCCGACCCAGATCCTTCTCCCGAACATCCGAGCACACGCATCCGATTACGCGATGCTGAACCTCTTCGAGAAAGAACTCGATGTGCTCCTCAACACCGGCAGTGACAGCCGCCTTGCCCTCATCCGTGACGATAGCGGTTCGGTCGTCGTTGATGCCGATCTTTCCGCCCTCGGCCCGCACCTCACCATCCTTGGCGGCATGGAAAAGGGCGAAACGCTTGTGGGCGCAGACTATCGCGACAGGCCCGATTTCTGGAGGCTTCCATGATCCGCATTTTCATCACATTCCTTGTCCTAGGGTCGCTCGCTGCTTGCGAGCAATATCGCGAGCCTCAGGCCAATTGCTTCAACCTCGTCTCCCGTGGACCCACCTCGATCGATTGCGACTTCGAGGCCCTGGATGGCGCGCCCGGCATCACGGATGACGTTTATGAATAGGGTCAGCGTTCTCGCATTCTCCCTGATGACGTGGGCGAGCCTCGTCACCGCACAGGGCGTGCCTGTCAATGATGCCGGGCTTACCGCGCGGGACATCGTCGAAACCGGTGACCGGGAAGCCGATCTTGCGGTTCAGCGTGACAAGCTCACCGTCGAAGAGCTCCTGACCGAGATCGAACAGGAACAGCTCGCGGTGCTGCGTGCCATCCTTGATGCGCAGACAAGTTTCGGCGGACAGGGCCTTCCGGGTATGGTGGCCAATCTCGAAAACGGTAACGGCAATCCGGACCGGTCAGTCGCGGCGGTTTACGGCTCGGGCGATGTCGACCCCAATCCCGGCGGTGCTGGCATGTTCGGCGATGCCGCCGAGAATATCGAACAGCTGATCATCCGCGTTTCTCGGGAGACCCATGGGCGGCCAGGTGTCGGACGCGCCGGCCTTTCTGTCGTGCAATGGCGTGCGCTCCTGCAGGCGCTGATCTGGCAGGAGAGCCGGTTCTCCATCGGCGCGCGGTCACCAGTGGGTGCTTTCGGTCTCACCCAGATCATGCCCGGCACCGCCAGCGATCTCGGCATCAACCCGGAGTATTACGACAGCCCCTACCTGCAGGTCGAAGGCGGCGCGCGCTATCTCGCAGCCCAGCTCAACACCTTCGATGGGAACATCATCAATGCGCTCGCGGCCTACAATGCCGGCCCGGGCCGAGTCTTTGAGTATGGCGGTGTGCCGCCCTTCAAAGAAACCCAGCACTACGTTACAGTCATCCCCGAGCGCTACAACCTCTATCTTGCGCGAATTGGAGGGATCGAAGCCCTCGGCACGATCGACCCCGCCCTTCTCGCCAATGCCCAGCTTTCCCTCGCCGGGCATGGCGCGGCCCATTACGGGAACAATTCCCCTGCCGCGATCCGGCAAGCCGCCCTGCGCATCCAGGACATCGTCACCCGGATCAGCAGTACGGTGGACATCCAGGAAAGCATGGCGCTCAACACCTATGCCCGCGCCGAACTGGTTCGTCTCATGGCCGCACGCATTCGCCTGAAGGCCGCACGGACGCAGCCGCTGACCGCCGCTCAGCTCGCGCAAGCCGTTGCCCGCATAGCCGAAAACGAATTCACGGAGTTTACTTTGGAGGATCTCGATTAATGCCCCGCCGTTTCGTCGACACAAGACCAATTCGCGTACTGGCACTGGCCAGCGCCTTGACCATCAGCGCGCCGTTCATGACCTCAAGCCTGGCGTTGGCTCAGGGCGTGCCAGTCGTGGACACCCAGAACATTGCCCAAAACATCCAGCAGCTCCGGCAGATGATCGAAGATGAGATCCTGCAAAACGAGCAGCTCGTGCAGCTCCGCGAACAGCTTGCGACACTCACGGATCAACTTGCGGAGCTGCAACGAACATATGAGGCGCTGACCCGTCTCGCCGAACTGCCCGAGATTATCCGGACCCAGATGGAAGACGAGCTGAACGATCTTCTCGATCAGGAGTTCGGCGACATCATCGCCACAATCGAGGCCATCAAGACGGGGGATTTCTCCGGGCTGACCGGTTCCGGTGCCAGTGAGATCGAAACCCAGATGGACCGGGTGCTCGCCGATCTCGGCTTTGATGAGGACACGCTCTCGGAAATGGCCCGGAGCGGCAATCCCGGTGCCGAGCGTGTCGCGACGCAAGCCACCACCGGCGCGCTGGTCTCGGCCGCAGCCCAGAACAGCTACGAGGATGCGGGGCAGTCGCTCGAACGCGTCGACCGGCTCGTCGGGCTCATCGACGACATGGATGAGTTGAAAGAGAGCGTCGATCTCAACACGCGGGTGACGGCCGAACTGGCCATCGCGCTCGTCGCCATGTGGCAACTCGAAGCGATCCAAACCGTCGGCGACGGCACGGGCGGCGTGATCGATGCCGCAACCATCGCCGAGGAACAACGCTTCATGGAGTTCACGCTCCCCGAGTTGAGTGCAGAGTAGAGGCGAACGGCATTGGACGAAGAAACAGCCATCATCGAGGAGGAACTGGTTTACGGCGCGCTGAGACGGGAACGGCTCTGGCAGCGCCTGGGGCTCCTCGGCCTGATCTTCGGCATCCTTGGCTGCCTGAGCGCCGCCGCTGTCGCCATCCTCGATGTCGATCCGCCCCCTGTTGTTGTGCCTTATGACCCGGAGACCGGCTTCGCCCTGCCTGAAGCCTCGGTCGGCGCCACCACCGTCACCGAAAACCGCGCCATCATCGAGGCGGAGGTCTTCCGCTATGTGACCGACCGCGAGGTCTACAATCAGCTCGACAATGATGTGCGCATTCGCAGCGTCTTGCGCCGTTCGGACGGCGCGGCCCAAGCCTCGCTGCGCCAAATCTGGAACTCGGCCAATGCCGAGTATCCGCCAAGCGTTTACGGGCCAAATGCACGGCTCGATGTCGAGATCCTTAGCATCAACCTCATTGGAAACAACCGGGCAACGGTGCGGCTCAGGAAACGCCTGACCTCTATCCAAGGGGTACAGGCTGGGCTCTTCACGGCCACGCTCCTTTTTGAGTTCCGCCCGGAAGAAAGCCGGTCCATCGACCAGGTCTGGACCAACCCTTTCGGCTTCACCGTTGCCGAATACTCGATCCGCTCGGACAGATTGGAGAACTAGTTGAAGTCTTTTGTTTTTGCATTTCTTTGCTGCTTGCTTTCGGCTCAACTTGCTTCTGCCGAGGCAATCCCCCGCGGCGGACCCAATGACAGCCGCGTCAGGATCGCCACCTACCAGGAAGGTCAGGTTTACCGGCTCAGTGTCTCGCTCACCCATGTGACGACCATCGAGTTTGGCGAAGGTGAAAGCATCCGGTCGATCATCGCTGGTGACACCGAAGGCTTCGAGATCGACGGCGTGCCGGGTGGCCGTGCTTTTGCGATCAAACCTGTCGCCCGCGGCGTCCACACCAATGTGACCGTCTATACCAATCGGCGGAGCTACTATTTCAACGTCAACGAGGTCTCGAGCCCGACCTTCTATGTCGTGCAGTTCCGCTACCCGCAAGACAATCGCCGGTCGACCAATGCCATCGCCCGCGCCGCCCCAAACTACAGTTACGGAGCCAGCGCGCGGCTCGAGTTCACGCCAACCCGGGTTTGGGATGACGGGACATTCACCTATTTCGCCTTCCCGCGAAACGCGCCGGTTCCGGCCATCTTCCGTTATGCGGGCGGACGCGAGCGCACGGTGAACACCGGAGCCGTCGAGGATGGCGTCATCCGGGTCTCCGGCGTCAACCGGCAATGGGTGCTGCGGCTTGGCGACGAGGTGGTCTGCATCGAGGCGACACCGCCCTCGGGAGACGCCTCATGAGTGACAACAACGCCGATCTCGAGCAACGGCTGGCAGCACTCGAACAGGGCAATCCGCGTCATGGTCCCGCGCCAAAGCGCCGCTCGCCGATACTGGCACTCGGCGTCGCCGGCCTGATCGCGGCCGGTGGTGCGGCGCTCTACGTCCTGTCTCAGCCCGAAGAAGAGGTCGCCTTGCCGACGGCAACCCCGGACGAGTTCCAGACCGAGGGCGACGGGTTTGGCGAGATTGAGCCCTTCGTTCCGCCCCCTGCCCCCGAACCTGAAGTTGTCCTCATTGAACCGGAACCGGCGGAGCCCAATGCCGAGCTGCTGGCCCAGCTCGCGGCGCTGCAAGCCCAAATAGAGGAATTGAAGAACGCGCCCGAACCTGTCGTCGAGGAAGACACGGCCGCCGCCGAGGCGATCGACGCGCTGATGGCACAGATTGCGGCCCTGCAGGAGGCCTCCGAGAATGCACAAACGCAGTTCCAGGAAGAGCTTGCGGCCCGTGACCGGGAACTCCAGCAGCTGCGCATGGATCTGGAACTCGCGCAGCTCGAAGCCAACACACCCGCCCCTGCCCCTCTTGGACCAACGGATGAGGAATTGCGTACGCGTGAAGCCGAACGCCTTGCCCGCGAAGAGGAGGCAAGGCGGCTGGCAGAGCTTCAGCGACGGGCCGAAGAGGAGCGGGCTTTCCAGGATCGGCGGATCACTTCGCCGGTGGTCGCCTTTGGAGGCACGGGCGGCGCCAATACAGGCGAGACCGAACTCACCGAGCGCAGTTTCGGGGAAGTGACGGATTTCGTGCTGAACGGCGCGTTGCCAAGTACGGTTACCCAAGCCGAGGTTATCGCCAATTCTTCGAATACCGTCATTCAAGGCACGATGATCCAGGCCGTGATGGAGACCGCACTCGACAGTTCGCTCCCCGGACAGACCCGCGCGATCATCTCCGAGGATGTCTTCAGCTATGACGGCTCGCGGCTCCTGATCCCGCGCGGCTCCCGCCTCATCGGACGTTATCGTTCCGGCATCGAGATTGCCCAGAAGCGCGTCACCATCGCCTGGGACCGGATCATCCTGCCAAACAATCAGACAGTTCAGGTCAGTTCCTTCGGAGGAGACGAGCTGGGCCGCTCCGGTGTTACCGGTTTCGTCGATACTCGCTTCGACGATCGCTTCGGTTCCGCCGCGCTCATCTCGATCATCTCGGCCGCCCCAAGCGCGGCTTCGGCTCAGGTCGAGGATGAGACCACTGCCGAAGTCTTGCAGGATCTCGGGGACGATCTGGCCGACGCCACCGACAGCGTAATCGGCGAATACCTTTCGATCGGCCCGGTCATCTATGTCGACCAAGGCGCGCGCGTCACCGTCATGGTCGACCGCGATCTGGAGATATTCTGACCATGACACTCTCTTATCTTCAGACCTCGCTCGACAAGCTGAAGGATACCGCCCGTGACGATGTGATCGAGATTTGCATCAACCCGGATGGTTCCTGCTGGGGTGAGTTCCAGGGCGATCATTTCATGCGGGGGCTGGAGCAGAGATTAAGCGTCACCGAGGTGCGTGACCTCGGCAACCAAATCGCCTCTTCCGCCAACACAACGCTCAGCAAAGACAAACCCATCGTCTCGGTTTCGATCAGCTATCGCGACCGTCCAATCCGCGCTCAGGTCGTGACCCCGCCCGCCGTGCTCTCCGGCATGTCGATCTCGCTCCGGTTCTTCTCGAGCCTGCCGCTCAACAAGATCGAACTGGGCTTCCTCTACGGCGAGGAGCGCAAACTCGAGGAATTGCGTCTGGAGAAGAACCGCGCGCTGCGCGAGGTCGTCGCCTCCGGCGACACCTATGAGGCCATCCGCTTCTGCGTCGAGAACAAGCTCAACATGATCGTCTCGGGCGGCACCTCGACGGGCAAGACCGTCGCGGCCCGGAAAATCCTTTCTTACGTCCCCGATGACGAGCGCATCGTCACCATCGAAGAAGCGGCCGAATTACTCCCAGCTCAGCCCAATGCCGTCACGCTGATCGCCAACCGTGACGCGGAGTTCCAATCCGCTGACGTGCTCCTGACCGCGACACTGCGCATGCGCCCCGACCGGATCATCCTCGGGGAGGTGCGCGGCAAGGAAGCCATGACCTTCCTTGAGGCGATCAATACCGGTCATGGCGGCTCGATGACGACGCTCCATGCCGAGACGCCCCAACTCGCCGTCCGGCGGCTCGCCATCGCCGCGCTCAAGACCGAGATCCCGATGACCTATCAGGACATGGTCCAATACATCGAAAGCTCGATCGACGTGATCATCCAAGCGGGCCGCGAAGACGGCCAACGCGGCATCACTGAATTCTATCTCCCCGGAACCGATCTAAGAGGAGGCAAGACCCATGAAGCAGTTTGAATACGACATCCTGTTCTTCGAAGTGAAAAAACAGAAAGACTACGGCGAGATGCGGCGCATCCTGAACGAACGCGGCGCAGAGGGTTGGGAGGTCATTACCGCCAAAGCCGGCGACTATGGCTATACGACTTTCATCAAACGCGAAATCACTGAGACGTCGGCGAGAGGCAGTCCATCGCTGTTGCCTGCGGATTGGCGCTATGTTTCGCGGCTCCGGCTACAGCGGAACGCAATCTGGTCCCAACACTCGATAATGAGCCGGACGTTTGCCCCGAACAGCCCCCTGAACCGGAATGGATGCAGAAAATCGAGGTGCGTGAGTCCTACAAACGCCTCCTCGTCCAGCAAATCTATCGGGCAGAAAGCATGCAGCGCATCGTCGACGCTCAAAGCTGCGAATGCGTTACCCGTTACCCGGCTTGGGACGCCGCCGAAGGTGTATTTCTCGAACGCTATGCAGCTGCAGGGTACTGGGACGCTGTCGAGGCCACCAGAAACTACCGCCGGCAGGCAAACGAACTCCGGAAGGTTGCCATGCCGATCTGTGAAGTCGTCGGGAACTGGTAGCAGATCATGAGCGTCGTCACCTACTTCGTGGAGACCGCCGAGGGTTACCTCGACACCGCTGCAGAGACACAGTTTGGCGCTGTAGCCGCGACGGTAGGGACTTTGCTGGTCGTCGGAACGACGCTTGTGGTCATTCTTGTTTGGATCAACATGATCTACCAGTTCCGCGCGATGGATGGCCGGACAGCCTTCTGGCTCGCCCTGAAAGTCGGGTTGATAGGCCTGTTTGCAACAAACTGGGTGCAATTCAACGGGCTCGCGTCGGCTATCCTGAACGGCATTGACAGCATCGCCGGATCGCTGGTTGCATCCGTTGATGGCGGCACACCGGGCCCCAGCGGCACCTTCGCAGAAGAATTCGATGATCTCATCGCGGCGCTCGGCGACTATTTAAATGCCGCCGGATCGGAACTAAATTGGATGGCAGGCGCGCTCCTAGACACCCTCGGCGTCTTGCTTCTCTCAATCCTCGGAGGCCTTGCCGCCTTCATCGTGGTCGCGTCCCGACTGATGATCGCGCTCCTGATCGGCATCGCGCCGGTCATGATCTTTCTCACGCTCTTCGAAGTGACCAAGGATTACTTTGCCCGTTGGTTATCTGCGCTCATCTCCTTCGCTATGTATCCTATTGTCGTCGCAGGTGTGTTCGCAACGATCACCGGGGTGTCACGCGCCCTGCTTGCGGAGCTTGGCGACCCGGAAGGGGCGTCCAACATCGGGGCGCTCATTCCGTTCTTCATGATGGTGTTGATGGCAAAAGGCTTCATCATCGCAACGCCGTTCATCGTCCGTGCGGTGTCCGGAAACATTATGATGCCAGCGCTCTCAGCGGGGTTCGGTGGAAGCTATGCCTTTGCGCGCGGGCTCGCAGGCAGTCAACAGGTCTACAATCGTTATGCTATTGGTGGTGCGACCGGGGCGGAGTATGCGGCACTTCGAGCAAGACAGTTTCTGGGGGTCCAAGCACTTCCCACGCGACCGAATTCGGCGGGAGGGGCAGCACCAACACCGGCTAACGGTACATCGGGTGCGGGTTCGCAGATGCTTGCACAGTTGGCGAGGCTTGGGAGGCTGGGAAGGCGTTGAGCAAATAGCATTCGCACAAAGTGCCAGCGATACCTCCGATGTTGCGCTCCAGAGCAATCAGCATAATCTCAAAGCAACAACTGTCTCACACCACAATTATTCAGCTCGCAGGCCCCCCTCCAATTGCTCCAGCTCTCCTAGCGCGTCCTCGACCTGTTCGACCGCCTTCTCGCTCGGAGCATCGACCGCAAGATCCATCTGACCAACAAAGTCCATCTCGAACTGGTGCTGATCCTCGAGGACCGCAGCACGGATACGCCGGCCCTTCGCGGTTGAAAGTGGATCGTTGGGAATGTCACCACTAGGCTCCCTGATCCCCATCCTGGCCTCAAAGTCGCGCTCTGTCAGACCTGTCCCGCGCGGCGCGGTTGGCATTGCCTGGACGCTAAGGGGCAGCGTACCCATCGGAGGAACTGGGCCTGTGGGAAACGGCAAGTCCCCTTCTTGCGCTGCATGGATGCCTTTGAAGAATGGATCCTCAAAATACACCACCCGCTTTGCTCTAACCGGCATCTGGGCATCCACAACAACCACGATTTCATCGAGCGGCAGGCGACGCGCCTCGTCTTCTGGCAGGAGAGAGACTTCCTCGTTACGCTCGGATTGGCTCCTCCCTTCGAACGGGTTCTTACCGACTGCGCGGGAGCGCGTAACGACGGTCTTCGTGGTCTTGCCGACCGCCTTGCTCAGCTCTTCGACGGTCTTCTCATCCGAGGGTGTCAGGTAGAGCTTGATACCGGCGTTCCCCTGCAATGCCCGCCGCGTGTTCTCACCGTAGATTTCGTCGATGGCGGGAATGGTCTGGGTGACCACCGCGAGATGACCACGATAGTGCCGCAGCACCTCGATACTCTCGGCCACGATCGGCATCTTCCCAAGGCGGTTGAATTCGTCGAGCATGATCATCACGGGCCAGGGTTCGTCAGGGCCAGGGTCTTTGTCCTGCAGCGCCGATAGAAGATCCGAAAAGAAAAGCCGGATCAAAGGCGCGAGAGGTTTCACCATAAGGGGCTGGACCACGAGATAGACGCTGAAGGGTTTCTTTCGGATTGTCCGGAAATCGAAGTCCGACGCCGCCGTCGCATCATCGATCGCGGGGTTCTGCCATTGGTCGAGTCCGGATGTCATCAGGAGGGAGACGTAGGAGGTCAATGTGTCGTTGTTGGTCGAGGACAATCGCGTGAATATCAACCGTGCGGAGGCGTTGTTCACCTCATGGGACCGCGCCAGATATTCCTTCTGTTTGTTCCCGCCCGAAGCGGCGATGCGGTAGATCTCGCCGAGGGTCGGCCGACGGCGCTGGAACGCTAGTAGACCCGCCGCGACGAAGAGATCGATCCCCCCTTTCAGGAGACCCTGCACCCGGTCATTGTCATTCTGCAGGAAGAGCGTTGCCAGAAGCTGCAGTTCCATTTGCTGGCGCGCGGGGTCTTTTAGTTCGTAGATGCGCAGAAGTGGGTTGTAGCGATGGGTACGCTTGTCCTCCCAATCCGTCGGGGCAAACCGATAGACGGTATCGCCTTGGGCGGCCCGATGCCTTGCCGACGCCTCGAAACATTCCCCTTTCACATCGAGCACGACCGCCGATCCTTGCCAGGTCAAGAGGTTCGGAATGACAAAACCGGTGGTCTTGCCGCGCCCGGTCGGAGCCACGATCAGCGCATGGGGAAAGGTTTTGGAACAAAGGAATGGCGCGCGTGAGCCCGGCTTACCCAGCTTGCCGATCACAAAGCCGATTCCAGGTTTGCCGAAAAAGCCATTCTTCTTCATCTCCCGGCGCGTCTGCCAATGGGTGTACCCAAACCGGGTGAGGGCCGAGCCTGACATCGCAAGGCTCATCATGAGGCCCACCACCCCAGCCGCGCCCATAATCAGATTGATCAGCCGGAAGTCGTCGGGGCGAACTGCGCCGATGGCCCGGTAGTTCTGCGCGATGTAGAAGAAATCGATCTCGGCCTGGAACCCCAGATCGCGGAAGGTCACCACCGCCGAAGCGATCACATAGCCGATGGCGATGGCCACCAGCGTGACCGGCACCACACCGAGAGCGAGGCGTCCCTTTCCCATCCCTCCCATCAATGGGTCTCCCCGCGCTCGCTCTCACCATCGACCAGATCGGCGCGGTGAAGCTCGTATTCCCTATCGGCAATCTCTTCGACAACGGCGCGCGTCGCTTCACTGTTCGCGGTGGCTTCATCCGATTGCAGATAGGTCTTGGCGGCATAGAGCCGGTCGAGACGATCCTCGATCCGGTTTTTTAGCATGTCTGCATCCCCATCCCGCAACCGCGCGATCTGGACCTCATCGAGGTCGCGCTCGACAGCGTCGCGATAGGCAAGGCGCTGACCTTCATCCTGGAATGGCGAATGCAGATTGCCGGCGCGTTCGTGGTCAATGACCCGCCGGAGATCGGCATCGGCAATCGGCGCGGTTTCAGCGGTCGCCGCTTCTCGTTCTTCGACCAATCGGTCGCCGCGCTCGCTCAGGCGTTCCTTCCGTGCCTCATCAATCACGCCGTCTTGGCGCAGCACCTGGTGACGCTCGAGCGCGATCCCAAGCTGGACATGGACGCGGTTGAGTGTCTCGCGCGCGGTCTCGAGGTCTGCGCGGCGCTCGAGATTGAGGCCATCCTTCTCGGCAACCCGAGCCAGATCATCCGCGATCCACTGACGCTCCAACGAGGCGTTCTGCGCCCCGGTCTCCATCCTCGCCACGACGACAGAGGAACTGATCCCGGTTCCGCGCAGCGCGGTTTCGACCTGCGCCCGCACCTCCGGGTCCTGCAGCCGCTCCAGCCGATCCCGGTCGATATTGACGTCAGAATAAACCCCGCCATCGGATGGCTTCTCGGTGAGGGTCACAGAGCGCAATCCCAAGGGCTGCATATGGGCCAGCCTCGACTGGATCTCGTTGAGGCTGCGCTCGAGCCGTGGCCGCTCGGCCTCGGGCTTCTCAGCAATCATGCCCTGGACGCGCGCCACCTGATCAGCATAACGGGTCCTCAGATCCTCGAACGATTGCTCCTCTGCCATATAGACCCCTCCTTCAGAGGTAAGCTTGCCGCCCTTCGCCAGAAGCTCTCCGGACCGGAAGAGCGCATTGGCGATGTCCTCGCGGTTGTCCGCGGAGGCCTCGGCGGCGAGCGAGTGATAAATGATCCAGGTGTTGGCGATCTCTTCGAGCGCGCGGTCCAGGTCCGCCCCGACCCTTGGACGAGGCTCCGCTACCCGCCCCTCTTCTTTCGCCGCATAGACCTCCCGGGTTCGCGGCGGGTAATGTACGACCCCCCGATCGAGCCGCCTGGTGGCTTCCAGGCGCACCCCGAACCTCTCGGCCTCCTCGACCATGGCGAGACGGAAGTCGTCATAGTTGAACCGGTGATCCCGACAGAGATAGAAGAACTCGCCCTCCTGGGAGCGGCGGTTCAAGACTATATGCGCGTGGGGGTGATCCCGGTCCTCATGAACGGCGATGATGTAGTCGAAATGCCCCTCATTACTCTGGAAGAACCGCTCGGCCACGTTGGCAGTGATATCGCGCACATCCTCGCCCCGCGTACCGATGGGAAAGGACATCAGCATATGCGTCGTCTGCCCAAGCTTCGGTTTGAACCCGGCGCTCCAGCGTTTGGCGAAGCGCTCAGTCAGGTCCTTCACCTCCTTCGCCTCGAGCCTCGTCTTTCCGTCCAGGAAGCCGCTTGAATCGACGATGTGAGAAGACTTCGTCGTCAGATAATCGAGCTGGTTTGCGAGCTGGGATTTCGTATGCGTGCCCCCGCCCCGGATCGCCTTGAAGACCGCCGCACGATGCCCGGCAGCGGCCCGCACGAGTTGCTTCTGCCGGGCGGCCTGCAGCCCCTGCATCGAGCCCCGGATGCGGCTCCATCCATCCCGGAAGACCTCGCCCGTAACATCATAGACGGCATCATTCAGCCGCATGGGCAAACTCCCTTAAGGCGGCGGTGGCGGTGAGTTGCATCGCATCCCGACGGCGGCGCAGGAGCAGGTCGATCTCATCGGCACTATCGAGGATGAAGCGCGCCAGCCCGCGCATCTGTGCGAGGTGCAACTCGGAGAACGCGGCACCTGCTCCGCCCCCGCTCCCCTGCCTCATCTGGTTGGCCTTTGTCATCTGCTTGGCGATCTGAACAACACCGTTGCCAACCTCATGCAGAGAGGCCCGGTAACGCGCTATCTCAGCCGCCAGTTGAGCATCCGGCACGAAGGTCCCGCCCGCCGCCTGGATCAACCGCCTCAACCCTTCTGAGCGGGTCTCGATCCCAGCCGCCGTCAGCACCTCATCGAAGGCCACCAACTCGTCCGGCGTCACTTTCACACTCACCGCGGCGACCGGAACCGCAGCGTCCTGTTGCCGCTCCGTATCCGCTTTGAGCGTGTATTGGACCGCCCGTGTTGTAACCCCGAAGCGCGCGGCAAGTTCGGACGTGGAGACACCCTCAGCGGCCACGCGAACGATCTCCATGCGCTCTGCGTCTGTCAGTCGTTTTGCCCGGGACATGCGAAGAAAAACCCCCTATTTCCTGCCACCTTCATACAAGGCTGCACCCACCATACGAAAATATACTAATCAGTCAATAATATACTTATGGTGACTGGGTTTTGAGCACCCTGGTATTCCGTTTAATGCCGAGCGCCGCAGGTGCGAGGCCGCGCCCAAAAGGGGCGTAAGGAAACCACTTCGCGACGAACGCTGAACTCGCAAGGAAGCGGGCTGCCAGTCGCGACAATTCGGTTCAATTGAAACTTACATCACAATCAGGCGCCGCGCTGTCTTTGGCGCTCTTCAAGGTCTCGCGGAATGGTCGTAGCTTCGCTTCTAAGGTGTCCAAAGTGTGAGAAGCTGTACCTTCTGTTCGGCGTGCTTGGCAGGGTTGTCTGCGATCAACTTTTGAAGATTGAGCAGCTTCCATTTGACCGCTGGCAGGTCGGCAGCTTGCGGCAGGCCAATGGCATCAAAGTCAGGTTCGGCGTCGTGCAAACCCAGCAAGAAGGCTTGGGCGGCACCATCGAGCCGCGAGCGAATATCATCGATCAATCGCGCCCGAACATCGATGAGGGCATCTAGGCTGACCGGGTCTTTTGTCATGCCGAGGAATTCTTGAGCATAGGGTTTTTCAAGGTCAGCGAGGTTCGGGTTTAGGAGCTCATGCGCGGGCCGGGGAGAGCTTGCAACATAGATCAAAAACGCTCGAAACAAAGCATCGGTCAGGCCTTCGTTTTCATAGAGGCGTTTGACGTCGAACAGGTCTCTCGGGTGCTGTCGATCAAGAGCCGCATGAAGCTTTCCGCCGTATAGGTCTTCGAAGGAAACGACTTGGGTTTCTGCAAAACCAAACTCGTCCTGAACCGCATCTGAAACATTCATCAGTTTTGGGGAGTGGATGACGCCGCGTGTCACCGGCGACGTTTCGATTTTGATTTCGGCAGACCCAAGCCGTGCGGCCAACCGTGTTGCCCCTCCCCCACCACCTTCAATGCGCCGCGCCTTAGCACCCCCAATACCGTCCTCGATCGACGCCACCAACCGGTCCATCGCGGCGTTGATCTCGGCAAGGCTCTCAGCGCGTTCCTTAATCGGCAAATAGGTCAAATCGATATCGACGGAGAGCCGTGGCAAATCTCGATAGAACAGATTGATCGCTGTACCGCCTTTGAGGGCAAACACCTCCTCCACCGCAACAAGCGGTAAGAGCCGCACCAACAGAGCAACCTGCGCCGCATAGGTGTCACGCGCCATCAGCATCCTCCGTTGGCACAAAGTCTTTCGGTACCATGATCCTGTAACGCGGATGTATCTTGCCGCCCTTAACCAACGCGCGATCCCCTTTCCCGAGATCAAAATCTGCCGCATCAAGTTGCTTGTTCCAGGCGTGGTTGTGTTTGTCGGCGAAGACAAAGAACAACCGCTTGGTTTTAATCTTTCTGCAGGTCTTCAGAAGCTCAGTCAGCAGACGGGGGCGCAGCGTTGTGAGACCTTCAAAGATCATATCCAGGTTGTGAAAGCTTTCGTCGTCAGGCAGCTCGTCTAGGGCTTCCAATATTGCGCGCTCAGGTGTCGACATGATGAGCTGCCAGCCATTTGATGCCATGGGCTCTTTGCCAGTGGTGCCCTCCAAAAGCCCTAGAGACGTATCCGCAAAGAGTGTGGGCTTGCGGGTTATGACGTTGCGGTTGAGTGGCAGCTTTACAAGCCAGTTTGGGATATCTGATCCATAGACCCAAAGTGCAGGCGTCTGACCCAAAGGCAGGTAGTGGCCGTAGCCTTGTTCAGCCAAAGCGGATGTGCCGCCCATATGTAGTTCCCGCTTCATAATATGCTGCAAGGAAAGCAGACAGGCGCGCCAGTCTATGGAGTCGTCAGAGATGGTACTTCCATCTGGGCGTTGAAAAACGCCTTGCGCAACGCGGGTGAGCCAGCCTCGCTTCACGTAGTCTCGGAAGGTTTCATAAGCGATGCCGTTCTGGGTCAGCCACTGAGCATCCACCAGGTAGCCGTTTGGAACCACGTTGAGAACGCTCTGTAGTTTTCCTGTCTTTTCGGTGTTCATGACGCTGAAAATATCAATTCCTCAAAGCGAATTGCAAGGGTTCTTTAGAAAATCGTTACTTTAAGCGCTCTAAGCACCTAAATACGATAATTTTCAAAGAACAAGCCTTAGCTACATCTTGGCCTCTTCAGAAGCGTTCGCCAATCAAGGCTCTTGTTCGACAGATCATTGACGAGTTTGAACGCATAACCACGGTGATTGCTGATCGACTCTGTGCGTTCCAGCAAATATCCTAGGATCATGAAGCTAAGCGCTGGACCCAGGTCTTTGATCGCAAACCATGTGTTCCCTAAATCAAGAAACCCAGCCAGATCATCCATTAAGCGACTGCACTCTGTTTGGCTCTTTGCAAATCGAAGTTCAGCGCATAGCCTTGGGTAGGCGCGCTCCATCTGATCTTGATCAACTTCAATCTTGAAAGAAGTATCTTCTTTTACTGACTGAGTCTTGGAAGTCTCTTTGTGCCCCTCAATTTGGGGGGCAGTGTCCCTCAAATCTTCCGGTTCTACAGGGCTTATCTTCGAGATTTCCGCAGTGATTTCACTCAGTAGATCGCTCAAAGCCTGTTTGTCTGGCTGCCGTCGCAGAAGGTTGCGAGCCCTAGTGAGAAGGCCTTCGTCCCAATTTGAGGGTAACAGGCGCGCTTTGAGGTCGCCCAGGGCGGCTGAGCACATGTCTCTGAGCCGGGACAGTTCACTTTTGAGGTCTTGGTGTTCTTGCGCAATGCGCAGGAACTCAGGGTAGCGTTCTGCGAGAGGCAATAGTGAAAGACCTGTAGCCAACACAATGCTTCCGTGCCGGTCTCTACGGGCCCAACGTTTCCCATTCCCGCTTGATCTGCGGCTTAACAGGCCCAGGGACACCAGTTTCGTGATGTGGCGCTCAACGGTTTGAACACTGACATGCGCACGTTTCGCCAATGAGGCATTTGACGCAAAGCAGATATGTCCATCGTCGCGGGTAGCGTCGATGCTATCTACGCGCAAGAATGAGATCATCGCCCTCAGAAGTGAGATTGATGTTCCCTTCAAGCCAAGTGGTTCTCGGATATCTTCGATTGTTTTGAGGAGTTGCCATTTGCTTTGGGCAATACCTCCCTGCCCCGTCGTCTTACGCGACGAGTGTGCTCCGGTAGGAGCCGTCCCTTGAATTGTTCTCATGATTTGCTGGTAGGCAAAGAATAGCCGTTCGCCCAAGAGCGTTTTTTATTGCTTCGCGATTCGGTGGCTGCTACGATTCAGGTGTCTAATCTGAGAAGCGTAGAAATACGTTCAGCCCTCGAAGCTCCGGTTCCGGGGGTTTCTCTTTGCTTACATCCTCCTTTGTTGCTCTAGCCTCGGGTGTCATCCTCAGGGTTTACAGCTGTAAACTCCTGGTAGGATTTCTTGATGATCTCTTCGAGCTCTCGATCGAGCCACTCCGCGAATGCAGCGCTCTCCCCTGCCCTCTTGATGGAAACCGCGATTGATCCGCGTCCTGACTTGATTGTGACACCCGGAACGGGTGTCACCTCCCTGCCCTCGTTTGGACGCGCGCCACGACGCGCAATCTCTTTGAGGAGCTGTTCAAGGCGATCGTCTGAGGTCAGATCTGTGTCCAGTTTCGACAGAATTGCAAAACACGATGATGCGTTGATCTTCTTTGAGATGAAAGCTTCAGCCAAAGTGGTCCACTTGGGACGGCCTGATTTTTGCGCTGCTCCAATGTGGTCGCCCACATCGTCCGGAACACTGTCCGTGATCTTGGTTAGATGCGATAGCCCGGACGCAGACAGACTGAGGACTTGCCGCACGGTTTTGGTGTCGTGTCCCGCGGCTTGAATGACAGCGGCAAACCGCGCCTTCTCATAAAAGGACAGATTGCGACGTGCGGCGTTCTCAAGGCCTTTGGCCAGAAGAGCAGTCGCGTCGTCGAGATCTTGAACGTTGGCACGGACTTTTAGGCCGAGTTCTTGGCAAGCCCGAAGTCTTCTGCGGCCATAGACAATTTCAAACCGTCCATCCGTACCTGCATTGCGGACCAAGATAGGAACCTGCTGGCCATTTTCCTCGATGCTGGCCTTGAGGGCTTCAAAGCCATCTGCATCCCCCTCGGAGTTTACAGCTGTAAACCCGTCGAGGCGGTCCTTCGGCCCCCAGTCGTCGATCAGAGCCGGGTCCAGCTCGCGAATAGCTGAAAGCGAACCCTGAAGGGCTCCCAGGGCCGGTGCGGCTGGTTTCGAAGTGCGGTCTTTAGGCTGTGGGCTAGACTCCGCAATTGTCTTGGCAATGCCGCTGAGGTCCCGAAGTGATTTGCGTGCCATCAGTTGCGCTCCCATGCTTGGTGGATCATTGCTTCAACTTCTTTCCCAACGGCATCCATTGAATCCTTGGCGCGATCATACGTTGTCCGCGTCATCTCAGAGCGGATCACTTCATAGATGGATTGCTTGAGCATTGTCGCATCGCTAATCGCGGTGCTTTTGAGCGCTGTGGCGGTCATGACGCGATCCATGAAGAGCGCGCGCATGAACGAGGTCAATTGTTGGGATGGCACGTCCGTCGGCTCATCTCGGGTGATCAGAAACTTGAAGTGATCATATTGCAGCTGCGCTCCTGCATCTTCGATGACGCCCATATAGGCGCCTGCAAGTTCCAGGAACTGAGCTGTGGAGGACACGTCGAGCATCGACGGTGAGAGCGGGACAATCAGCGATGTCGCTGCGGCCATGCCGGAGATCGTGAGGAAGCCTAGTTGTGGTGGGCTGTCCATCAAAACGATGTCAAAATGATCCTCAACTTGCTCTAGGGCATTACGAATGCGCAAGAAGAAGGGCTGATCAGGATTTGAATTTACCGCTGATTCAGTCTCGAATTCCGATAAGATCAGGCGGGCTGGAGCCAGCGATAGCCCGGGGAAATAGGTCGGTATGATCACATCTGCAAACGGAACCGGATCGTCATAACGGATCGCGTCGTATACGGTCAGGCCATCAAACGCGATCTCTGGATTGATGCCACACATCGACGTCAGTGATCCTTGCGGGTCCAGATCAACGACAAGAACGCGGTAGCCGTGCAGGGCGAGGTAGTGGGCCAGATGGATGGTTGACGTGCTTTTGCTGGACCCGCCTTTAAAGTTCATCAATTGCCAGACTTGCAAGCGCTCACCGTCCTTGCGTCCCGGGACGTATCTGCCCTTTGTTCGAGACGTTTTTTCGAGGATTTGGCGGGCTTCCCATAGCTCTTGGGCGCTGTAGTAGCGCCGGCCTGCGCGCACGTCGTTTGGCTCTGGAATTGTGCCTTCGCCATGTACCTTGCGCATGAATTGACCGGATACGCCGAGCAGTTCGGCGGCTTCCGGGGCCGAGAATGCCCTCAGAGATTTGGTGTTGTCGGGCGCAAAAGCGGACAGAAGATGCTCGCTGATTGCACGGTTCAACCGCTCGGAAATATCGGTCGCCAATTCGGAGGGACGGTCTGCTATATTTGGTGTCGCGGGAATCATCTGGTTGCCCCAATTTGCTCAATGTGGCTTTTTTCGCGCCACTTGGGGATAAAAGGGTCGATTCACCACCCTAAGTCAACGGTTTTCTTATATTTAGTGTCTAGCTCAACGACTTGCGCAAGATAAGACACTAAGCACTATGAAATGGTACGCGGGAAGTTTACAGCTGTAAACTCCGTTTAGCCCATCATGCCAGTGTTCGATAATGGAGCTTTCGCGATAGCGATTCCGCGCGAACAGCGCCGGGCCTGAAGGGGCAGGGGGCCAATCCCTGCGCAATCAGGTCATCCTTACGGAGGTGAAGCTTGAAATGAGATGCGGTTCTGGCCATCTCTCACGCACAAAAAAGGCTCCGCTTTCGCGAAGCCAGTTGATCCTCACCACAAGGATTGGAAAGGGTAGGGCAGGGCGCTTTGACGCGCCCTGCCTTCTGATCATTTCATACCTTCTGGCAGCCATGCATCGATGCGTTTGATTTGGGCGTCGGTGACGCCTTGAGCGCTGCGCATGTCTGGATCGCAAAACAGTGCTTCCAACTTCTCGGCCTTTTCGTTCTTTTTCAGCTTTGCGAAGGTGGTTGCGGTTGGGTGGTCTTCTGGGAGGTCGAGCAACTCGCACCACAGATCATTGAGGTATGGTCCTCCAACGCGGCCAAAGAAATTTGCGGCTGTTGGTGTGAAGTTCTCACGGATATCGGTATCGATCAGTTTATCGATGACCTCCCCCAGTTCTTCATTAACGCTCAGCAGGGCTGCGAGATGGCGGGTAACCTCACCCATGACAAATTCGGGGCCTTTGGCTTTGTAGGCTCGAAACACGCGGGCCATGTCACTGCCGAATTTCGCGGATTTGGTTGCTTTGGTCAGCCGTTCATCGAGAACGTAGCCTGCCATCTCAGTTGTTGGCACGTTCGGCACCTCGGCTTCCTGCAAGCCAAGAACGCTTGTGTAGCCTGACTTTCCTGACAGCTGGAACGCGAGAAGTGCCAAAAGAAGATCTGGATCGCGTAGGACGGCGTGCTGGCGCGCGCCAGTCGCGATGCGGTCTAAGTCGATCCGCAGCTTATTTGAGATCGGTGATTTGGTACCTGAACTGCCAGCATGATTGGATTTGGCCAACACACCTGAAGCGATGGCGGCTTTTTTGTCCGTTCCGCGAATGAGACCTGTCTCGTATTGCAGGGTTCCTGCGCGGTCGACATAGACGAGAACGCCCGCATGGGCCTTTTGCGTTTCCGTGAATGTCCCATCGAGAATAGTCTGCAGTGCTTCCAGTTTTGCGTGGCCATCGTCGTCCAGCGCGTCACCTTCAGCCAATTCTGCCAAAGCATCGTATTCGTCGCTTTGGTGCGCGTTAAGCTCGCCATTCTTGGCATAGATGCGTGCCAGTTTCATCTCATCGATCTGATACCAGCCGACATAGCTATCGTTGATGGGTTCTGCCCATTTCCAGCCCTGTGCAAGCAGTTCCGCAGATGCCTTGGCGAGCTTCTCGCTGAACAAGTCGTCCAGAATGGCAGGATCGTCGATCAGAATTTCATCGGCGAAGAGGTCAGTGCTCGTGCGGCCACCGGCATCCTTATAGGCATCCAGCCCGACATAGACGGCCTTGCGATCATTGTCCCTGACGGCGTCGGGTTTGAGCATTTTCTTGATGCGATGGTCGCTTTCACCGGTGCCGCACACATTCTCGAGAACCTCGAGGGTGCGTTTTTCATCATCGCTGATGGTGAAGGCGGCAGCATTGGAGAGGCTGATGTCACCACTGCGTAGAGCGTCAATGACAGGGCAGGGGAGACCCGCCAACGCAAGGCGGCGATACACATGGGCCTCTGTGACGCCATAGGCTGTCGCGATGTCGGCAACAGTGGCCCCACGCCTTTCCATCGCGCCATAGTCTAGAATTTCATCGGCGGGGTGGAGGGCTTCGCGTTGCGCATTCTCTGACGTTGCCCAGTATTCGGCTGTCGTCTGATCTGGGGCCATTTTGATCGTAACAACTTGAAATCGTTCATCATCTTGTAACAATTTGAGAGCGCGATAACGACGCCCGCCAACGACCACACCGACGCCCGCCTTATCGCGAAACCCTGCGAGGTTTTGGATAAGACCATAGGCTTTGATGTTTTCGGCCAAGGCGGCAATGCTTGCATCATTGATTTCCTTGCGGGGGTTGAGGTCAGAGATGTGCAGATCAGCGAAGGAGATGTCTTCGAGAGGAGCGTGGATTTTCGATTGATCGTTCATTGGATTTGTCCTTGTTGAATTTTGATGGGGTGAAACTGGGCCTGCCATCGATCTTTGGGCTTGCGGATGTGTTGATTGGTTGCGCCCGTGGTTCGGGCGCATCTCGCTCAGTATTCGGAGGCGTGTAAGATTGTGAGCACGCGCCGCGTGACGTTCACATTGGCGGGGTCACTGCTGCCCATGTTGTAGTCTTGATCGTAGAGATCGATTTTCCAGAAGATGTGGTAGCTGTTGCCTGCGATCTCGAACTCAAAGGCTCCGAAGGAGTGGTCGCCGTAGGGGTCATTGTCTTCAGTGAACTCTGAGAACTTCTGTACCCGCTGCATGATGATGGCTTTGGCTGCTGGCGAGTGTCTTGGCCCCCTAAGACTGTGCCACTATTTGTAGACCAAGGGAGTTACGAAGAATGGCACGGAAACGGTATTCGGATGAGGATGCGCTGAAAATACTGCGCGAGATCGATGTTCATTTGCACGATGGTC
>JBCDAQ010000020.1:0-33541 GCA_039185285.1 Pseudomonadota bacterium
CGGCGGTATTGGTCGGCCTTGGCGCGGCGGAGAAACGGAACCGCACAAGGTTTCCCCTAGGCAAGTTTGCCCGGACAGCGCCTGAAGGACGATATCGCCTCGAGACCGTCTGTGATCCGGCCGAGGCAATGCGCCATGCGCTCGGCTGGCAGCTCGCTCAGTATCGGTTCACGCGCTACAAAGGGAAGGAACGTGTGCCACGGGTTCTCGAAACCCCGGACGGGGTCGATGAACACCATGTCGATGCCATGGTGGCGGGCAGTTTCCTGGCCCGCGACCTGATCAATACCCCCGCGAGCGATATGGGCCCCGAGGCGCTGGAGGGCGCGGCGCGTTCAGTGGCCGGGGAGCATGGCGCTAACATATCGGTTATCTCGGGCGACGATCTTCTTTCGGCGAACTTCCCGCTGATCCACACCGTCGGTCGCGCGGCGGAGCAAGCGCCCCGATTGATTGAGATGGTGTGGGGTAAAGGCCCTGAAATCACATTGCTTGGGAAGGGCGTTTGTTTCGACACGGGCGGCTTGGATCTCAAGCCAGCCTCAGCCATGGGTCTTATGAAGAAAGATATGGGCGGGGCGGCCAACATCCTAGGTTTGGCCAAGATGATCATGCTCAAAGACTTGCCCATCCGTCTGCGTGTTCTCATCCCAGCGGTCGAGAACAGTGTTGCGGGCAACGCGTTTCGACCTGGGGACGTTCTAACCTCACGAAAAGGCCTCACGGTCGAGGTCAACAATACAGATGCCGAAGGTCGCTTAGTCCTCGCCGATGCGCTGGCGCTTGCTTGTGAGGCGCAACCAGAATTGATCATCGATATGGCCACGCTCACCGGGGCGGCGCGTGTCGCCCTTGGTCCGGATCTGCCGCCGATGTTTACAAATGACGACGCATTGGCCGCGGATATTGCAACAGGGGCAGAGCGTGGTGCCGATCCGGTTTGGCGCATGCCTCTCTGGCCCGCGTATGAAGCGGATATCGAGCCGCAGATCGCGGATCTCGACAACGCGCCTGCTGGTGGTTTCGCGGGTGCGATCACTGCGGCGCTGTTTCTAAAGCGGTTTGTCGACCGGCCGGCCTGGGCGCATTTCGACATCTATGGCTGGGCGCCAAAAGATCTTCCCGGACGGCCAAAAGGAGGCGAGGCTCAAGCATGTCGCGCGGTGTTTGAGATGCTTTGCAAACGCTATGGCTGAGTTTGATCGACGGCTAACACCTGCCCGCCCGGACCTCGCCGCCAAAGCGCTCGTGGGACAGGTCGAAGCCGAACGGTTTGCCGATCCAGAGCCGATGCAGGTGATTGCGGCAAGCACCCCTCTTCGCCCAAAGCCAGATCTTCAAGCAGCGCTCGACACTGAACTGATCCTGGGCGAGCCCTTTGCCGTCTATGAGCGTCAGAACGGATGGGTCTGGGGTCAGTCAGGCCTCGATGATTATGTCGGCTATCTACCAGAGGACAGTGTCGGTAGTGGCGTATCCCCAACCCATCGAGTGAAGACACTGGCGACCCAGTGTTACACCCGACCATCACTGAAGCTGCCACCTATCCGCACGTTGCCGCATGGTGCGAGGCTCGCGATCGACGAAACTGAGGACGGATATGGGCGATCCGCCTCCGGCTGGGTGCCTCTAGATCATCTGCAATCTCTTGCAAATCCTGAGAAGGACTGGGTCGGCGTGGCGGAGAGGTTCTTTGGTGTGCCCTATGTTTGGGGTGGGCGATCGGCGTCGGGGCTTGACTGCTCTGCTCTTGTACAGCTCGCCCGGCAAGCGGCTGGTTACGAATGCCCACGGGACTCCGACATGCAGCTTGACATGGGTCAGACGGTTGAGCCGATGGCGCCTTTGCAACGTGGTGATCTGATCTTTTGGAAGGGACATGTCGGGATCATGCTGGACCCGGATCAGATGATCCATGCGACTGCCTACACGATGCAGGTCCGTATTGAGCCCTTGACCACCGCGGCTCACCGTATCGAAGTCAAGGAATTCGGCAAGATCGTGAGGCGAGCACGTCTCGACCCAATCGACGATTAAGGCTATCCTGCGCCCGAAACAAGGGGACGGAGAGACCCGATGAGCAGGCAGAAACTCGCGCTGATTGCAGCGTTTCTTATTACTATTTCCGCGTGTACTCAGCCGGGTGGGACCGAAGCGGTATCGGCTGAAAGCGTGTCAGCACAACCCGTTCCCAAACCAGAAGTACAGGAGACGGAGGCCCCACCGGTGAGTTTTTCCGAATGGAAAGCCGGCTTCCGCGAACGTGCCTTGGCGCAGGGAATATCAGCCCTTACCTTTGATCGCGCCTTCGCGAACGTCACCCCTAGCGCTCGAGTGCTAGAGCTTGATCGATTTCAGCCGGAGTTCACACGCCCGATCTGGGAATATCTCGATGGCGCCGTTTCGGCCTCACGTATCGAGAATGGCCGCAAGAGAGCCGGACAGAATGCGGCACTGATGCGCGATATCGAAGCGCGATACGGTGTCGACCGGAATGTCGTTTTGGCGATCTGGGGACTAGAGAGCGCCTATGGCGCGAACATGGGATCAATCCCAGTAGTTCGGTCCATGGCGACCCTTGCCCATGATGGGCGGAGAAAGGATTTCGCAGAAGAACAACTCATTGCGGCGCTCAAGATCTTGCAGTCGGGCGACGTTGCATCTGCGCGCATGATCGGCTCCTGGGCTGGTGCAATGGGGCATACGCAGTTCATCCCAACGAGCTATGCCGATTATGCAGTTGACTACACCGGGGACGGCAAGCGCGATGTCTGGGCGGACTATCCAGCGGATGCGCTAGCCTCGACCGCTAACTATCTTAGCCGGTTCGGCTGGTCCTTGGGTGAGCCTGCCGTCGTCGAAATCCGCCTACCTGTTGGGTTTGATTATACGCTCGCCGGGCAAAAGATCCGAAAACCCGTTAGCGCTTGGCGCGCGCTTGGAATCCAGGCCGAGGCTTTGCCAGAGGTTGAAGCGTCGGTCTTGCTTCCTGCAGGTGCAAATGGGCCTGCCTTTCTTGCTTTGCCGAATTTTCGCGTCATCAAACGATACAATAACGCGACATCATACGCCTTGGCCGTCGCCCATTTAGGGGACCGCATTGGTGGCGGTGGAACGTTCACCGCCGATTGGCCGAGAAACGATCGTGCTTTGAGCCGGACGGAGAAGGAAGAGTTGCAGCGCCGTTTGACGGCTCTTGGCTTCGACACAAAAGGCGCGGACGGTATCATCGGGCCAAACTCACGTGCGGCCGTCCGTGCGTTTCAAAGCGCCAATGGGATTGTCCCGGATGGCTATGTTTCAGGCGCGTTGTTGGACCGGGTCCGGGGTGCTGGATAACATGCCTCTTTGCTAACTCGTCTTGTAGATCGGGGTCCCCTCAAACTGCATCGCCACCAGCAAAATTGATGCCAGCAGCGCGGTGCCACTACACGCGGCTTTGATCCAAGATGCGCCAAAGGTCATCCGAACTGCCCGGAGGGTTGCGACCCCCCAAAGGCTCAGAAAAGCCGTCGATAGCAAGAACGGCATGTAGAGGGGCAGCGCGCGCCAATCGGCGACGTTTGCGACAACCGACCAGGCAATGTCCGCAAGTATCGCACCAGAGAGGACCATAACTTGCAGAACTATGGCACTACGCCATTGACCAAAAATCAGTCCAACAACCTGCAGCAAAGCAAGCAGGAGTGTGATCCTGAGCAAGGCGACACCAACGCCAAATGGCCAGATGCCGGTGATCGGCCAATTGGGGATTAACGCGCCCCCGAGTCTCAGCGCAATCGCCAGGAAAATAAGGGAGATCAGCTGATCCGTTCGAATGACGAAAGAACTTGATTGGACCGGCATAAAGGCGATCAGCCGTAGCCCCGCGAACAAGTTTCGAACCAGATTGGCAATCATCGTCTCTCCCAAGACGTCGGCTAACGCGGTTGCTGGCGCCATGCAAGGTATCTCGGGTTTGAGAACGCGTTTAGAGGAAAACGTCGCGAATGGTACGATACTCGCCCTCAGCATCAGCGACCAAAACCATCTCCAGCGCGGCTTGTGCTTCAACTGCTAGCCGTCGAAAAAGGATATCTTTTAGGTTCCTTGGGTCGTCCGCGACATAGAACTGCGTAATCAATGGTGGGCTGCTTGGAGCTGTAATCGCGACATGAATATGAGGGGTCCGTCCCGGATAGGCCGTCGGTTTGATGGTTCGAAAAGCATAGACCCCATCAGACTTCGTCATCATCTTGCCGTAGCCTTGGAAGTTCGGATCGCCTCCGCCAGGGCCTCTGTCGCCCGCATGCAGGTATTGCCCGGTGACATCGCACTGCCAGATCTCGACGCGGGCGTTTGCAACCGGTTTGCCCTTCGATAGGACCCGCCCTGAAAGATGTAGGATTTCCCCGCCCGCTTGCCGGACTGCGCTGTCTAACTTCACCAAATCAGTATCGTCATCTGCGAAGCGCTGCCCTGGTGGGGGGTAGAAGGGACCAGCTGTTTGCTGAGGCGTGCGGGCTGCCGCATGGTTAGCGAACACACCGCCAGCGAGAAAGGTTGTCAGCCATAACAGACTGCGTCTGGTGATCCGAAGGCTCATTGGGCGCTCCTTTGCCTCGCTATGCTAAGGATAATGTCCAGCACCGACAATTCATGTCGGATTCGGAAATGTGATCGTCGCAGGCCTCTCGCGAGGCGTTCGGAATTTATGCAATATCGCCCGAACACTCATACAGGTCACTTCGAACTTGGGGATTGCCATGAAAAGCCATGCGCGTGCAGTTGTCGTCGGCGGAGGTGCCGTGGGCGCCTCGATTGCATATCACCTGGCAAAAGCTGGTTGGGACACGGTTCTGCTAGAGCGGGACGAGTTGACCTCTGGCTCTACCTGGCACGCGGCGGGTCTGCTCCCACTCTTCAACATGAGCTACGCGACCAGCCACATCCATGATTACTCGGTGAAGTTCTACAAGACGCTTGAGGAAGAGACCGGGCTTAACGCGGGCTTCTCGGTTGTCGGCAACCTCCGCATGGCACAGACAGATGCCCGGATGGATGAGTATATGCTCTATGCCGCAACCGCGGATAGTGTTGGCATTCCGTATGAGTGGTTGTCCGCAAATGACATCAAAGAACGCTGGCCGCTGGTCCGAACAGAGGATCTGAAAGGCGCGATCTACCATCCGACCGACGGTTACATTAACCCCGCCGATGTGACCCAAGCGATGGCCAAAGGCGCCCGCCAACGTGGCGTAGAGATCTACCGCAAGGTCCAGGTCGACGGGTTTGAGCGTGTGAATGGTGAGTGGATAGTCAAAGGCTCCCACATGGTAGAGCGGGGCGGGAACCTCGTTGCTGGCGAAGAGACCTTTGAGATTCGTTGCGAGCATGTCGTCACGGCGACCGGCAACCATGCGCAACGCACTGCAGCGATGGTCGGATGTTACATTCCGGCGATCCCGGTCGAGCACCAGTATATCGTGACCGAACCCGATCCGGCGCTCGTCGAATGGCGCAAGACCCATGGCGAGCATCCGGTTCTCCGCGACGCGGACGCCAAGTGGTATGTGCGCGAGGAGCGCGGTGGATGGATCCTGGGCCCTTACGAACACGGCGCCCCTGCCTGGGCTGTGCATGGGGTGCCGGAAAGCTTCCGCGCCGATCTCCTGCCGCTCGATCTCGAGCGGATCGAGGAAGAGTACATGTCAATGATCCACAGGGTTCCCACGACCGAAACCGTTGGATTGAAGGACGATTTCAACGGGCCAATCTGCTACACGCCCGATGGCAATCCGCTGGTGGGTCCGGCTCCCGGCGTCGAAAACTTCTGGTTCGCCGAAGGTTTCTCCTTCGGCATCACGGCGGCGGGCGGCACCGGTCACTACATGGCCCAGATGATGACTGAGGGCGAGGCGGAGATCGACATGTGGGCGCTTGATCCGCGCCGTTACGGCCGTTGGGTGAACCGGGAATATGCGGCTCGCAAGAACGAGGAATGCTACTCCCACGTCTTCATTCTCCACCATCCGGATGAGGAACGCGAAGCCTGCCGACCGCTGAAAACCGCACCTTGCTACGACCGTGTCAAAGCGCGCGGTGCGCAGTTCGGCCAGGTGAATGGGTGGGAGCGGCCGAACTACTATGGTCCGATAGACGCGCCAGCGAACTTTGACTACGAGGCACGCAGCTTCCGCCGGGGCGGCTGGTGGCGATACGCGGTCGATGAGGCGAAAGCTGTGCGCGAGACGGCGGGCTTGTTCGACGCCACTGCCTTTACCAAGCATGTGCTCAAAGGGCCGGGGGCGACGGCGTTTCTCGACTGGCTCACCTGCAACAAGCTGCCGCGCCAGGGCCGGATCAACCTCACCTATGCGCTGACCGATGCAGGTACGATCCGCACCGAACTTACCATCGTGCGCACAGGGCCGAACGCCTATTACCTAGTCACCGCGGGTGCGGCGGAGCTCTATGACAGCGACTACCTCGCCAAAATGGTCGAGGCGAATACGGGTCGCTTTGGTGAGATGCTGCTGATGAACGTCACCGGCCAATACGGCGTCTTCGCCATCGCCGGTCCGAAGAGTCGCGATATCCTGCGTCCGCTCGTCGTCGATGCCGATCCCGCGACCGCGTTGTCGAACAAGCGGTTCCCTTGGCTGTCGATGCGCAATATCGACCTTAAGATGTGCCCGACCATGGCAGTCCGGGTCGCCTATACCGGCGAGCTCGGTTGGGAGCTGCACCACCCCATGGAGATGCAGAATTATCTCTTCGACCAGATCATGGCCGCAGGAGAAGAGCATGGGCTAAAGCTCTGCGGCGCGCGTGCCCAGAACTGGCTGCGTCAGGAGAAGTCCTACCGCGCCTTCGGCTCTGACCTCGGCCGGGATGCGACACCGCTCGAGAGCGATCTGACCCGTTTCATTGACATGGACAAGGATTTCAAAGGCAAGCAGGCCATGGTCGAGACCGGCGTTCGTGCGAAATGCGTCACCTTCCTAATTGATGGAGCTGACGACGCCGATCCTTGGGGTAGTGAGGCGGTTTTTGTCGATGGACGAAAAGTTGGCCGCCTGACCTCTGGTGGTTACTCGGTTCATTTTGGTAAACAAATCGGTCTCGGCTATTTGGAACCTGATCTCGCCAAAGCGGGCCAAAAAGTCCAAGTAAAGATGCAAAATCAACTTTGGTCCGGAGAGGTTGTCGAGGAAAGCCCCTACGACCCGAAGAATGCGACGATCCGCGTAGACGGGTGAGACTTAACCTGAGTGTCGAAGACGCCTTCGGCGAAGAGGGTGTTTTCTTCAAGTCACCTCGACCGGTCCGGCTCGCTCGTTTGCTCGTCTTGGGTTGTCGTCGCTACTTTGTGACCTTTACATATTTGATCCTCCGATCGCGATCTGATGAGATAAAGCGAGGCATATCTGAGCGACCGAAGTTGCCAGAAATGTCATTGCCTGATCATCACCTGCGTGTTTCCCTTGGCGCGCGTTTAGAATGGAGGCGGGCATGGCGGCATTAAGATGGTTTTCTAGCGCGTTGGCGGGGCTTTTGCTTTGCCTACCATCGCTCGCGCAGGCCGGCGATGTTAAGATTTTGGAGGGATTTGCCATCGTCGAGGGGACACCAACGCCCCCTGATGAAGCTGTTCTAGTTGTCGAACTCCTTGACACGTCGAACCAGGATGAACCAGCAGCCGTGCTCTCGCAGATGCGCTTTGAGATCGACAATGGTTTTCCGGCCGCCTTCGAGCTTAGCTACGACACGGCGTTGATTTTACCGGGCCGGGTCTATGTGCTGAAAGCGCAGGTCGTGAACGGTCGAGAAATTCTCTACACCGCGCGGGCTGGATTTCCTGTTTTGTCGTTTAACTTCGATCAACGCCCCGATGTCTTGATGGAGCCCTACGAGGCGACGGTTACCATAAACTCACCGGTTGGATACAAATGGCGTTTGACCAGGCTTAAGGGGCACAAACCGTTTGGTTTCACAAAATCCCGTATCACTTTCGAGGAAAGCGGTTCAGCCACAGGCAACACCGGGTGCAACCCGTTCCGTGCGCCGTATTCGGTCGACGGAGACCGGCTTAGCTTCGAGTCGCTCAGCGTCGGCAAGCGTGGCTGCACAGCGGACATTCTCGACCGAGAGCGCAGTTTCGTCGGCCTCATGTCAAAGGTGACGCGGTTCGAGCGTCAGGAGGACGTGCTCCACCTGATGGACAAGAACGGCTTGGAGTTGCTGCGGTTTGACCGGGAGTAACCCTGAGCATCTATCAAAGACCACCCGACCTCGATGAGGTTCCGCAAGGATCTCTCGAGTGTTCTCGCTTTCCTCCGATCTATCAACCAGCGCTCGACTTTGGCCTCCCCAAGCCTGTCGCTGGAACGCGATCAACGACGTGAGAACCTCCCCGTTCTCGGGAGGCAATGTAAAGCAAGAAATAGTCATTCATGCGAAGATTGCAGGCGCGCGCTCTTTCGGGCAGTAAGGCTCTGCTTGTCTCTCCGTCGAGGTTTTATGCTTAATCCCCACGAAATCACGTTTTCTGGCCGCTCCGCCCAGTTTGATCGTGCCGCACATCTGCGCGGCATGTCCGAAGATCTGCTTGAGCATCGCCGCGCAGCGCTTCTGCCATTCTGGCGGGATAAGCTGCTCTTCGACGTTTCAGGTGAGATCCCATCGCTGGGCTGGGTCCCGCCGTTGAAGGAGTATCGCGACCTTGCGCCTGACGGGATTGTGTTTTTGGGCATGTCGGGGGAAACCCCGTGCTTCACCGCCGATGTTTCAGAACTTGATGAGGAGACGGCAAAGACGACCTTCCCAGAGACGTCGAAGTTCATCGATTTACGCTCGGTCGCGGGCGATCTCCTACCGTCCTCGGCTACTCTGGCAGCAACCGCCAAAGGGATTTTGTCTTGGCATGCGACGCATCGGTTCTGCTCGCGTTGCGGTCACCCGACTGTTCAAGACGATGGCGGTTGGCGGCGTAGGTGTCCGTCATGCTCAGCTTTACATTTCCCGCGGACAGATCCGGTGGTGATCATGCTGATCTTGCGAGGGGATCAGGTGCTGCTTGGCCGGCAATCGCAATGGCCTAAGGGGCTCTACTCGCTTTTGGCTGGGTTCATGGAGCCAGGTGAGACGATCGAAGATGCCGTGCGTCGCGAGACTAAAGAGGAAGCTGGGATTGAAGTTGGCCGAGTGCGCTACCTGGCCTGCCAACCTTGGCCTTTCCCGGCGTCATTAATGTTGGGTTGTGTCGCCGAAGCACTGGGCACCAACCTCACTATCGATCATGAGGAGTTGGAAGACGCACAATGGGTCAGCCGGACAAAGATGGCCGTGATCCTTCGCGGTGAGCACCCGAGCTTTGCCGCCCCTCGCAAAGACGCCATCGCGAGTTCGATCCTGAAGGCCTGGGTCGAGGGCGAGGTTGGAAGGGTCTAAGCCGATGCATGAGAGCCTTGATCCCACAGAATTGCGCCAAGCGCTCGGTCGCTTTGCAACAGGCGTGACCATTGTCACGGCGATTGACGAGAAAGGACAGCCGGTTGGTTTCACGGCGAACTCATTCACCTCCGTGTCGCTTGATCCACCACTCTTGCTTGTTTGCCTGGCGCATAAGGCGTTCAGCTATCGAACCTTCCGGCAGGCTGAGAGCTTCGTCGTAAATGTTCTCGCTGCGGGTCAAGAAGATACGGCAATGCTTTTTGCCACAAGCGGTGCGGACAAGTTTGGCGGAATGGCTTGGGAACCCGGCGTGATGGGCGCGCCTCTGATGCCCAACTGTCTCGCGCAATTCGATTGTGCCATGCATCAACGTGTGATTGCCGGTGATCATGACATCCTGATGGGCCGTGTGATTGGCTTTGCTCACAAAGAGGGTTCGGCCCTTGTCTACCACTCCGGCAGTTTCCGCTCGTTGGGTTAAGTGGCCGGGGCTCTCATCAGTTTTTCATAAGCTGTATTGATCGCGGCCAAGCGCTGTTCTGCAAACTTTCGCGCTTCTTCGGGCACGCCTCGCGCAATCATCTGATCGGGGTGCAACTCGCGAACCAACTTGCGGTAATGACGACGGATCTCGTCGTTGCTCGCCTTCGGATCAACGCCAAGAATCTCATGCGGGTCGTTCAGATCGGCGATATGTCGTGCCCGGATCTGACGAAGCTCCTCATCACGGATTTTGAAAATCTCCGCCACTCTCTTGAGGTATTCGCTCTCTCCGGGATGAAACTCGCCGTCGGCCGCGGCGATGTAGATCAGCCCATCAATGAGATCCCTTAGAACTTCTGGCCGGTTCTCGAACATGCGTGCGACTTGGCGCGCATAGACTTCGAAACCGGCGACTTCGGTACGCGCAAGATTGTAGATCTGCGCCGCATGGCGTTCTTCCTCCTTCGGCACATGGAATACCTGCCGGAAGGCTGCGATCTCGTCACGCGTCACCCGGCCATCCGCCTTGGCCATCTTTGCGCCTAAGGCGATGACTGCGATGGTAAAGGCGACCGTGTCTTCGGGCTTCTTCGTCAGTTTCTCAAAGACAGCAGCAAGCGGCTCGCCTTGTGCGAGGCTGGAGATCGAGTCCCAGATGCGTTTCCAGACAGACATGCCCTGATCCTAACCCGGATCTTTAATGCGAAACTATAAAAATTGAGACTCTTTAAAGCTCACGCACCATAAATACGAGGTCAAGCCATTGGTCAAACTTGAAACCAACTTCTGAGAGCCGTCCAGCCACCCTAAACCCCATTTTTTCGTGCAGTTCCATGCTGAGTGCTTGATCGCCCGAGACAGCGGCAACAATCCGGTGTAATCCATCTTTCTGCGCTTGTTCTATCAGGCGTTCTAGCAGGCCCGTCGCGACCCCGCGCCTGCGTGCCTTTGGTGAAACATAGATCGAGTGTTCTACCGTATATCGATACCCTTCACCGCTTCGGAACTGTGTGTAGCCAGCAACCCCGATCACCTCATCCTCATCGTCATCTTCTGCGACGAAAACAGGAAAACCTGACCCCGTACGGTCAACAACCCAGCGGGCCATGTATTCCTCGGACCTTGGCTTCTCCGTCCAAGACGCGGTCCCAGTTGTTATTTCGTGATTGACGATAGCGGCGAGCGAAGCGAGATCGCTCGACCGAGCTGGACGAATCTTGAAAGGTTTAGATACGGCCACCGCCATTGCGTCGGTTCGATTCGTCACGAACGCGGATCCGGATCGGTCTGGCTTCCGGCTCCTCCCGCGACAACACCAAATATGTCGCGATGCAAAGGACAACTGCGCAAATTGCAAGAAGCATTACATATCTCCCTATATCCGGTTGCAAGATTAGACCTGACGGAACACAAGGTCGAGTCTGAAATGATCGAATTGTCATAAACTTTCTCGGAGGGGCCAGGAATGCAATTCGTTGTTTACGCAGGGGCGGGACTTGCCTTGCTCGGTGTCGGGCTCCTGATCTCATGCATGCTCAAAGCGCGTCGTTTGGCGAGGGCTGCAACTCAAAACGCCGAGGCGGAGACAGAGCTTCGCAAGCTGATCACGTTGAACATGGCGGGCGTTGGCCTTGGTTTCTTCGGGCTCGCCATTGTTCTTGTGGGCGTAATGTTTGGCTAACCTGTGGCTGAGCTCGCACAGTTAACCAGCCGTTTTGCCCAAGATGGCGTGCTGCGATGGATCGGTGTGCGGCCCGCTCGACGAGCGGATATGGTTGTGGTCGATCAAGCTCTGCTTGCTGACGATGGTTTGGCTGGTGACCACCGATCAACTCCCGGCAAACGTGCCGTATCTCTTATGCAATGGGAGCATCTGCCGGTCATTGCCGCACTTTTGGCGCAAGAGAAGATCGATCAAAGCGACCTTCGGCGTAACCTTCTCATTTCAGGCATAAATCTTCTTGGCTTACGCAAGCGTCGGTTCAGGATTGGCGAGGCGGTCCTGCAAGGGACCGGCCTTTGCGCACCATGTTCGCGGATGGAAGAAGCGCTTGGCAACGGAGGCTATTCCGCGATGCGCGGTCACGGCGGCATTACTGCCGAGGTTCTGCGATCCGGAAGCATCTCTCTCGGCGATTGCGTCACACCCTTGGGGGATGACGTGCCCATTTTTGCCTAGTAGGCAGAGCTGCGCCAGCGCGCCCGTCAGGGCGCAAACTCAAAGTTGTATCGCGCGGAACGCGCGATTCCGCTTGGTTCGCCATATCTAGGGTCGGCGGTCTAAAACTTCTCCACCCAAGGGCGCAGTTCGATTTCCCAGGCCCAGCTGGAGCGATCCTGGTCCAGGAAGTGCCAGTAACTCCGTGCGATTGCATCAGGGTCCAGAAGGGAATCGGGATTATCTGGCGCATCCATCCGGCCTGAGCGATTCGGGTTTCGGATCCCGCCATCGATCACGAAATGGCCCACATGGATCCCTTTCGGGTGTAATTCGCGCGCCATAGATTGCGCAAGGCCCCTTAGTGCAAACTTGCCCATCGCGAAGGCCGCTGAGCCTGGATAGCCCTTCACGCCCGCAGTCGCACCAGTGTAGAGGATTGCGCCATGGCCAGAGGGGATCATCCGCTGCGCGGCTTGTTGACCGGCATAGAAGGCGCCGAGCGCCGTAACGCCTACGGCATCTCTCACAGCCAGGGCATCAATCTCGGCCACTGGACCGGGAACGCGGGCAGATGGGTTGTAGACAACCACATCCGGTGCGCCATGCTGATCAAGTTCTGCGAAAAGTTCCGAAATTGCGTCAGGGTTCTTGGCGTCGCAGCGGTGCAGCGTTGCGCCAGTCTCATCGGCGAGCCCTTTAAGCTTCTCAGTTTCCCGTGCCGCCAACGCAACACGGAGGCCCTTCTCATCAAAGAGACGGGCAAGGGATCCTGATAACCCACTACCCGCTCCGATGATTAGGGCATGGGAAAAACTTGGGGTCATCTGAGCCTCCGCTTGCGATTGCTGCGCGCTCGGCTAAGTCCGAGGGGTAAAGCAGAAATGGGGTTCGCGATGCCAAAGACAATTTTAATTACCGGGGCAAATCGTGGCATCGGGTCGGCCCTCGCTCGCCAGGCTGTATTGTCCGGCGCTGCGGTGACAGGGACCGCGCGTGATCCGTCTCGTGCGCACAATCCCGCATGCACGCTCCTACCTTGCGATGTCAGCGATCCAGAGAGCCTTGCAACACTCGCCGAAGGTCCGCCTCTCGATCTCTTGATCTGCAATGCGGGGCAGTACCTCGTTCGAGGCCCGCTCGAAGACCCGCGGCACAGTTATGACGCTTGGAACTCGGTTCTGATGACAAATGTCGCTGGTGTCTTTTTCACTGTACAGGCTCTGATCGGGCGACTCCGAGCCGCCGAGCAGCCAAAAATTGCGATCATCTCCTCTATCATGGGGTCAAGCGCTAGGGCGCCAGGAGGCTCGTCGCTCTACCGCGCGTCAAAGGCTGCTGCGACCAATCTCGCGGCCAACTTCGCTGCGGAACTACGCCCTGATGGCATCGCGGTGGGCGCCTACCACCCTGGCTGGGTCCGAACCGATATGGGTGGAGGTGAGGCTGACATTAGTCTCGAAGAAAGCGCGTCTGGTCTCCTTGCCCGTTTTGAGATGCTCAGCCTAGAGACTTCCGGCGTGTTCGAAGACTATGCCGGGCGCCCAATCCCATTTTAGGTACGTTGCAAGATCCCATGAAGTGTTTTGCCGATCAGCGACAGCTCGCTGGGTTCCGAGAACCTATGATCGGCGTCCTTCACCAAAGTAAGCCGCGCGTCCGGCGACACCAGGTGATCCAAAAGCCGCAGAGCAACTTCGGGCCGGACATCCGTGTCAGCTGTTCCTTGCAGCAGACGAACAGGGAATGGCAGATTGAGCGGTGTGCGAAGAACCAAGTTCTCTCGCCCATCCTCGATCAGCCGTTTGGTGATCGGATAGGGATCATCTGAGTAGTCCGATGGTAAGTCCAAGCGGCCAGTCTCGGTCAAGGTCGCTCGCTGCTCGTCAGAAAACCCCGCCCACATACTATCTTCGGTAAAGTCGGGGGCGGCGGCGATGCCGATCAGGCCAGCAATCCTCTCCGGCATCTGACGCGCGAGCAGAAGAGAGATCCATCCGCCCATCGACGATCCCACCAGAACTTGTGGGCCTTCGGTAACCGAGGTGATCACGGTCACGGCATCCTCAGCCCAGTCTCCAATGCAGTGATCGAGAAAGTCTCCGTCGCTTTGACCGTGGCCGCTATAATCCATCCGCAAGAAGGCTCGGCCGCGCTCTTTTGCCCATTCTTGCAGAAACTGTGCCTTGGTTCCTGTCATGTCCGAACGAAAACCACCAAGAAACACAATCCCAGGGAGCAATGCGCCATCGCCTTCTCCCGCGAACCTGTGATAAGCGAGGCGCGGTTTGTTTGAACGGTTCAGGTAATCCGGGGTTGTCATGACGCTCCAAGCTCCTCAGTCGGGTCTAAGCATGGGCGACCCTAACGGCGGGTCCGCGCCGGGGGAAGAGGTGCGTCCGCTTACTGTCATGCAATTGGTTCCAAGGCTGGACTCTGGTGGTGTGGAGCGCGGCACGATTGAGATGGTCGACGCAATCGTCTCGGCCGGTGGGCGGGCCTTGGTCGCCACCGCTGGAGGCACCCAATCGATCCGGGTCAGCCAGGCAGGGGGGGAACTTGTGCTGCTCGATATGGCAACCAAGAACCCATACACAATCTGGCGCAATGCCAGCCGCCTGAGCGAGCTGATCGAAGAGCAAGGCATCGACGTCGTCCACGCCCGCTCGCGCGCCCCGGCGTGGAGCGGATATCTTGCGACGCGACAATCGGGTAAACCCTTCGTTACGACCTATCATGGAACTTACAGCGAAGGGTTGCCGTTTAAGCGCCTCTACAACAGCGTAATGGCGCGTGGACGCCCGGTGATAGCTATCTCGGAGTTTATCCGTAAGCTCGTCCTTGAGCGTCATAAGGTGTCAGACGAGGACATTGTGGTGATCCCGAGAGGCGCTGACATCAACGTCTTCACCGAAGACGCTGTTGGAAACGAACGGGTTGTGAAGCTCATGGAGCGGTGGAACCTTCTGGACGACACGCGCCCGGTCATCATGTTGCCTGCTCGGCTAACCCGCTGGAAGGGGGCCGAGAGCGTGATCGATGCTGCAGCCCGTTTGAAGGGGGCAATCGGGGGTGAGAGTTTTCTCGTATTGATTGTTGGCGATGACCTTTCTGGCGGGGAGTTCGCGAGGGAACTGGACAACCGGATCCAAGCCCTAGACGTGCAGGACTGTGTCCATTGCGTCGGTGGCACCACTGATATGGCAGCGGCCTACAAGCTTGCAGCAGTTGTGATTTCCGCTTCAATCGAGCCAGAGGCTTTTGGCCGAGTGATCGTCGAGGCGCAAGCGATGGGACGACCGGTTATTGCGACCGATCACGGTGGCGCGCGAGAGACGGTAATCCATGGCGAGTCGGGTTGGCTCTACCCCCCGGGTGATCCGGAGGCACTCAGCGATGCAATGGGCTTGGCGATTGGGCTCGAGGCGTCGGAGCGTGCCCATATGGGTATGGCAGCGCGGGTAAGGGTGCATAGTCAATACACCGTCACGCAGATGCAACGATCGACGCTTGACGTCTACGAAGCAGCCTCTGGCCGGACCTTTGTCCGCGGACTCTGAGGATGATCTGCTCGAGCAAGCCTATGAACGTGGGCTTGCAGCCGAGAAAGCGGGCGACTTAACTGCCGCTGCGGCAGCTTTTCGCGAGGTTTTGCGTCTGGACCCCGAAGATCATGGAGGGGCTGCTGTTCGGCTCGCCTCGATCGGTCAGGGAGAAGACCCCGAGCGAGCACCAACTGCATATGTGACCACCCTTTTTGATCAGAACGCGGCAAGCTTTGACGAAATCCTAGTTGCCCGGCTCAGCTACGAAGTGCCGAAGTTGATCGCCAAAGAACTGGCAGCAGCCGGGCATGGACCATATGGCGGTGTTCTAGACCTCGGTTGCGGGACTGGCCTTGTTGGCGTGGCTTTGGCAGGTCAGTTTCAGCAATTGGTGGGTGTTGATCTGTCTGAAGAAATGCTGGCCGAGACCGATGAACGTGAGCTCTATGACCAACTTTTCATCGGCGACGTGGTTCAGTTTCTAGAAGAAGAGGAAGAAAAGTTCGATCTGGTGGTGGCAGCCGATGTCTTTCCTTACCTTGGGGCTTTGGAGGCCTTCTTCGCAGGGTTGAAGCCCTGCCTCGCTCAAGGTGGCGTTGTTGCATTCTCTACCGAGACACTACCAGAAGAAGCGTTCGACTCGCGCGGGTGGAAGGTCGGGGACAAGATCCGCTTTGCCCATTCAGAAAGCTATATCAAGAAGCTCCTCAAAACCCACGGTCTAGAGCTTGTTGTCTTCAATGATGTGACCGTACGGATGGATATGGGGCTGCCAATTCCGGGTCACCTGGTCATTGCTCGGTCGTGATAGCGGGCGCTGAACGCATGTCATGACAGGAATTCGACGTCGCCTGCCTTGACACCCACGGTCCGCATCGGGATGGTGCGCCCGCTTGAACAACCCCCAACACATGGAGACGAAGATGTCCGCCGAGATTATGATCACCCTGCCCGATGGAGCCCAGCGGACCTATGCTGCCGGCACCACCGGTGGCGAGGTGGCGGCGGATATCTCAAAATCGCTGGGCAAGGCCGCGCTGGCCTGCCGCATCGATGGTGTCTTTTCAGACCTTTCGATTCCGATCGAGCAGGACGCGAAGCTGGCCATCATCACCACGAAAGACGAGGCCGAGGCGTTAGAGCTGATCCGCCATGACTGCGCCCATATCATGGCCCGCGCCGTGCAAGAGATCTGGCCTGAAACCAAGGTCACCATCGGCCCCGTTGTCGACAATGGTTGGTACTATGATTTCGACCGCGATGAACCGTTCTCGGAAGCGGATTTCGAGGCGATCGAGAAGAAGATGCGTGAGATCATCGCCGCCCGTGACCCAGTGCGCACCGAGGTTTGGGATCGGCAGCGGGCGATTGAGTTCTACAAGAACAACAACGAGCCCTACAAAGTTGAGCTGATCGATTCCATCCCAGGCGATGAGCCACTGCGGATGTACTGGCATGGTCATTGGCAGGACCTCTGCCGTGGGCCCCATCTTGTGCATACGGGCCAAGTGCCGGCGGACGCCTTCAAGCTGATGAAGGTCGCGGGTGCCTATTGGCGCGGTGACAGCAAAAACAGGATGCTCCAGCGCATTTACGGCGTCGCCTTCAAGACTAAGGCCGACCTCAAGGCGCATCTAACCATGCTGGAGGAGGCTGCAAAACGCGACCACCGGCGTTTGGGCCGTGAGATGGACCTCTTCCATTTCGAGGAAGTGGCGCCTGGATCAGTTTTTTGGCACCCGAACGGCTGGCGTCTGTTCCAGACCCTCATCGACTACATGCGCAAGCGACAAGAAGTGGCTGGCTATGTCGAGGTCAACTCGCCTGACATCATGGACAAAGCGCTGTGGGAAACCTCGGGCCACTGGCAGAACTATCGCGAGAATATGTTCCTCGCCGAGACCCAGGACGACCGGGAATACGCGCTAAAGCCCATGAACTGCCCCGGCCATATGCTGATTTATGGGCAAGGAACGAAGAGTTACCGGGATCTGCCGCTCAAGATCGCCGAGTTCGGAAAAGTGCATCGCTACGAGCCGTCGGGTGCGCTCCATGGCCTGATGCGGGTGCGCAGCTTTACCCAGGACGATGCTCATATCTACTGCACGCCGGAGCAGCTGACGGACGAGTGCTTGAAGGTGAATGCCTTGATCCTCTCGATCTATCGCGACTTTGGGTTCGACGATGTGCGGATCAAGCTGTCCACCCGACCAGAGAACCGCATCGGCAGTGACGAGAGCTGGGACAAGGCGGAGGATGCGTTGCGCACCGCGCTCGATACGGCCGGGCATAGCTACACGATCTTCGAGGGTGAGGGCGCTTTCTATGGGCCAAAGCTCGAGTATGTCCTGCGCGATGCGATCGGGCGCGACTGGCAGTGCGGTACGCTCCAGGTCGACTTCAACCTGCCGGAGCGGTTCGGGACGACCTATGTGAACGAGGCCAGCGACAAGGTCTATCCGGTGATGCTCCACCGGGCGCTTTTCGGCTCGCTCGAACGCTTTGCCGGGATCCTGATCGAGCACTATGCAGGTCGCCTGCCGCTTTGGTTGGCACCGCGCCAAGTCGTTGTAACGACAATTGTTTCTGACGCGGATGATTATGCTGAGGAAGTCGCTGATAAGCTGCGCGTGGCCGGTCTGTTAGCCGAGACGGATAAGCGTAACGAGAAGATCAACTACAAAGTCCGTGAACACTCGGTCGCAGGCGTGCCGTTCATTCTCGCGGTCGGGCGTCAAGAGGTCGAAGGCCGCACCGTGGCGATGCGCCGATTGGGTGCTCAAGGCCAGAAATCCGTTGGGCTCGATGAGGCTGTTGCAACTCTGGCGACGGAGGTTTTGCCGCCTGATCTTGCTGCCGCTGAGTGACGGTGACAGACGTCTCACCGATGGAAATGATCTCTGGTTGAGTTCATGGAAATCTTTAGACTGATAGACGACCCTGCGACTGGATAACCAGCTGGATGAACCCTTAACTGGGCGAGTTGGTGTCAGAAGGGATGTGAGAGCGGAGCGTCGTTCCGATGCAGGAGCAGAGTAACCAGATGGAAGGCGGGCTAGAAAGCGTCTTTGATCGGATCGTGATCATTAGCCTTTTGACGAGAGCGGATCGGCGGGCGGAGATTACGGCAGAGCTTCGGCGTCTTCACCTGACACCTGGTCAGGGCAATGTCCGTTTCTTTGACGCGATCCGACCCGACAGCCCTGGAGAGTTTGAGTCCATCGGTGCTCGCGGCTGTTTTCTGAGCCATTTGAGCGTCTTACAAGAAGCGCTCGATGACGGGATCGGGCGGCTTCTCATTCTCGAAGACGATGCAATCTTCGGCCGAGACGTGCATGGCGCGATTGCTCGGATCGATCAGGATCTCGGCCGGCCCGATTGGAGCATGTTTTACGGCGGCTACAACTTACTTAGAAGCGATGGGCTGGAAGATTCGCAGGGGTTCTTGGTTGAAATCGACAGCACCGATCCAGTTCAGACAACCCATTGTGTTGGCTTTCAGGGGGAAGTCATCGGGGAGCTTGTCCACTACCTGAGTGCGATGCTCCCGCGTCCGGCGAACTCTCCGGAAGGAGGGCCAATGCATGTTGACGGGGCGTATTCTTGGTTTCGCGCCGCACATCCAAGTCGGCCGACTTGGGTCGCTCATCCAAAGATCGCGTTCCAGAGACCGTCGAAGTCCGACATTATCGAGGAAGAGCGTTGGTACGATCGCCTCCCCGCAATCTCAAAAATCGTGACGCGGTTACGCCGCCTAAAGCGCTGGTATCGGAACTTTTGATCAGCCTGCGAGGACCGCTTGGACCGCGGAAAAAGTGAGATTTCGAGGGATTTTTATCGCAAGATTCTCGGGTTAACGGATTTGCGATTTCCTCGGACAAAAAATCTCGCGTTTCGGATCTGAGGCGACTTTTGGCGATCTTGGCTAAAAGTCGGTCGCAACACGCGCGAGATTGGCTGGTGTTGATTTAGATGCTTCTGGCTTGCTGTTGGGGATGAGCTTTAGGCATAATTTCTCGTCGGCAGACATTCCGGCCTTCAACTGCTCAATGCTCTGCTCGTTTGGCAAGTCATTGCTTGCCTCCCCATCGGTGACATGAATGTATTTTTCCCGTGCCTGTTTCAGGCACCACGCTTCGATCAGCTCAACCAAAACGGGGGTTAGGCTGTCGCCGGCTCGGATTGTTTCTGCCAAGGGAAGGCCGCGCGGGAAATTCGCGCGCTTGCGCAACTCATCTGCGCATTCCATTAGGGCGAGCAGGAGCAGCCTGTCGCTGGGGTCCATTTCTACTGACATCAGTTTTCCGCCGTTGCCAAAGAGGTTTTTGAAAGAAGTCTCAAATTCTGATTCGGTGGTTGACGTTGGCGTTAACGTAAAATGAGGAAGCTGTCATGACCTTTTCGGAAAAACCAAAGGCCATATTCAGGTGATCCGTATGTGGCGCGGTCAGGGACTTAGTCCTGGCGCTCGTCGATATAGTCTTGGGTGGTTCTCACCTTGGGTCGTTGCCCGCCTTGGAAAGGTGCTGCGTCTGTGTGGTACTGCGCCTTGACCCGGCAATCATCGCACATCTGGATCAGGCGCGCGTTGTCGGAGTTCACGAACATCGGATGGCTCTCGAGCTTCGCCACGACCGCATCGATGGTGGATTTGACGCCGAAGAGCACGCCGCATTCGATGCAGGCGAAGGGTTCTTCTTCGTTCAGGACACGGGGGCGCAATGCTTCCTCGGTCAGGTTCATCTGCGGGACCAGGGTGATTGCCTGTTCCGGGCAGAGACCCTGGCAGAGGCCGCATTGCAGGCAGGCTTCCTCGCGGAAATTGAGCTCGGGCGCATTGGGGTTGTCGCCCAGGGCGCCCGTTGGGCAGAGCCCGGCGCAGGAGAGGCAGAGCGTGCAGGCATCAGTATCCACTACCACAGCGCCATAGGGAGCACCGGAAGGGAGGGACAGGGTTTCTGCCTCCGGGTTCAGAGCCTTGGCGGCGAGACGGGCGGCTTCCCGGCGACCGCCGAGTGGCAGGATCGGCGTGATCTCGCGCAGTTCCGGCGCGGTGCCGTAGAGCCGGTCAGAGAGTGCCTCCGGGTCGGTGACGTCGATCAGCGCGGCCCGGCCATCAGCGCCGAGGGTGTCTGCCAATGCGATCTGGGCGGCAAGCGGATCCTGCTCGGTATGAGGACCGGCGAGGATCAGGACTTCCTGGAACCCAACGGCGAGAGCGGTGACTTGCTCGGCATGGCCAAAAGCGTTGAGCGAGGTCACTTCCATCGGGATCACGTTGCCCGGCAGGCCGCGGCCATGGCGGGCGGCGAGGCGGATCATCTCGGCGCCATGATCGTCATGGACGAGGAGCCGGGGGGCCGTCCCGCCGGCATTCTGGAACGTGTCGGAGAGCGTGCGCATCCGGCGGAAGAGGTGCTGGACGGTTGGATCCTCGGCGGTCGCCGCCCCGGAAGGGCAGACAGCGGCACAGGCGCCGCAGCCAGCGCAGATGTTGGGGTCGATGGCGACATGCTCACCCGCCGGGCTGATTGCGGAGGTCGGGCAGAGGTCGAGGCAGCGGGTGCAGCCCGTCTGCTCGGCGCGGGAATGGGCGCAAAGGCTCGCCTCAAACCGGATGAAAAGCGATTTTTCGAAAGTGCCAACCAGTTGGCTCGCGTCGAAAATCGCCTGCTCCACTGCGAGCGAATTGCCCGGGTCAGCACGCAGATAGCCGTCGCGCTTGTTGGGTGCTGGGAAGAGAGGTGTGCCGCCGGTCAGGTCGACGATCACATCGCAGGCCGAGGTTGCGCCGTCCCGAGGTGCCTCGAATGCGCGGGGGCCGCGTCCGGCAGGTTTCAACTGGGCGAAGCGGTCGATCTTTACCGAGAACTGGCCCAGAGAGCCGTTGGTGGATTTCACCCGACCCGTCACGATGTCCATCTCGGCCTGGGGGAGGAGGTCGACCGCGCCATCCGTCAACATGACCGTGACGGTCATGGCGGTGGCGAGACGGGCGCCGGCGGCGAGCGCGAGTTCCCCTTCGCCGATCACAAGGCACACGCCCTCGGAGGTCACATCCATCACGGGGACCGGTGGTGCGGGAAGCAAAGCGTCCGCCAGCAGTGCCGCCTGTTTCGGACCGGACACATCGTCGGACCAGCCGCCCCGGTCGCGGATATCGATGAGAAGCGGGGAGGGGACGTCGAGATCCTCGGCCAATTCGGTGAAGGCGGTGAGCATCTGCCCGCAGGCGATGATCGTATCGCCACCCTTCAGCGCCTCGGCGGCTGCACCGGCCTCGGGGCCGCAAAGATGGGTGTGGATCTTCTCGCAGGAGAGCCCGGTCCCAAGCTCGATCGCCCGCGCGTCCGGTTTGAACGTCCCCGTGCAGTCGCAGAGCATCAGGCGCGGTTGATCGGTCATGTTCCCTCCTATTGGTTTTGCAATGAGACCTAGGTGGGTTTTCATCAGGCGGCAAGGGCTGTGCATTCCACCCCTTGGCAAAGCCGTCTCTTGGCGCAACTATCCGGCCGCATGACAGAGAAGACAACTTCGATGCCTGTTGGCGTTGTGATCCGCAAGACGCCAGGCGTGACCCGCTGGGCGAAATGGTCCTGGCGGGCGGTTGCCCTGTTGCCGGGCGCTGGCCCTGCTGACTGGCGGGAGTTGCGCCGGGAGGGGGACGCGGTGGAGTATCATGCCGCGACCGTCGAGGTGGAGATGCACCGGGCCGAGACCGAGGCGTATCGCGTAGCACTCTCGGACGAGCCGCCGAGTGCGTTTGTGATCCTGCGCCCCTCGGAGGACCCGGAGGCGGATGAAGAATTCAAAGTCTTCTCCATCACCGTGTCGCCGTTCGAGGCGCAGGATTATGCCGATAGCGGCGAGGAACTGGTCGAACGGGTGCCGATGCCGCCCGCGCTGATTGCCTGGGTTTCGGATTTCGTCGAGCGTCACCATGTCGAAGAAGTCTTTGTCAAACGCAAGCGGGACAAGAAGCGGATCGATCTGGTCGAGGACGGGATCGGGGATGAGCGGATCCGGCAGACGGCGGATGTCTATCGCGCCCCCACCAGCAAGAGGAAAATCCATTGAGCGACGACGGCTTTCTGACGCGCTGGTCGAAGCGCAAGCTTGAAGGGCCGGTGGAGGAGCCTGAACCAGTTGAGGTCGTCGAGGCTGCGGCTGAGCCGGAGGTCGAGAAGACCGACGACGAGGTGCTGGAGGAGCTTGGCCTGCCCGATCCCGAAGAGCTGAAGCCCGGGGATGACTTCTCTGGCTTTATGGCCAAAGCGGTGCCTGAGCGGTTGCGCAACCGGGCGCTGCGGAAACTTTGGTTGACCAATCCGGTGCTCGCCAATCTCGATGAACTGGTCGACTATGGGGATGACTTCACCGATGCGGCGACCGTGATCGAGAACCTGCAGACGGTCTATCAGGTCGGCAAGGGCATGTTGGTGGAGGAGGATCCGCCCTCGGAGGACGAGGCGGAGGACGCCGAAGACGAGGCGGTCGAAGAGCCCTTCGATGAGATGGCTGAAGAGCCTGAGGACGTTCTCGCAGACGCCGAAGACGCCGCGCATTTCCGAAGCGCTGAGGAGGCTGGCGACGTGCTGCAGCCCGCGCCACGACGGATGAAGTTTCAGTTCGATCAGTCGTAAAACACCCCAAATCCGTCTGTTTTAGTCAGGTTTTCGCCGATGCCGGATCGCGAAAAGGCGCGGATTTTTGCCGGAAAGATCGGATAAAATTGGATATCTCAGTTGACCACCCGTCAGGTATGTGTAGCAATTAGCAACTACCAAGATCGGGACAACCCGGCAAAAGGGAGGATCGATGTCTCAACTTGCGGAGGACGCAAATCGTGCCGTGGCGGAGGAAGACCTGCTCCGTGCAGATCTCTATGATCTGATATCGGCACTGCTAGCTGGCCCTCCATCGCGTGATCTGCTTCATCGCGTCTCGCGGCTAAGTGGTGATGACAGCGACCTGGGAAGGGCGGTTATCGCCATGGCACGTGTGGCCAAGGCGACGACGCCCAAATCAGCCGAGAGTGAGTTCAACCGGCTCTTCATCGGTCTCGGCCGCGGCGAACTGCTGCCGTATGCGTCCTACTACATGACCGGCTTTCTCAACGAGAAACCGCTCGCCCTCTTGCGCAATGACATGACGCGCCTTGGGATCGAACGGGCCGAGAATGTATATGAGCCGGAGGACAATATCGCCTCTCTCGCAGAGATGATGGCGGGTCTGATCCGGGGGCGCTTCGAGGCGCCTTCGGACCTGGACACCCAGAAGGCGTTCTACAATACGCATGTCGGCCCCTGGGCCGGCCACTTTTTCACGGATCTGGAGGGGGCGCAGGGATCAATTCTCTACGCGCCTGTCGGAGCGATCGGCCGCGTGTTCATGGAGATTGAACGCGAGGCTTTTCGATTGAGTTCCTGAGAAGACGTTCTCGGGGTTAAGCAAGGTCGGTGCCCAACGTAAAAGGGCAGGCCCAGCAAGGAGGAAGACTGATGGAAAAGAAATCGGCGAACCGCCGGGATTTCCTAAAACTCGCAGCCACCGGAGCCCCGGTTGCGGCCGTTGCCGCAGTGACGGGCGGCTCGGCGCAAGCTGTTGAGATTGAAGAGAATAGCGAAAGCTATCGCGAGACCGAACACGTCCGCAAATACCTGGAGAGCGCTCGCTTCTGAGTCTCGCCCAATCACCCGGGTGACGGTTGCGTTCGGCCCTGATCCCGAGAAACCAAGCTAGGGCAATTGCCCACGCAAGGGAGATCAAAATGCTGAGGAAAAAGACCAATGGGGTTGCGAGACGCCCCCAGACGGCTTCGGTTCTCACCCAAGTAGCAGAAAAATCAGTTGACCGGCGGAGCTTCCTCCGCGGATCAGGTTTGGCAATCGGTGGTCTGGCCGCCATTGGCGCGACAGGCGGGACGGTGACCAAAGCGTCCGCCGCCGCGGCGCGCGATGGCAAAGTCGACATCGTCAAATCGGTCTGCACCCACTGCTCTGTCGGCTGTACCGTGCTGGCGGAAGTGCAAAACGGTGTCTGGACGGGTCAGGAGCCCGGTTGGGACAGCCCCTTCAACCTGGGCGCCCACTGTGCCAAGGGGGCCGCGGTTCGTGAGCACGCCCATGGCGAGCGTCGCCTGAAGTACCCGATGAAGCTTGAGGGCGGCGAGTGGAAGCGCATGTCCTGGGACGAGGCCATCAACGAAGTCGGCGATGGCATGATGAAGATCCGCGAAGAGAGCGGACCTGACTCGGTCTACTGGCTCGGCTCGGCCAAGCACAATAACGAGCAGGCCTATCTGTTCCGCAAGTTCGCGGCCTATTGGGGCACGAACAACGTCGACCACCAGGCGCGGATCTGTCACTCGACCACGGTTGCAGGTGTTGCAAACACCTGGGGCTACGGTGCGATGACCAACTCCTACAACGACATTCACAACAGCCGCGCGATCTTCATCATCGGTGGTAACCCTGCAGAGGCGCACCCGGTGTCGCTGCTGCATGTTCTGAAGTCGAAGGAAGAAAACAACGCGCCTCTGATCGTCTGCGACCCGCGCTTCACCCGCACGGCCGCACACGCGGATGAGTTTGTCCGGTTCCGCCCGGGCACGGACGTTGCCCTGATCTGGGGGATCCTCTGGCATATCTTCGAGAACGGTTGGGAAGACAAAGAGTTCATCCGCACCCGTGTCTGGGGCATGGATCAGATCAAGGCCGAGGTTGCCAAGTGGAACCCCGAGGAAGTTGAGCGAGTCACCGGTACGCCAGGCAGCCAGCTTCGCCGGGTTGCACGCACCATGGCCAACAACCGCCCGGGCACCGTGATCTGGTGCATGGGAGGTACTCAGCACACCAACGGCAACAATAACACGCGGGCCTACTGCGTGCTGCAGTTGGCGCTGGGCAACATGGGCACCACCGGTGGCGGTACCAACATCTTCCGCGGCCACGACAACGTGCAGGGCGCCACCGATCTCGGCGTTCTTTCGCACACCCTGCCTGGCTACTACGGCTTGAAAACCGGTTCCTGGAAGCACTGGGCCCGTGTCTGGGCTGGCGAGAAGACCGCCAGCGACAAGGCCAACTCGGAATATGAGTACATCAAGGGCCAGTTCGCGACCCAGGATCTGATGGAAGGCAAGGGCATCCCGGTCTCCCGCTGGATTGACGGTGTTCTGGAAGACAAGGCCAACATGGACCAGCCGGACAATGTCCGCGCCATGGTGCTTTGGGGACACGCGCCGAACTCTCAGACCCGTATGGTCGAGATGAACAAGGCGATGAACAAGCTGGACATGCTGGTCGTGATCGACCCGTATCCGACTGTGTCGGCGATCCTGCATGATCGCAAGGATGGCGTATACCTGCTTCCGGCCTGTACCCAGTTCGAGACCCGTGGGTCTGTGACGGCCTCGAATCGCTCGGTCCAATGGCGCGACAAAGTCGTCGAGCCGCTTTTCGAGTCCCTGCCGGACGAGGTCATCATGGCCAAGTTCGCGAAGAAGTTCGGCTTTGCCGAGCGCTTCATGCAGAACTACGAGATGGATGGCGAGGACGTGCCGAACGTCGAGAGCATCACCCGCGAGTTCAACGCAGGTATGTGGACCATCGGCTACACTGGCTGGGATCCTGATCGGATCAAGAGCCATATGGCCAACCAACACACCTTTGACCGGACCACGCTGCAAGCGATCGGTGGCCCGAACGATGGTGAGTTTTACGGCCTGCCATGGCCGTCCTGGGGCACGGCCGAGATGGGCCACCCGGGGACGCCGAACCTCTATGACATGTCGCGGCCCGTAGGCGAGGGTGGTCTCACCTTCCGTGCGCGCTTCGGTGTCGAGCGGGATGGCGACAACCTTCTGGCCGAAGGTGTCTACAGCGTCGGTTCGGAGATCCAGGATGGCTATCCTGAGTTCACCATGCAGATGCTGATGGATCTGGGCTGGGATGGTGATCTGACCGATGACGAGCGGGCCATCATCGATGGCATCGCGGGTCCGAAGACCAACTGGAAGACCGACCTCTCGGGCGGGATCCAGCGGGTCGCGATCAAGCATGGCTGTGCGCCCTTTGGGAACGCAAAAGCCCGCGCGGTCGTCTGGACCTTCCCGGATCCGGTCCCGCTGCACCGCGAGCCGCTCTACACGCCGCGGCGTGATCTGGTTGCGGACTATCCGACTTATGATGACCGCCAGGCCTACCGTCTGCCGACATTGTATGCCTCGATCCAGAAGAACGACTTCTCGAAGGATTATCCGATCATTCTCACCTCGGGCCGACTGGTCGAGTATGAGGGTGGCGGCGACGAGACACGGTCGAACCCGTGGCTCGCCGAACTCCAGCAGGAGATGTTCGTCGAGATCAACCCGCGTGACGCCAACGACCTTGGCATCAAGGACGGGGAGCAGGTCTGGGTCGAAGGACCGGAGAAGGGCAAGGTGAAAGTGGCTGCCATGGTGACCGAGCGGGTCGGCCAGGGTGTCGCCTTCATGCCGTTCCACTTTGGTGGCCACTTCCAGGGTGAGGACCGCAGGTCCCATTACCCGGCGGGGGCTGACCCATACGTGCTCGGCGAATCCACCAACACCGCGCAGACATATGGCTATGACTCGGTCACTCAGATGCAAGAGACCAAAGCCACGCTCTGCAAGATTGAAAAAGCCTAAGGGAGGGATGAATGGCACGCGCTAAATTCCTATGCGACGCTGAACGCTGCATCGAGTGCAACGCCTGCGTCACTGCTTGTAAGAACGAGCATGAGGTGCCCTGGGGCATCAACCGCCGCCGGGTCGTCACGCTGAATGACGGCAAGGCGGGGGAGCGGTCGATCTCGGTCGCCTGCATGCACTGCTCGGACGCGCCTTGTATGGCGGTCTGTCCGGTGGACTGCTTCTATCAGACCGATTTTGGTGTGGTGCTGCACTCCAAGGATCTCTGCATCGGTTGCGGTTACTGTTTCTATGCCTGCCCGTTCGGTGCGCCGCAGTACCCGCAAGCCGGCAATTTCGGCAGCCGTGGCAAGATGGACAAGTGCACCTTCTGTAACGGTGGCCCGGAGGAAACTTTCAGCGCTGCCGAGTACCAGAAGTATGGCTCCAACCGGATCGCCGAGGGCAAGCTGCCGCTCTGCGCTGAGATGTGCTCGACCAAAGCGCTTCTGGCCGGAGATGGTGACGATGTCTCGGACATCTATCGCGAGCGCGTCGTCGCCCGCGGCTTTGGCTCCGGCGCCTGGGGCTGGGGCACGGCCTACGATCAGAAATCTAACTGATCTGGATCAGATCTGAAAAATGGGCCGCGCGGGGATCTCGCGCGGCCCTTTCCTGTAGATGGAGATCTGAGACGTTTTCCGTCCACCTGTCGGGAAAGATCGTGGGCTGTGGCGTGCTTTGCTTGACAATGCGGTCGCTCGGCCAACATCTTCATTTAAAACAAAATTCGGAGGATATGATGGCCAGCGCTCGCCAGCTCGTTCAGACCTTTGGAATCCTTTTTGCGGTCCTGCTGATCGGAATTTCCACACCCTCAATCGCCCAAACCGAAGACGGCATTTCCGTCGAGGATGTGATGAGTCAGATCAAGACCTCGGCTGGGGGCTCTGTCCGGCCGCCGGCGGATGCGGTGACCAATGCACCGATGGAGCCGGGTGTTCAGCGCGAGCGGGACGTGACCGATGCGATGAACCCGACCAAGGCAGAGACGACATTGAAGGTCCTGGGACCAAACTCCGTCTCGACCGTTTGGGGAGAGATGCGCGCGGGCGAGAGTGGAACAGTCTCTATCCCAGACAAGTCTTCGGCGATCTTGATGCAGGATGGTGGCATGGGCTGGCTCTCGTGGCGCGAGAAAGGCGGGCCGCTGCAAACCTGGGGCGCCTGGGCTTTTGGCGGGCTTCTTATTGCGCTGGCCCTCTTCTACCTGCTGCGGGGCAAGATCCGGATTGAGCATGGCTGGGCCGATCTGACAATCGAACGTTTCAAGCCGATCGAACGGTTCGGGCACTGGTTGCTGGCAGGTTCGTTCATCGTTCTGGCGCTCTCGGGCCTCAACCTGCTCTACGGCAAGGATTATCTGATGCCGTTGATCGGCAAGGAGGCCTTTGCGAGCGTCACGATGGCGGGCAAGTGGGCGCATAACAACATGGCCTGGGCCTTCATGCTGGGCCTGGCGATGGTGTTCGTCATGTGGGTTCTGCACAATATCCCCTCACGGCTGGATCTGATCTGGTTTGCGAAGGGCGGCGGTGTGTTGGTGAAGGGAGTGCACCCCCCGGCGCGCAAGTTCAATGCAGGTCAGAAGCTGATCTTCTGGGGCACGATCGTAATGGGTGTGTCGATCTCCATGTCCGGGCTGCAATTGCTGTTCCCTGGGGAAGTGCTGTTGTTTGACAAGACCTTTGCAACGCTGAACGGGTTGGGTGTCGCGGCGATCTGGGGGGAGCCGCTGCCCACTGGCCTGACCGTGATGCAAGAGCTGCAATACGCGCAGATCTGGCACACGATGGTGTCGATCGGCATGATCTTCATGATCCTGGCGCATATCTATATCGGCTCGGTCGGGATGGAAGGCGCCTTCGATGCGATGGGCACCGGGCAGGTCGATCTGAACTGGGCCAAGGAGCACCACGGTCTTTGGGTCGAAGAGGAAAATTCCAAAGCTGCGGCGCGGACCCCTGCTGAATAGTCGATGGGACGGTTTCGATTAGGCCCTGGGGGCAACTGCGCGCCTGCTACGCAGACGCGACACCCGCCCACCCGGGCCATGAGTTGGATCGGTGCTTTGATCGCGATGTTGGCCGGACCGGTTCTCGCTGGCGACGGGTACCAAGTGCTGGAAGGCCATGGCGGCCCGGTAAAAGGGGTCGCTGTATCGGGCGATCGGAGTCGGGCGCTTACGGCAAGTTTTGATTATTCCGTCGGGCTCTGGGATCTGCAGAACGGTGACCTGATTAGGTGGCTAGAAGGCCATGAGGCTGCGGCGAATGCTACGGCTTTCCTGTCGAATGGTCGAGCAGTCAGCGGGGGCGATGATTTCGCTCTTATCCTGTGGGATTTGACAACAGGCGCGATCCTTCGACGCATGGAGGGGCATCAGGGCAAGGTCATTGCGGTCGCCGCATCATCAGATGGGCGCTTGATTGCGTCGAGCGGGTGGGATGGTCGCGCAGCGATTTGGCCGGTCGCAGGGGGCGATCCGATTTGGCTCGAGGGACATAAAGCCAATGTGAATGCCGCAGTTTTTGCCGAGGATGGCACGCTCTACACCGCGTCTTATGATGGTACGATCCGGCACTGGACAGCGGATGGTGACCTGAAGTCCACCCTGGTGAGCCATGGTTTTGGGGTGAACAACCTTGTTCTCAACGAGGCTTCCCGATGGCTGGCTTATGGTGCGCTTGATGGGACTGTTCGAGCGGTTTCACTGGATACGAGGGAGGCGCTAGCGGATCTCACGGCGGATCGAAAACCGATTCTGGCATTGGCTGCTACATCGGGCAAGGATCGGATCGCGGTTGGTGATGGTGAGGGTTTCATCATGGTTATCGATACGACCAACTGGTCGATCCTGCATGACTTCCGGGCCGCGAAGACGGGGCCGATATGGGCTCTGGCTTGGGATGGCGATGAGCGGTTGCTGGCGGGCGGGCTCTCGGACAGCGCGGCGCTCTGGCCGGTTGGTGGGGAGGCAAGTCTCTTTACCGAGGGCGAGCGCGTTTTCCATCGCGATCCGACAACAATGAGCAATGGTGAACGCCAGTTCACCCGGAAATGTGCGATATGCCATGATCTCGAGCCTGGACCGTCCCGTCGAGCCGGTCCGAGTTTGTATGGTGTCTTCGGTCGGCGGGCGGGGACTGTTTCAGGATACAGTTACTCTGACAGTTTAGCGAAGTCAGAGATTGTCTGGGGACCGGAGACGATCGACAAGCTTTTCGATCTTGGCCCAGATCACTACACACCGGGCAGTAAGATGCCCATGCAGCGTATTGCCAAACCGGAAGACCGGCTGGATTTGATCGCGTTTTTGCGAGAGAATACCGGTCCTGACACAGGAGAGAGCCAATGAAGACCATGCTCATTGCCTTCGTTTCGATCGTTGTGATTGCCGTGATTGCGGATCAGGCTCTGAACGCGGCGGGCTTTTCCGCCGCCGATGTTTTCAGCCTGGAGAGCGTTCGTTTAGGCGGCTGATTAGCTGAGCTCGCAGTTATCACGAGGCCCTTTGACGGATTGGCGGCAATAGCGTCGTGCGACCAGATAGGCGGCGGCGACCTTTGGTACATAGTCGCGGGTCTCGCGGAAGGGAGGCACTCCGTTGTGGCGCATCACGGCACGCTCACCGGCGTTGTAGCCAGCGAGGGCGAGGACTGGATCCTCTTTGAACTCCTTGAGCAGCCAAGAGAAATAACGCGCGCCACCGCGGACGTTTTGCGCGGGCGCCAGCGAGTTTGAAACACCGAAGCGTCTGGCCGTTTGAGGCATGAGCTGCATAAGCCCACCCGCACCCTTCGGGCTGATCGCACCGGCATTCCCACCAGATTCGACCGAGACAATGGCGATCAGGAGGGGGAGCGAGACCTCCCGCTTCACGGCCTCTCGTTTCAGAATACTGCCCCAACGTTTGATGATCCGGGCAACGCGTTGCTCGGGGAAATGGATTCCTCGGCCCTGAGCCCGGCCGCGTTCAATCACGCGAAGTGCCCGCTGCCAGCGGCCGGGGCCAGCGGCGGCGATGGCGGGTGAGACCTCCTCCCAGAACCATCTGTAGGAGGTCGGGCCACGGGCGGTCGCCATCGCGGGCGAAAGCCCAGGCGGGGAGGGCTCCATGACGCGGTCGCGCATCAGGGAGTGACGCTCCGCCGCCGCGGAAGGCAGCGTTGCTACGGCAACAAAGGCTGCGATGATGAGACGCTTGAACATGTTTCCTCCTGACACGATCTAGCTTGCCGGAGCGGGGACGCAACCGCTGTAATGATCCTCACAAGGGGTGGGCAAGACAAGCATTGACCACAGATGCTGCATCGGCGATTGGCGTTGCGATGGAGGTCTAGGATGCTGGCGCTCGCTCTTTTGTTGGATGCAGCTCTCGGAGAGCCGGATTGGATGTGGCGGCGCCTGCCGCATCCAGTCGTGGTTATGGGCCGGGCGATCGGCTGGTGGGAGCGGCGATTGAACCGAGGCGCTTATCGCCAGTTTAAGGGGACGGTCATGCTTGGGCTCCTGATCACGGTTGCTGGTGGAGTTGGCGCTTTTCTCTCTCATCCCGGCTTTGGTGGCCTTTTCGAGGTTTTGGGCGCTGCGGTTCTGGTTGCGCAGCGCTCCCTCATCGATCATGTGCGCGCGGTGGCGGACGGGCTTGACCGGTCGCTCGAGGATGGCCGGCGGGCTGTCGCGATGATTGTCGGACGAGATACGGCTGATTTGGATGAGAGTGGGGTCGCGCGGGCGGCGATTGAGTCGGCGGCGGAGAACTTCTCGGACGGGATCGTGGCGCCTGCCTTTTGGTTCCTGGTGGCGGGTCTGCCGGGGATCTTGATCTACAAGATGATCAATACGGCCGACAGCACGGTCGGATACCGCAATGCGCGCTACGAGGCGTTTGGCTGGGCCAGCGCGAAGGTGGATGATCTGGTGAACTGGGTTCCGGCGAGGCTCTCTGCCGCAATGATTTGCCTGGTGGGGACTGGGCTCGCGGCCTGGGCTGTCGTGTGGGCTGATGCGAGGCTGCACCGGTCGCCCAATGCGGGTTGGCCGGAGGCTGCTGTGGCGGGCTCGTTGGAGATCGCGCTATCAGGCCCACGCGCTTATGAGGGGCGGATGACGGAGGACCCGTTCGTAAACCCTGCAGGGCGGCGAACACTTGGGTCGAGTGATGTGCGTCAGACCACCGCCCTTCTGTGGCGGGCTTGGGCCGTGTTGTTGGGGATTTCTGCGTTCACGCTGATTCTGGCTTAAGCGCCGGGGGCACCCAGCGTGTTCCCCTGCGGGGATCACGACTGCCCACCCACCCGGCCATGCGATGTTCAGGTCTGAGGAGGGGTGGGGTCGCAAAGGTAAGTGCCGGGGCCGATCATGCCGGTCCAGGTCCAGATAGCGAGCAGGGGCTCGTCGGTTGTTCGGGAGGCATGTCGTTCATAGGGCGCGTGGCGGATCAGGGTGCCCGGTGGCGAGGGCTGGTCTTCAACGCCGTCGCGCCACCAGTGGGCGGTGCCGGAGAGGGGCAGGTAAAGCTCCTCCGCCGCGTGGTTGTGGAGCGGGTAGAAGCTGTTCGGGAACTGAACGTAGAGGCCCATGCGGAAGGTTTCTGCCGGGATCGCACCGTCCGGGCCGACCAGCTCGCAATAGGCAAATTCCCGGCGGAAGGGCAGCGGGATGTCGGTCCAGTCCTGGTGATCCTCCCAGTTCAGGTAGTCGATGAGGGGGGCGAGGTGGTCGGTTAGCGGGATCCGGTCGGGTTGGGAGAGCGTCTCGGCGAGATGAGGGATCTTGATGGCCGCGAGCGGCAGGTCGCGGGCGAGCGGAAGCAGGCCCTTCGCGACTTCGCGGGCCGACGCGAGGTCTGATGCGGCAAGGCGGTTGGCCACCTGGAGGAGGAAGTCTTTCATCGGCGCCCGCTCTCCGCTCTTGCAGTCTTTTCCGCTGATTGCCACGATCACCAGCAATCATTCAGGGACGCAAGCATTATGGAAAAGCGGTATCAGGTTTTCATCAGTTCGACCCTGAAAGACCTTGAGAATGCCAGGCAGGAAGTCAGCACTGCTCTTTTACGTGCCCACTGTTTCCCAGCGAGCATGGAGCTGTTTCCGGCTGCGGATGAAGAGCAGTTTGAGTTTATCAAACAGGTCATCCAGCAAAGTGACTACTACATCATCATCTCCGCTGGGCGGTATGGCAGCATCCATCCTGAGACGGGCC
>JBCDAQ010000021.1:0-32807 GCA_039185285.1 Pseudomonadota bacterium
ATGGTCGGAAGCTCAGCATTGGCCTCTCGCCCCATGTTATTGATCGCTTACCAAAAGGCTGGCCTCGTCATACCCGTTTCTTGGAGGCCTATATCCGGGAGACGCGCGTCTGCGAAGATGTTGAGCTTCTTTGGAGCAACGATCTAGACGCGCTGCTGCTTGGTGATCAAACTCGGCACAGTGGGCTCTACGAGCAAGAGGTTTATGCCTCTAACACCTCTGGTCCTCTGTTCTTCGTAACCCGCCCAGGGCTCGCCAGGTGTCGCCAGTCACGCGCTGTAATCGAGGAACTCGAGCGATAAGTACACTGGGATCATAGAAGTCTTTGCGTCGACGCGCCGGGGACCTTCATCCGAAGTAATCGCTTTAACGACCGTAGTCCCGGAGGCTGCCAGTCGTGGAGTATAAGAACCACCTGATTACGCTTATTCCTGAGTAGCCCCATCTCACTGGCCACGCACCGGGACTGGCGCCGCCTCTCTTCAATGCGCGCCGCTGAAGACCAGCGTTTGCACGGGCATAAGTAAGAGACGCAGGCGTAGACCTGCCGCATGGACAACACCGATTGTCCCGACCACGTGATAAAATGCACGCTCGACCTCGCTCAGATTAGGATCTTTGAGGATCTCGTGTGTGTCCGTGTAGACATTCGCGAGGCACATGCTTCCCGGTGGTAGGGCATCAGCTCGACCCTCATAGAGTGGCTCCATGTAAACGATGATGGTTCCCGGCTGCTGATTGTTCTGCGGATCCAGAAGCCGATCGCTCGGCTGGACCTGGCCTGACGGTATGACATCCTGTATCGCGACAACCACCATCGGAATGACCGTGAAGGGTTTGGTCATGCAGCCAATTTCTCCGATCATTCCGGGTTTGATCACCTGAGCGGACAGCTGGTTGAAACCGGCTTCGAAGCGATTGCGACCTGACGCGCTGGGAACCAGGATGCCAGCGGGTCTGAGGATCGGGTTCACGTAATCGCCGATCTGCAGGCCAAACTGTTCGACCCGTCCCGTTACACCCGCATAAATCACTGTTTTATCGAGCTCAGAGATTGCGGCATCCAATTGGGCAAAGGCGTTGGCACGTTGTGCTGGGATCAGCGTTTCAATCCGCTCCTCCGCCTCGGCTTTCTGCGCTTTGGCAACGTCTACTTGGGCCGTGCGTTCGGAAACGAGGTTCTCAAGGCGATCGATTTCTGAAAGGCGAACCGCGCTCGACCCTTCGTCACGCAGCACGATGTTTCGATCCAGATCTTCTTGAGCTTGCTTAAGCGACGCAGCCGCACCGGCGATTGAAGCTTGCGCCTCGATCAGATCCGTTTCCGCTATCTTGAGCGAGGCGTCCGCCTCGGCGATTTGTGCTTTCGCCGCCTCGACCTGAGCGCGCTGAGAATGGTCGTCGAGCCGGAAAAGCGGTTGGCCTAATCTTACCGGCTCATTGTTTGTGACATAGATCTCAGAGACCCGACCTCCGGCCTGGGGAAGGATAGTCACTGTGCGAAAATACGAGGCGACGGACGCTGTCGCCGGGTGAAAGTAAAAGAGCGTTGTGATGATCGTGAGCGCGAGTATCGCGCACGTAGTCAGTCCCCAGCGCAACTCGTACCACATTGTAAACAAAGTGATTTCTCGGCCTAATCGCTTTCCTTGGACAAAGCGGCGGAACAAGTAGTCGGGCCAGATGGTGAAGACGGCGCAGATCATCGTTTCCAGCATTACCGTGCCTCTTCGGTCGATTGCGCCGGTTCAGTGGCCGTGATTTCGGGATCGTCTATTGGAGGGTCTCGCGGCGACGCTTGTGAGGCCGTTGTTCTGTCTATCGCATCGGCAATCGCCCGAAGGGGTGCTCCGAAATCGGGGAGCTGAAATCCAGCGACAAGAATGGCCGCGATCCAAAAGAGGCTCTCATGCGTAAACAACGCCAGCAGGGCAAGGATTCCGACGAGTTGAAACTGTGAGTGGTTGGATTTGTGAGCCATCTTCTCAGGCACAGAGTGCAGCGTGAAATAGCTGACACCAATCAGCACAATCGCAACGATCGCGAACACGATCATGATGTTGAAGAGATAATCACTTCCGTCTGCAGCGGCGACATAGCCGGGGATGTGGCCTGTTGCCATCGGATGCAAGTTTGCGGTTTCCAACGGTCGCTCCTCTTAATGAAAACAAACCAGAATGTTCCAGAAAACAGCTTATGAGCGGTTCGTCATGTAGATGCTCTCCAAGGCTGCATTGTGACATTCCCACGCAGTATGACCGCAAAAAAGGGGTGTCTGAGCTGATCGGTCATCTCGTCATTCGGACGGTCGAAGCGCTTCAACCTGGCACCTTCGCAGCACCGTAGCCTGCCCTTTGGCCGAAGATAGCGCCTGAGGTCAAACCAGACCCACCTGGATAGCCGCCAAAGAAAACACCACCCACCAGTTCACCGCAGGCATGAAGCCCCGCGATTGCGGAGCCGTCCTCTCGGAGCACCGCGCCCACGTCATCCACTTTGAGCCCGCCATAAGTGAAAGTGATCCCGCCGGTTACTGGATAGGCCCGATACGGAGGCGTGTCGATCCGCTGCGCCCAGTTTGACTTGGCTAAGGAGAGGCCGTGGGTGCTTTTTCCGTCGAGCTTTGTCGGATCAAACGAGACCGTTTCATCCACTGCTGCGTTATAGGCATTCAAAGTCGCCAAAGCGGCGTTCTGATCAACGCCTTCGAGAAGGTTTGCGAGCTGCTCCAGACTGTCTGCCTCGACATAATGCGCGTCGGAGAAGTGGTATTCCCCATAGAGCAGGTCCATGACTTTCTGATCGAAAATCTGCCAGGCAAAATGTCCTGGTTGTTCCAACACCGCTCGCCCGAACTGTGCGTAGGTATAGTTGCGGAAGTTGATGCCTTCATCCACGAACCGATCCCCTCGGGCGTTCAGCATCACACCGAGGAAGTAGCAGATCTTGCGATAGTTCTTGCGCTCCAGCGGTGGCAGGTCGAGGTTGCCGTAGTCTTTCATATGAAGATCCATCGGCGTCGCATGACACCCGTCATAGCTGCCATAACGCTCTGCCCCCAACGCCCAGGCCATGGTCAAACCATCGCCCGTGTTATGCGGTGTCCCGCGCACTTTGGCGACCGACCAATCTGGGCCCATCAGGTCGCGTCGCATGGCTTCGCTGGCCTCGAAACCACCGCAGGCGAGGATCACTGCATCTGCCGGGATCTCTTCTCCACCAGCGACGACCCCGGTGACCACGCCGTCGGCACTCGTGAGTTCAGTCACCGGCGTCTGATATCGGATCTCTCCGCCAAGCCGCTCAAAAGCTGCGAGCTCCATCTCAAAGAGACCGACCCCCTCGTTCGCTGCCGCCAAGGTCAGGCCACCCCAGAAGACAAAGCGCCCGTCCTTCTCGAAGCTTTGGCGAGAGTAGATCGGCTCATAAGTCACCTCATGCCCTGCGAGCCATCTGACGGCTTTATAGGACTGGGAGACCAAGATCTCTTGCTCTGGCGAAATGGGGCGCCCATCGTTGAACCCGAGCAGATCGTTGGCGAATTTCTCACCGGTATAGCTGCCGAAATCTGTCTTCGGGATGCGTGGGTCTTCCGGATGCGCAAGCAGAGGTAGAAGCTCTTCGCTGGAGTCGTAGGCAAACCGCATAGCGCCGGCGGTGTACTTTGTATTGCCGCCGGCCAGATCTGGCGCGGCTTTCTCGAGCATCAGAACGTCAGCTCCCCGTTCCAATGCAGCAATGCCTGCGCACATTGCGGCGTTGCCTGACCCGACGACGATGATTTTCTTAGACATGGCGGCACCTGTGATTCTATTCACTGCGGATCTGTTTGCCGGTTGTTTGCCAGCTCAGCAAGGACGGAGCAATTGGCAGATGATCAGGTGCTCGCCTTGATCCTTCATAGATCGCCCAATGCGGATTTTCTGATGCGAAACTCGAACCAGCAAACCGCACCGCATCTCAGGCTCTCAGAGACAGAGGTAGACGCCGCCTGGATCTCGGAGTTTCCGAGCGAACTTGCGCAGAGCGTGACGTCGGTCAGGATCAGTACCAGCAGCCGGTACTTCCTCAGTGGCGCGATCTTTCTTCGGGTTCCTGATGAGACGCGAGAAGGCAAGTTCACCCATGGCAAACTCGCCTTCAAGCTGGTCGCTGCGCGCAGTTTCTTCAGCAGGTCCCGGCGCTATAGCGTCGAACATTTTGTAAGCTCGATCATGCCAAGATCGATCCGGCGACACTATGCGGGGCCTTTCCTAAAAGCCGTCCTGCTCTGGTTGCGGAGCCGGGGTTTTGAGGAAGTTCGCTTCCCGATACATTCGCGCCGGCGCAGATCGGCCTTTGAAAAAGTGATCCGCGACTTTGGCTTCGCCTACCACCTTCGCAACCGGATCTTCTTTAAAATCGTCGTGGTTGACTTGCGGACAGCGGATGATCACCGATCGCTCTGAGAGCACGGATCTGGTTACTCCAATCCGAGTTCCCGCCGCCGATCAGCCGCCCATCGCGTCAGCAACTGGTCAAAGGTCAGCGCCATCAGGGCGACGGAAATGCCCAAGACGAAGTTCTTGCCCAGATCAGTTCCGGCCAGCGTTCGCTGTAGCTCCTGCCCCAAATCCTGCGTGCCGATAAAGGCCGCGATGATCACCATGAAGAACGCGAACATGATCGCTTGGTTAAAGCCTACCGCGAGCGTTGGCAGGGCAAGCGGCAGCTGCACGTTCCAGAGCTTTTGCCGCTCTGTCGCGCCCGCCATATCGGCAGCCTCAGTCAATTCATTGGGTACGGCGCGAAGGCCTTCGATCGTATAGCGGATGACGGGCACCAACGTGTAGATCAGGATCGAGAAGATCACAGCCACATCGTTGATTCCAAACAGCATGATCGCCGGGATCAGATAGATAAAGCTTGGGAAGGTCTGGGCGGTATCGACCACGCCGATCATCACCTTGTCCCGCGGCCAGCGGCGGACGCACCACCAGAGCGCCCCGAAGGTGGCACCAAACAGATAAAGCGAAGTCGACCCGAATGAGAAGAAAGCCGGCGGATCCTCTGCCACTGCCTCGACAAAATAGTACCAAAGCCCGCTCACCAAGAGCGCGCCCAAAACCAGGGGCATGCGCTTGAAGACGAGGCCCGTGAGACCGCCAACCCATTCGCCGAGTTCCGAGCGCCCAGTCAGCGGCTGCCTGGAACCTTTCGCCGCCCAGATGCCCAGTGGCAAGCCGATCAGCACAGCCAAAACGACGGAAGAAAGCGCCGCATAAAGCGTGATGATCGCCCGGTCCCACCAGCCGGTCATCGCAATTATCGCAAAGAACCCGCCCGTAATCAGGGCAAGTCCGGCGCCTCCGACCCGCCAGCCCAGCGCCGCCCAGATCAGGACAACGGTCGGAATCGGCAGCCAGAGCAGCGCATTTCGGAACGGGATCAACACATCCTGGATCAAGAACGTCCGTATCCCGCCAGTGACCGACTGGACACTGTCGATGTCGAGGAAGGCTTTGATCGCACTGTCGATCGGCTTGCCTTGGCTAAGCGCTTGCCGGCGGCTTACCTCATCCAACATGCTGGCAAGGTATTGCGGCAGCGTGCCGAGTGTGACGTCCTTCAGCTTGATATCGGGAATGAAACTGGCCAGCCACGCGATCAGGATCGCCCCTGCAAAGCCAGCCAGCACCCCGATCACAAGCATATGACGGCGCCACCACGGCGTACCGCGCTCGAACCGCTCAGGTTGCTTCACCACCCATTGCTTGGAGAGTTGGTCGAGCATCACGGCGACCAGAACGATGGTCACGCCGATCTCGAAACTGCGACCCAGCTTGAAGCTGTTCATCATGCTGAGCAGCTTCGCCCCCAGGCCCGGCATCCCGATAAAGGCGGTCAGAACCACCATCGCGAGGCAGAGCATGATGATCTGGTTGACGCCAACCAGGATTTCGGTTCGCGCAGCCGGGATATAGACATGGCGGAGCATTTGCCAACGCGTACAGCCCGCCATCTTTCCCGCCTCGACAATCTCCGGGGAGACTTTCTTCAGCCCCACCGTGGTCATCAGCACCATGGGCGGGATCGCATAGATGATGGTCGCGACCGCCCCCGCTGTTGGACCAACCTTGAAGAAGATCACGGCCGGCAGAAGGTAGGTGAAGAAGGGAAGCGTCTGCAGCACCGCCAGGATCGGCTTGATTGCCACATCCACCCTCCGGTACTTCCAGGCCAAAAGCCCCAGCCCAAGGCCAACCAGAAACGCCAGCGGGGCCGCGACCGCGATGACCGAAAGGGTCTGCATGGTCATCTTCCATTGACCAATCAGGGCGACCCAAACAAACGTCCCTCCAGCCAATAGCGCCATGCGCCAGCCGCCCAGCCAATAGCCGATGATGGCCGCGACAGTCGCAACCGCAGGCCAGGGGATCGGCCCCAGAAACGGCCACCGGCGTTTACCCTCGAGCAGGTTGGCGCTGATGTTCAACAGCACCTCCAGACCCGCGGAGATCGTCCGTGTGATATGGATCAGGCCGAAGCGCTGATCTTCCTCCGGCCCTGTATTGACCCCCTTGATCGCGTTGAAGAAGGCGTCCAGCCACTGAGCAAAGGGCAACAGCCCACTGTCATCAGGCCTGTCGATCATCCACAATGGCAGCATCGGTCGGGCAAGCGCGAACAAGACGGCAAGCAACAACAGACCTAACGCAATTTGACCGGGCGTGAGGGTCACGCGCCCAGGAGGAGCAAGTTCGGTCGTAACCGCCATCAGTTCCCGTCCAGGAGGATGTCCAATGCCTCCTGCCGGTTCATCGCACCAACCAGTTGACCATCGGCGCTTGCAACCGGCAACACGCTTCGCTGGTCGTTGACCAACGCCCGCGCAAGCTGTTGCAGGGTCGCAGAGGCGGCGACCGGCTCACCCTCAGGTGCGACGCCGTTCAGGGGCTTGGCCAAGACGCCCGCATGGATCACGCGGGCCTTGTCGATCTCTTCAGTGAACTTGGCGACATACTCGGTCGCCGGGTTCAGGACGATCCGATCCGGGGTATCGCATTGCTCGACCGTGCCGTCCTTCATGATGGCGATCCGGTCAGCCAGACGCAGGGCCTCGTCGAAGTCATGTGTGATGAAGACGATGGTCTTGCCCAACATCTCTTGCAGGCGCAGGAATTCGTCCTGCATTTCACGCCGGATCAGCGGATCAAGCGCGCTGAAGGGCTCGTCCAGGAACCAGATGTCAGGTTCGATTGCGAGCGAGCGCGCGATCCCGACGCGCTGCTGCTGCCCGCCGGAAAGCTCGCGCGGGAAGTAATCCTCGCGCCCCTCTAATCCGACCAGTTTCACGACCTCCATCGCACGGGCTTGGCGCGTGTGAACATCCTGACCGCGCATCTCCAGCGGGAAGGCGACATTTTGCAAAACAGTGCGGTGCGGCAGTAGCCCAAAGCTTTGGAACACCATCCCCATCTTCGAGCGGCGGAGCTGGATCAGCTCCCGCTCCGAGAGGCCCATGATGTCCTGACCCTCGATCTCGATCGTGCCGCTGGTGATGTCATGGAGGCGAGAGAAGCACCTTACCAAGGTCGACTTGCCCGAACCGGAGAGGCCCATGATCACAAGCATTTCGCCCCGACCGACCTCGATCGAGACGTCCTTGACCCCGGCGATGTACCCGTCACTCCGGATCTGGTCAAAGCTGTGGCCCGCGGGCATCGAGGCCATGTAAGCGGCGGGATCAGGCCCAAACAGCTTCCAAACGTTCCGTGCGGAGATAACGGTTTCGGTCATATCCCTCTCACCAAATCGGGCCGCCAGGCGCAAACCAGGCGGCCCTTGTTCGTCAGTAAGGTAGGCTTAGGCCGCGCAGGCGTCGACCCAAGGCTTCCAGATCGCCTCGTTGGAGTCTTTCCACTCGGCTGCTGCCTCTTCCGGCTCCAGCTCATCAGTGTCGACCAGCTTGGCCATCTCAGCGATTTGCGGGTTGGTGAAGCTGATCTTGGTTAGGACGCAATAGGCGTTCGGCCATTTGTCCTTCATGCCATCCCAGGCCGCTTTCTTGAGGTAGCCTTTGGCGGGGTTGCCGCAGTCATAGAGCGCGTTCGGGTTCGGCCCAACCGCTGGATCCTTGTCGCAGCCGTCAACCCATTCCGGGAACTCCACGAACTCACCCGGCCAGACGGCCTCGGCAAAGTTCGGGGTCCAGTTGAAGACCACGACCGGGCGCTTATCGCGCTCTGCAGCGCCGATTTCTGCCCAGAGAGCCGCGGCCGAACCAGCGTTGATCACGACAAAATCCATCTCGAGCGCTTCGACACGCTCCTTACCGTGCTTCAACCAGTCGACCGGTCCATCGAGGTAGCGGCCTTTCTCGCCAGTTTCTGCGGTCGCAAAGAGGGCGGCACAGTCGTTCAGAGCTTCCCAGCTCGGCAGGCCCGGACAGGCATCCTTGGTCCACATTGGATACCACCAGTCTTCGCGCGTCACGGCGTCGTGGTCACCGGCGTCATGCAGGCCGCCCTTCTCGAGCGCGGCACGGAACGACGCACCGAATGCACCTTCCCATACTTCCAGCTCCAGCGCGACGTCGCCTAGACGGACTGATTCATAGACTGCCTGGCTATCGGTTGTAACGAACTCAATGTTCAGACCCATATCCTCGTAGATTTGTCCGACAACGTTGGACATCACAATCTGGCTGGACCAGTTATGGATCGGAATGATCAGCGGATCATCGCTATCCGCCGCAAGAGCAGGCGTCGCCAAGCCAAGGCAGAGCGCTGCTGCTGTGAATTTTTTCATGGTAGTCTCCCGTGTTGCTGGGCGCGCTCTTTTCGAGCGCGCCATGTCGTACGGGACCCTCGCGCGGGCGGGTTTATCCTGCCTCGACTATCAGCGCTCCCAGCGCTTTGCCTAGGTCCCCGGCCCCACACAGAACATTTGGTCAATGCGAGGCTGGGGATAGTCTGAGTATGGATTCTACCTCCGGTCAAGAAGTCCTCTTGTGCCCGACACCAATTGGGGTGAATTGGGTGTAAATTGGATCAGAAATGCGCTTTCAGCCGCCATTCATCGGTAGAAAACCATTACTCCAATCTCTCAAGATCTCGATTGGATCAAATTTGGTCTTATCGACGTGTGTGGCTCTAGTTACGATTCTCTCGCGTCAAGGATGGGCGCTCTGCCAAATGGTGAGCGACGCCTTCGATGGAACGAGGGCTGCCATCATCAGTTTCTTCATCTTTCCAGCCGATAGAACCAATCGGCAATCTCGAGGAAGAAATCCGTATGAGTATTGATAGTGATCCGGGGTTTGATGTCGGGGGCGTTTTCGGCGCTCAGGCTTTGGTGGGTGTGTCCTGTACGAGGATGCACTTCATAGCAGGTCTTCCGCGTTCGGGATCGACGCTACTGTCCGCGATACTTCGCCAGAATCCCAGCTTTCACGCGGCGATGACCTCTCCTTTGGGACCTTTGTTCAACGCATGCCTGAACAGCATGGGTGCAGACAACGAGTTCGCCGTCTTCTTTAAGGAAGAGCAGAAGCGTGCAATCCTCCGAGGGCTCTTCGAGAACTACTATGGTGGTCTGACCGGCTCAGACGTGGTGTTCGATACGAACCGCATGTGGTCGTCGCGGCTTTCGGCGATCAAGCAGCTCTATCCGGCCGCTCGCATGATCTGCTGTGTGCGCAACCCGGCGTGGGTGATGGACTCGATCGAGCGGTTGGTTCGAAAGAATGCGTTCGATGTCAGCAAGATGTTTTCCTCGCCGGCAGAGCGTTCGACGGTCTTTTCCCGCGCCGAGGCGCTGCTCAATCCGAACCGGATGATTGGTTTCGCCTGGTCGGCTTTGAAGGAAGCCTATTACAGTGACGACAGCGATATGATGCTTTTGGTCGATTACGACCTTCTGGCGAGCCGTCCGAGCGAGGTTATGCCGCTCATCTACCAGTTTATCGGTGAGCCGATGTTTGATCATGATTTTGAGAATGTTGACTACGAGGCAGAGGACTTCGACCAGCAAATGCTTGCGAAAGGGCTGCACACAGTTCGAGGTCGGGTCGAATTGAAAGAGCGCCAGACCATATTACCCCCCGATCTGTTCGAGCGCTGCCAAGATCTGATCTTCTGGCAGGATCCGCGTGGGACCAAAGCGCATCGGATCGTCGTTACACCTGACAATTCCCAGACGCCGTCGGCCGCATAGCACCATCCAGATCACGCTCCGCCGGCCCTGTTGTGGGCAAGCTTTGACTAAAATCGCGCCTGATACAATTGATACAAACGGGCGGTTTTGCGGACAAAAGCCGGATACAAAACTCAGGCACCTTCAGTTGCGACGACGTCCTGACCAGAAGAGTCGGTGGGCGAGGATCAGCTACATGCCGTCTGCACCGGCATCTAGAGATCTCTTCCCACCCGGCCGAACTGATGCCTAAGATCAGGAGAGGTGGCGGGCGAGGATCTGATCGGGACAGAAACATGAAGCAGCAGACCGAAGAGATGGACCTCAGCGCCAATCCGTTGGGCCAGGAAGCTCTGTCGGCCGTGACCGATGCGATCCAATCTCTCGATCTCGCGCTCGTTCTCTGGGACGAGGATCTGAACTTCGTCTTCGCCAACCAGCTTTGGTATGAAATTATGTTCCCGCCCGGAGGTGGTGTGCCGCCCAAGCCTGGCGATCCCGTTGTCGGAATGATCGACGACATGCTCAATGCCGGTTTCGATGAACTGCCCGCTGGTATGACGCGGGTGGAGTATAAGGCCTGGCTCATCGCTATCCTGAAGTCCTACGCGAAAGATGTGCAGATCAAGCTCAAGGACGGGAAGGTCTTGAATACCTCAGTCTTCAAGACTGGCCTCGGTGGATACCTGATCTCTTACCGCGATATTACGGAGGAAATTCGCTCCCGCGAGGAAGCGGAAGCGCAGAGGGCGAAAACCGAGCGTGCAAACACCCGTCTTCGCGACGCGCTCGAATCGATCGGAGAAGGCTTCGCGCTGTTTGACGGGAAAGATCGCCTGATCCTCGCCAATGATCTCTACAAACGCGCGAACCCGGCAGCCTCCCACCTCATGACATTTGGACGCCCGCGCGATGAGATCATCGAAGCAATGGCAACCGGTGGCGACATCCTTGGCGTCGATGATTGGGTCGACAGCTATGAGCGAGAAAGCCGCGATGGCGATACCTCCTCTCCCCGCCGCTATGAGGTCCATCACGCGGATGGCCGGGTTTTCTTGGCATCGCGCGGGCGTACGGCGGAGGGCGGCTGTACGATCACTTGGCTTGACATTACTGATAGCAAGAAGACAGAGGCTCGCGCCCGTGCGATCGTCAACGACGCGATGGAGGCCCTGGACGAGGGCTTTGCCCTTTTTGATGCAGAGCTGCGGTTCGTGTTCTGTAATCAAATGTACGCCCAGATTGTTCTTGGTGGGCCAGAGTTTATTCCGGAGCTTGGTCAGAGCTTTGCCTCCAGCCTTTCGGACCTTCACGACCGGCGGATCTTTGCTCTGGCGCAAGAGAGTTCACCCGAGCAACACTTGGAGCGTTTTAGTGATCTCGCCAAATCCTATGCCAAGGCGCGGGAGTTCGAGCGAACCGATGGTGGGATCATCGAGCTATCGTCCCACGAAACCGGGCTCGGAGGCTACCTCATCACTGCTCGGGATGTGACGACCGTGAGGATCGCCGAACAGACCCGGCGCGAGGCTGATGAGCTGGTGCGCGCGATTGTGGACGCCGCCCCAACCACATTCATGGTCTCTCGTGTCGACACGGGAGAGCTCATTTACTGCCCTCCACAGATCTGGGCTCGCATGAAAGGGGTGCGTTCAACCAGCCAGTTCTTTCTTTCCGAAGAGGACCGCTCCACCTACATCCAGGCGCTGCTCGATGCCGGATATCTGAATGATTATCCCGTGACTCTACGCGATCTGGAAGGCGTGGTCTTTCAAGCGCTTAGCTCAGCCCGTTTGATTGAATATAAGGGTGAGCAGCTTGTCGTCTCCTCTACCCGCGACATTACCGAGCAGCTTGCTATGGAAGAGGAGCGGCGCCAGGCAGAGAAACGCGAAGTGGCCGCCGTGACGGCATCGATCGAGGCGCTGACACTCGGCGTCGCCCTCTACGACGCAAACTTCAACTTTGTCATGGGCAACAAGCGGTTCTTTGAGATCTGGTACAAGAACGGCGATATCCAACCGATCCAACCCGGCGAGAACAACGCCCGCGCCATGGGCCGCTTCTTGGACCGCGGCTATTTTGAGTACCCGGAGGATATGAACAAAACCGGATATCTCGAGCAGCTCTGGCATGCAGCGCGTACCTATAAGCAAGACCAGATTATGGAAGGTAAGCTGGGCGTCATTCGATGGAGCTCTCACAAGACCGATTTGGGTGGCTACCTGCTGGAGTTTGAGGACGTCACCGAGCAAGTCCAAGCCGAGGAAGAACGCCGTCAGTCCGAAGCGCGTGCCTTGGCCAAACTGACGGATACAGTGCAGGCACTCGATATCGGCCTGATCCTGCTGGACGCGGACTTGAACTATGTTTTCTGTAACCAACGCTTCCTCGACTTTTATCATCAGAGCCTCGATCCGCCCATCGCGGGAGAGTCGATGCACGCGCTCACGCACCGGTTGGTTGAGCACCATCGGCCGGTCGACAGCCCCTTTGCTCTGGAGACCCACGTCGACGCCCGGATGGCGATGATCCGGAACTGCGCCAGCGGGCATGAAGCCCATACTCGCGAGGGGCTTGTCTTGCTCGCCAATGTTCACCGAACGCCCGAGGACGGCCGGCTGATTGCGTTCACAGACATCACTGATCAGCGCAAAGCCGAAGCGGAACTTGCCCATCAAAGGGAGGTTGCCCACCAGAATGAGAAACTCTCGGCGATGGGTGAGCTTTTGGCCGGTGTCGCCCATGAGCTGAACAATCCGCTCTCAATCGTCGTGGGCTATGCGCTGATGATGCAAAACTCGGTGACCGAACCAAAGCTACGTCGACAGATCGACAACATTGCCCAAGCGGCTGACCGATGCTCGCGCATCGTAAAAGCTTTCCTCGCGATGGCGCGTCAACGCCCGACTGAGCTTGTCAGATGCTCGGTCAATGAGCTCTTGATGACAGCGGTGGATATCGTCGGACACAGACTCCGAGCCTCTGGTGTTGAGATCGAGATGGATCTGGACGAAAGCGTTCCAGATATCGAAGCTGATGAGGATCAGATCATCCAGGTTTTCACCAACTTGCTCGTCAATGCGGAGCAAGCCTTGGCTGATCAGGAGGGGGATCTGAAACTTAAACTGCGATCACGGATCGATCCCCGGGCTAGTGAGGCGATCGTGACGATTGCCGATAACGGGCCCGGAATCGACCAGGAGATCCTCTCGAGGATCTTCGAACCCTTCTACACCACCAAAGATGTCGGTACCGGGACCGGAATTGGCCTGGCCTTCAGCCATCGGATCGTCGACACCCATGGCGGTCGTATTGAGGTCAGCTCAGCAAAAGGCAAAGGAGCCGAGTTCAGCGTCCATCTCTCGCTGCATGGTGGAGAGGAGGTGCCTGAAGCGCAGGAGGAGGGGCTTGCGCCATCGACGTTCGGCAGGATTCTGGTGGTTGACGACGAGACCGGGGTTGCCGAGATGATCGGCGATATTCTGGGGGACGCTGATTACCAAGTTCAAATCACCCATGACGCGCGACTTGCCCTAGAGATTCTGCAAAAGAGCGAATTCGACGCGATCATCAGCGATATTAAGATGCCTGGGATGGACGGACCGGCCTTCTACAACGAACTCGTCACGGCGATGGCATCCGCGGCGCCACCGATCGGTTTTGTAACGGGTGATGCCCTCTCAAGCCGAGTTGCGGCATTCCTTGCTGAGACTGGCAAACCCTATCTTGAGAAACCAATCACGCCATCGGACTTGCTGAAGCTCGTCCAAAGGCTCACGTCAGAACGATGAGGTTGAGATGACACAGAAAGCCGAGATTCTGATTTGCGACGACGAGCCGGTTCTGCGCGAAATGGTGCGTGACTATTTTGGCGGCAAGGGTTTCCAAGTGTCCGAAGTAGAGAACGCCGAGGGTCTGCATCAACGCCTTGCAGACACGCCGCCGGACGTCATCATTCTGGACATCAACATGCCCGGTGAAGATGGTTTGAGCGCCCTGCGTAGGCTCAGAACCGTCTCCCAAGTGCCAGTGATCATGCTGACCGCCGCTGACGAAGTCATTGACCGAGTGGTCGGGCTGGAGATGGGAGCCGACGATTACCTTGGCAAGCCGGTCGACCTCAGAGAGCTGGAGGCTCGGATCAAAGCGGCGCTGCGCCGTGGGCCGCATTCCTCGACCGATGCGCAGCCGGCCGATGGTGGCGCGCCGAAGGAACTGATGTCTTTTGGCACGTGCAAGCTCGACCTCTCAGGCGCCCGTTTGATCGGCCCCGATGGACGTGAGGTTTATATCACAGCGATGGAGTTTGACCTGCTGCGCGTCTTTTCCGAGAACAAGGGCCGGGTTCTCAGCCGCGATCAGCTTTTGGATCAAGCGCATGACAAATCATGGGAACCGTTTGATCGCTCGATCGATCTGAGGATCAGCCGCCTGCGCCGCAAGATCGAAGTGAACCCAAAAAAGCCGGAGGTGATCCGCACGGTCCGCGGCCTGGGCTACGTTTATAGCTAGGGCTTTGTCGGACGCCGCTTGAGCGGAACCCGACATGGTCTCCGACACCTGCGTCAAATAGGAACGCAACCCATGTTTCCCCGGTCAAACGTCAAACCATTCTTTTTCGCCGCAGTCGGTGCTTGAGGCCGGAGCAACATCTGGGCGTCAGCGTCGTGATCGCCATGTCCACCAATATTGCCATGGGAAATGTAGATCTCGCGGCCAGCGGCTGCGACATCATCCAGGGCCTCGTCGTTCAGCTCGGTTGCTTCAAGTTTCTGGGCGTTTTGCTTCGTATCAGTCATTCGTATCTCCATCAGAGTTCTTTGGCGTTGCTGCCTATGCCCTCTGAGATACAGATCTCTTGTATCGAGCAGATGTTGCGGCCTGTCTCAAATGTATCTTTGCAAGACAAGGTTTCCGGATCAGTGATCCGATGCCTGCGTTTGTACCCAATGCAACTCAGTTGGGAGAATCGCGAGGTTGTTTTGAACGATGAAAGTCTCCGCGCGGGAGTGGCGATCCAGTGCTGCTTTCATCCAAGCTCGGTTCTTCCTGGTATTGTCCAGACTGAAACGCAACCAGACTGGATGCGCAAAGACACTATTGAACCGCACCAGTAGGTTATGGTGGGTTGACTGCGCACTGTTGCTGCCGTTGAGCCGTTTTTTCTCGGTTGCGTGATCGACGATCTGACCGCTGAGCGAAGCGCCCGGGCGGATGTGGTCTGGCAGGGCAGAGTAGACAGCACCCGGTTGAAGCTTTGCGAGAAGGTCAGGATCAGTGGAAAGCCTCGCGAGCATCACCGAGAAGGTTGCCAAGACTGTGACAGAGACAAGCAAAGTGACCGGATGATGCTGCCAGAGCCAGCTCAGTCCCGTGACAAGGGCTGTTTCTTCGCTGTCTTCGACTAGCCCTTGATGCGCCGCGAACGATCCGATCAGCCCAATGAAGAACAGTCCCAACACCGCTTGAAAAAACCACTGCGTCCCCGCTGCCATTATCGCGGCTTTGGTTGTGAAAGATTGCCAACCGAGGACGTCTTGTGGGCGCTGCCCGAACCTTAGGCCTTTTTCCCGATGCAGATCCGCAAAACGATCTTCGAACCGATCATCTTGCTCAAAAGTGCCGCCGGGCGATGGGATGATCGCGTTCTCGGGATCGGATAGGTCCAGGCGGAACGTCTCGTTGTGCAGATCCAGTCCGAGTGAGACGGACTCAACCAATGATCCATAGTGGCGCGCGTACGCTGTTGCCAATGTGTCGACAACGATCAGAGCATAGATAAAGAGAAATAGGAGAAAGGCAGCAATCCAGCCCCAATGGAAACTAGAGCTATCGGTCCAAGACAAAGCGATCAGTGCGCCAGAGGAGCCGAGCGTCATGCGGCAGAAGAGCTCGAAGGCCAATAAAACCAAGGCGAGCACTGCGAGCAGAACCCAGTGGTTGTAGCTTGTGAACCGGGGCAGTGTCGGATCGAGAACAACAGGTTCCGTGGCTTCCGCGGAGCGCATGAAAACCTGATAGACGATGAGCAGAAGCGCCAATCCCAACAGAACCGCCCCAAGAAGCCCAGAGGCGAGGGGGATGATACCTGCCATACCCTCAAAACTCTTTTGTCCCTTCTCAGTGTAAAGACCCCAAAGAGCGAAAGCGGATGCGCCTCCACCACTCACCAATAGGATGACGTTTACGGGGCTCATCGATGCTTCCCTCAGGTCCTCGCGAGGCGATCGATCAAGGTTCGAGTACGGCCCAGGCGTCATCAACGTAGATCCATCGAGTGCCACTCGACCAGTTATATTCTCCGCCATCCGCTTTCAGGTAGATTGAAACGGGTTTGGAGTAGTTTGAACCGCTCACTTCCCATGCCAAACCACCCATCAAGGGGCGGATTACGATCTCGTCGGCAACAGCGATGTCGCCCTGAGTCAGCATGCGGGTGACATGGTCGTTGATTTTGTCCATCGGAGCGCCGTCGGCCTCCATCGACGTGAGCAACGGGCCGTGCAGCGCGAAAACCGCCTTGACATCGCGCGCCCGCACTGCCGTTTGCAACGCCCGGACGGCTTCCTCCAAACCTTCTCCGTCGGTTGTTTCGGCGCCGGGGTAGGGGGCGGCGACCGCCGCGTCGCGCACGAAGGTCATCTCGAGCTCATCGCTGTCATTCAACTCAAGGCTGGCAACCGGCGTTTCGTCCGGTAATTGCCCCTCACAAGCTTTATGAACAGCGAACCGTGCATAGCCTTCTTCCTGAGTTTTCATGAACATGACGGAGACTGTGTTCTCGCCCTGCGCGACCCCGTCTGAGAGGTTTAAGAACCCGCTCGACGTCGTGCCGAAATGAGCGAGCACTCCGTTGACACGGATCTCAAACATTCCCTCAACCTGATAACGAACCGAATGCACAGGCTCGCATGCCAGCGCGGGCCCGGCGAGTGCGGACGAGACAAGCGCCCCGGTTAAAATCCGTTTGCCAGTGTTCTTCATTCTCAACTCCGTCTCTGGATCAGCTGCCTATAAGCGCCGATCGGTGATCTTTGAGAGGAGTTTGCCCGGGGTGAGTATCAACCAAATGTCGCCGTCTGTATCAATTGTACCGGGGCCATTGGTCATCAAAATAGGAGGATCAAGTGTTAGGTAGGTCGATCGCCCAGGTCGGAATCAACCGCGGATGAGACCGGCCCACTAAAACGCGCAGAACCTGGTAGATTCTCGGTCATGCCAAGGCGGTACCCTGTAATCGCTCATTTGAGACACTGAGACTATAAACTTGGGACTCTGAGACATCGATCGAGGGTTTAATCTTCGTTAAGGTCCACTCGCTGCAGATAGAGCAGCATCGCCGATCAGGGTTCGCCCAGACGTCACCCACCTGAAAGGCACGGGCCCGGCCTCGCCCCACCGACGGACCGGGCCCTCCCCCAGGTTTGCCACAGCGCAAAGCCCCACACGCCGTGGCAGGGATACCGACTGTCTTATTCGTCGGTAAACAAATTCTTCCAAGCCTTGGCGAGGTACTCCGGCTTCAGTTCGGGCTGCACACCTTTGTAGGTGCAAATCGCGTTGGTCTGATCGATCAGAAAGCGTGGGTGGAAGGCATGCATTTCGGCGCCGGGTGTCTTTGGATAGAGCTCGAAGAGGATGTAGGTCAGCGCCTCTTCGGTCAGTTGCATGCCAAACCGACGTGCCGTGGTCGCGAAGATCTTGAGATACGTATCCCGATCCGGCTTATCGACCAGGATCTTGTAACGCAGACGTCTCAGCGCGGCGTCATCGACCAGTTGCTTCGGTGCGATGTTGGTCGAGAAAACTGTAAGTGCGTCATACGGCACCTCGAACTTCCGCCCCGTCATCAATGAGAGATAGTCGATGCTCTTCTCCAACGGGATGATCAGGCGGTTGATCAGGTCTTGCGGGCTCTGACGCTGCCGACCGAAATCGTCGATCAACATGATCCCACCGGCGGCCTTCATTTGCATCGGCGCTTCATAGACACGGCTGATAGGATTGTACTGCAAGTCCAGCATGTCGAGCGTCAGCTCGCCCCCGGTTTCAACCTTAGGCCGCTCGCAGATCACAAAGCGCGTATCATAGATCGCCTCGCCTCGGCGCAGTCCGGATTGCGCCTGATGTTCGATCTCATGGCGGGTGTGCACGGTCGGGTCGTAAAGCGCGATAATCTGATTATCGACCAAGATCGCATGTGGTAGGAAAACATGATCGTTGTAAGCGGCACAAACGGCCGTCGCGATCGAGGATTTTCCGTTCCCCGGTGGTCCATACAGCAGCATCGACGCGCCTGAGTTCACCGCCGGTCCCAAGAGCTCCATTAGCTCCGGTGCGAGGGTGAGTTCAGCGAAAACCTCCTCCAACATCGTTTGGCTGAGAACCCTTTTGCGGATCGACTGCTGCTCCGCCTGGGCATGGAACTGTTCAAGCGTGACCGGGCACGGTCCCACCCATTCAGATTGGGTCAAAGCCTCCGCCGCCCAATGCTTCCCCTTCTCAGTAAGCGCATAGCGCATCTCGGCTGAGAACGAAGCGCCAAGCTGGCCAAGCGGCTCCATCAAACGGCCTTCGCGTGCCACTTCGACCAACCGCTCTACGATCGCCTGAGACAGGCACATCGCATCCGCGATGACGCGGACCAGTTCGAGATTCTGACGGTAAACCGTCTTTACCATGAGATCGACGAGGAAACCCTCATCCATCCCTGTTTCTTCGACTGATTTCGGGGTCATTGGCGGCAAGACCGCCTGGCCCCTGGCATTGGGCTGCACCGCTGGCTGACCATGAGTTGCGTGGTACTCCCGCGCAATCCGGCCTGCGTCTTCGAAGTTCAAACCTTCCATAGCATCGGGCCCCCACCCGTCATCCATTAACCACTCCCGCAATGGTTGTCTCTGCGAATTGGGACTAAATAGTGGCTGGTCAATGTCCGGGAGATGACGATCTGAATCCCGCTGCCACGAAAGCGCTTCAATCTATTTATATTCATGATTACAATGGCTTATCGAATTCACACCCCTGTGAGGAACGCTCTCGAGGTAAAGAGGTGGCGTAGGCTGGCTAAGGCTGCTGATCAGGGCATGATCAAAACTGCCCAGATATGAACCAAACCGAGCGCATGCAGGTAACGATTCGTGTTAACGCTGTTTTGGTTTGCTCGCCTCGGCGAAGAAACCGCTCGCCTGGATCGTGTTGCGCCAATCGCTGGCGCGGGCATCGACCAGCCGGTTCAAGCCTTCGCCAAACCGCTTCTCGACGCCCTTCTTCCAGAACTTCATCATGTTCAGGATGGCCGAGTATTTGCCCCTGAGCGGATAGAGTGTGACCTCATCGAAGTCGCGCAAGAGATAGGCCATGCCATCCCGCGACAGCCGCTGATAGTCTTGGAACATCAGATTTGGGGGCCCGTGATAGCGCCACATCCAAGGAACATAGAGGAACAACCGCCCGCCCGGCTTGAGCGCCGCGTGGAAATTCGCGACCGCGGCGGGCGGGTCGTAAACATGCTCCAAAATCGCTAATGCGATCACAGCGTCATAGGCGCCGTGCATCTCCTCGGGAAAGGGCGAGCATACATCGCCCAGGATATCCGGGTAGTCGCCGAAATCATTCAGATCGAGGGTTTCAACCCGGTTCCCCAGCGCACCCAGATGATCGCGCATGCTGGCACCGACATCCAGGATCCGGTCTAAGCCCTTTGTCGCCTCAACGATGTGCTGGCGGGTCTTGTTGTCATGCAGGTAGCACAAGTCCACCGCGGCCGCGCGGGTGATTGCTTGGAGCTTGCGGTTCAACCCCTCCACATCATGGATACGCCGTTTCGTCATAGACGCTCCAATACCTCGATTGAGCGTGCGGCGCCATCGGTTGCCAATGGGATCTTTGCTCGCCGTTGTCCAACCATCCGATCGACCTGTTCAGCCAGGGTATCAGGGGTCAGCGCCTCTAGCTCCATCAACTCGATCCCATCGTATGTGGCCAAGTGACGGGCGCGGATGGATTGCTCCTGCTCACCTCTCTCGGCCATAGGGACCAGAATCGCAGGCGTCTCGCAGGCTGCCAGATCCAGGGCCGTGTTGTACCCGCATAGGCTGATGGAAACCTCGGCTCCGGCAAGCAGGCCTCGGTAATCCGACCGCACAGGCTCGATCACCAGGTTCGGCGCCTTGGGCAGATCCAGCCCGCCGAGATCCCAGCCACCGACCAGGATCCGCCAGGGCCGCGACGACGTTGCCGCTGCGGCCGCCGCGATGGGCAAAAGCCGCCGGCCATGGATGCCCCCGCCGACCGAGACCAGAACACCGCCTGGAACGAGTTCGGATGCGTCCTCTTCCGCGACATAGCCTGTGTAGTGGATCACATGATCCAATCCTGCGAGAGGCCAACTCGCTGACAGTGGGATCACCGCTGCATCCCCGTGGACCAAGAGCGCGGCGAAATCGGCCAGGTCCACCTCAACCTCGCGCAGCCGCTTCGGCTTCGGTTCAGGGATGTCGCGAACCGAGGCGATGCGAAGCGCCGCTGTCGCCTCCAGCGCTGCACGATATTCCGCCGCCAAGTTTCGGCGTCCGAGCGGATAGGTCTCCGTCACCAGAATATCGGGGGCGAAGTTCCGCAGGGCCTCCACGATCTGGTCCCGCCGACCGGCCAAGTAGCTTGTGTCGGCGGCCGTTCCGTCCGGCATCCGTAGGGTCTTGTAGTCGAGATCCTCTCCAACCGTCACCGGTGGCAATTGGTGGATATTCAGATCCGAAAGATCAAGATGCCCCAACGCCCGTCCGCCGTTGAGGACCAAAACCTCGTGCCCGCGAGCCAGGCCCGCGCGTGCCAGGGCCGCGGTTCGCACCAAATGGCCAGTACCCGTCAGATGGGTCGAGAGGAACGCAATTCTCACCGTGCGATCAGCCGGACAGGCTCCTCCGGCTTTGCCGGCATGCCGGATGGGCGCAGCGCTAGCGGATAGATGCGGCCGCGTTTGATCTGGATATCGCCGCCCGCGACTTTCCATTTATGCGCAAAGCCTAGGATCACCCGCATTACCGCTTTGTGGATCACCAGCAGAGCAGGCCCCTCTGCCGCGATCTCTGCCAGTGCGGGCTGCAGCCGGGCCCAGGCATCTGCCATGCTTTCACCGTCGGGCGGTCGGTTACGCCAACCCATATCGCCGGTAGGGACGAAACCGCTCTCGGCATCCGCCAGCAGATCCTCGGCCCGATGCCCCTCCCAAGCGCCCCAGGAGATTTCCATCAGCCGGCGGTCCTCGGCAATCACAGCCTCTGGCGCCAAGATATGCGCGGTATCGACGGTCCGGCTCAGCCCGCTCGTGATGATCCGCATCTCGGCCCACGGGTCAGGCAGGCGTAAACCTGCCAGGGTCTCTCGCGCTTCTTGGGTCAGCGGGCGGTCGATTTGTCCCTGCAACCGGTGCTCGCGGTTCCAATCTGTGGGGTAGTGGCGGAGAAGCGCGATCCGGGTCATCTCACCAAAGCCTCGATCTCGCGATGTAGTATGACTGCCGCCGACTGGAGGCTGTGATGGTCATCAATATGCGCGCGCGCGCGCCTCGATTGCGCCTCACGATCGAGGGCAGCGGTACGGATCGCGTCGGCCATGGCACGTGGATCCTCGGGCGGGGTTAGCCTGCCACCGCCCAGCGCATTGCGGGCTGCAGGACCATCCTCGGCGATGATCGGCAATCCCGCGGCCTGCGCTTCCAGCCACACCATGCCGACCCCTTCTTCAACGCCTGGCCAGACAAGCAGATCATGGCGCTCACAATGGATGCGGATAATGCCCGGATCAGTCAGCGTGCCAAGAAAACTGACCCGTGCCAGATGATCGGCAAAAAGCGCGCTGACAGCCGCTTCACCATCCCCACCCCCGATCACGGTGAGCTCCCAGTCGATCTCCAGCAGATCGAGCGCGGCGGCGAGCCGTTTATAGCTCTCCATCTTCGCGCCTGGGCGCATCATCGCAATCGTCAGGAGCCGGATAGGATCCTGTGCACCGCGCGAGGGGACGACAGGGCCCGGATCGAGGAAAGCAGGTAGATGGACAAGTTTTTCGCTATGCCCTGCCTTCTGCAGCTCTGGCAAATCGCGCGTCGTGGTCCACAAAAGGCAATCGGCATGCGAAATCGCCGCCTCAGACGCAAACGCGAACCGCGACCATTCCCCAAGTCGACGTTTTGGCGAGATCGAGGGTTCGCTGATCAGATACGGGATCTGCAACGCACCCGCGACGACCGGCCCAATCAGATCCGGCGCCTTGTAGTAACAGTGATAGGTGAGCCAAGCATCCGGTGGGCTGGGGCTCAGGCTCTCAACCAGCCACTCCGCCTCGACCCCTGCTTTGGCCATCAAATCCGCCTGTGCCTCGGTCGACCCGGCCATATCGAGCGCTCGAAAGTTCGAGACCACCATCGCCTCGTATCCCGCGAGATCGAGCGCTTGCAACGTCAGCCGAGCAATCTCCCGATCGCCCGAGGGTGTCGGATGATCCGGTGGCTTCATCGGCGCATAGAAGGCGAGTTTCATGGCCCTGCCGAGGCCTCGCGCAACCGCTGTTCGATCACGTCGATCCCGGCTTCCATCCCAAACTCAGTCGTTAGCCGCAGATAAGCGCTCTCTGACATCGCCTCTCGGGCTTCGGAATCCGACGCGAGCTGAGCGATCGCTGATGCGAGCGCCTGAGCATCGCCGGGTGGCGTGAGCACTCCATCAACCCCACCGCGAATAAACTCCGGGATGGCTGAGATATTGGTCGACAGGATCGGCAGTTTCTGGCTGGCAGCTTCCATCAAAACGTTAGGCAAGCCATCGCGATCCCCATCATCTGCGATCTTCGAGGGCAACACGAACAGATCCGCTTCCCGAAGCGCATCGATCACCTCAGTCTGATCTTTCTTGCCCAACCAGCGGATCTTATCCGCAAGGCCCAGTCGCTCCGCCTCCGCCTTCATCGTTTTGTCGAGCTTGCCCCCGCCGATATGGGTAAACTGCCAGTCGAGCCAATCGGGCAAGAGGGTGAGCGCTTCCAACAGGGTGTCGTACCCTTTCTTTTCCACCAACCGGCCGACCGAGAAGAGACGAAAGACCGCGCTTTCGGATCGCGCCTCTGGCGGATCTGGAAAGCGCGAGAGATCCAGACCATGATAAACCTTGTCGATCTTGTCAGCGCCGAACCGACGCAGTTCAACCGCACCAGTCTCAGTGCAAGTCACGCCAAAGGTGCAGTCGGCGATCTTCTCTGCCTTCTCCCAATCGGGGATGGTCCAGATGTCTTTCGCATGGGCCGAAAACCCCCAACGTATCTCCCGCATTCCTGCCGCATACCTGGCGACGGAGGCCGGAGTGTGAAGGAAGTGGACATAGAGAAAATCGATCTCCTCCGGCAGTTCGCTCGCAAGAACACAAGCCTGGCCAAAGCGTCGGATCCGGTTGCGATTGAAATCGCGAGAGAGGTCGCGCAGCCATGTCCGGAAGACCCGCTTGAACCCTGGGAGACGCCTCGCGGCCCAGAAGGCTCGTATCACCCGCTGCGGCGCCTCATGCAGATACTCCGGCAAGTAATGCCGCCCTGCTGTTATCCGATCGTGGATCGGATGGGTTCGGTCATCATAGGGCTCGCGCAGCGACCAGATGTCGAACTCAAAACCCCGCTGCTGCAGCGCGAGCAATTCTTGCGCGATGAAGGTCTCGGAGAGCCTGGGATACCCCTTCACCACCACGGCAAGGGTGCGATGCGCGGCGGGCTTCATGTTCACTCGCCAGCGGCTGCCAATACCGGGCGTCCAGCCCGCTCGACAATGGTCGAGAGGCCAGCCAGCAAATCAGGAATACGCGCGTTCGAGGGCTTGCGTCCGTCGGACAGGCCCCGAATTGCTTGCGCCATGACCGCCGCACTTTCCCCGTCACGCTCGGGATGCAGCATTCGGATCAGCTCAAGCTCCTCAGCCGCGGTTGCCCGGATCAACTGCTCCATCCTGGGTTTTGTTCGTGGGCAGATAATCGCCGGCTTGTCCATCGAGAGGATCTCACAGAACGTGTTATAGCCACCCATCGCGACCACGCCTTCAGCATCGGCCAGCAACCGCTCCAATCGAGGGTGGAAGCCGAGCGCGGTCACTCTGCCGCCCAGCGCAGCCACCCGTGCGTCAAACCCCGACCGCTCACTCGCCGCCATGAAGGGGCCGTAGACGACCATCGCATGAGGCTCGAGACGAGGATCACTCTCATACGCGCGTAGAACCCAATCGATCAGCTCCGCGCCATCGCCGCCGCCGCCTGTTGTGACCAGAATGTAGGGTGCAGCCGGCAGATCGCATCCCTGCTCTGCCGGCCAATCTGCGGCTTCCCGATGCAGATATCCCGTGTATCGAACCCGCGAGAGCGCTTGGTCTGAGAGACCTATCCCCTGCAGCGGCTCACACATTTGCGGGATGCCGTAGATCCAAATTTCATCATAGAACGCTTCGATCGCCTCAATGGCGTTCTTGCGTTCCCACTCTGCAGCCAGCGCGTCCTCATCATCCAGCACATCCCGGATGCCGAGGATCAAGCGCGTCCCCCGTGCTTTTGCCGTCTCCAACATGCCGGCAAGTTCGTGGCGGAATCCCCAAGGTTCTTTGTCCACGAGCAACATATCCGGGCAGAAACCCGCCTCGGCCGCCTCGATGATCGAGGAGCGGAGGCTGACCATCTGATCGATATCCATGCGCAAGTTGGAGGAGGTGTAGGACCCGTCCGCATGTTTCACCACGCCAGGTAGCCGAACGTAATCAACTCGATCAGCAAAATCGAAGCGCCCGGCAACGGGTGACCCCGTCACGATCATTGCGGAACACTCCGGATCTGCCGCGGTGAGTGCTGTGGCGATTGTACGCGAGCGACGCAAATGCCCCAGCCCATATGTATCATGGCTGTAGAGCAGGGCCCGCATCTCGCGGCTGGCCGGTCCTTGTGTCCGTGCGGAAATGGCTACACCCATTCCTTGCCTGTCCCCCGCAGATGCCAAAACTGACCTTGCGCTTCTGGATATCACCTGCCCGATATCCCGCGTCGCGGCAAGTCTTGATTGTGGCGGCGAGATCACACTTCACCGGTTGAAACAGGCCAGCACAGTTCCAAAATTAAGGGAACTGCCCCTTCAACCTCGATTTTGCAGCTTTTTGAGCCGCCGGTATCCATTGTGAGCCCGGCCCACTGCCTGATAGGCTGCATCCCAGAAAAGACTGACAGGATGCCAATGCGCTCTCTTATCGCCTTGCTATTGCTTTGCTTTGCTTTCGCTGCTCAGCCTTCTCTGAGCTCGGCGCAAAGCTTTAATCTTGACAGCCTCTTCAACCAACAGCCCGAGGAAAGCCTGCCGCAAAGCCAGACGCCGCCAGTTCAGCCGAGTGAAAGCCTCCAAACAACAGGCATTCCGAGTGCCGCAGACTACGGACAGCTGACAACTTCTAACCCGATGCTCGGCCAGGCACAGAGCGCGATCTCCCTGTTCCGGAGCCGGCTGATCGAGAAGGTCCAGCAGATCCCGGAGATTTGGCCAGAGTTGGTGGCAACACTGCGTGGGGCAAGCATTACGGGCAAGCCTTCCTACTTTCTCGGGGTTGCTCTCTTTACCGTGCTGCTTTTGATGATCGGGCGAGGGGTGTCTTGGCTCTATCAAGCATATATCGCCCGACCGCTCTTTGTTTCTCTGCAACGGCCGAATCCACAAGGGTATCGCGACAAACTGCCGGTGCTCGCCTATCGGGTTTTCTTCACGATGATCGGTGTGGCCATCGCAGTTGCGGTTGCAAGCGTCATCGGTCTCTTCTTCTACCAGGAACATGAGCCGACGGCGTTGACCGTGATCGCGATTTTTGCGGTCTACACGGCTTTCATGGCGATTGAGACGATCTGGCGAATGGCACTTGCGCCATTCCTGGCAGACTACCGTCTTCCGTCCGTAGGTGATCGAGGCGCGCGTAAGCTCTACCGGTGGCTCGTTGGCATAAGTGTTCTAGGTATCGTCAGCACCACTTTGACGGTTTGGCTTCAGGCCCTGGAGATCAATGAGGACATTCGGGTCCTTATGATCATCCTTTTCAACTTGCTGATTATTCTTGTGCTGATGACAGCCATCCGACTGTGCCGCGGTGAGATTAGCCAGATCATCATGTCTGGAAGGACCCGAGAAGAAGCCAGTTGGGTAACCCTAATTGCTGTGCAGATTTGGGCGCCGATCACAGTACTCTACTTCATCATCGCTTGGGGCAAACTCAGTTTCCACATGATCATGGGCATCCCTGTCGGGGAGGAGGCGATGCTGATCCCCTATGTGGTGCTGATGACTGGCCTACTAGCCTATGCTTTCACGGCTTACTTGATCGAGCGCGCCTTTGCCCCCCGTCGCCCAATGGCGGAGATCATCCCGCCTATTGTGTCAGATCCAGATGCACTTGACACGGACGGTCAGCCCATTGCCGCGAAGGCTGAAGGGATGGATTTCGACGGAGATGGGGACGAGGAGGGCGGCGGCGCACCGATCGGTGAAGAGCCCATCTCGATCATGCCAATGCGTCGGCGTCGGGGCATGCGCAGCTTCGAGGACCTCGCGCGCAGGGTTGCTTCGCTCTTTGCAATCGGGGCGGCTGCCTGGGCGCTGTTTTATTACTGGGGTGGCCCTAAGATCTTTGCAGAGAACGCGGTCCTTGGGATCGCCGAGGACCTGATCGATATCCTCTTTATTGGCTACATCGCCTATCACGCCGTCCGTATTTGGATCGACAAGAAGATCGAGGAGGAGATCGGCGACGAAGATGAAATGGAGGCGTCGCCTCTCGACGGCGAAGGTGGTGGTACCGGGGCCACCCGGCTTGCGACCTTGCTGCCTTTGGTGCGGAACTTTATCCTGGTGATCATTTTGATTGCCATCGGTTTGGTGGTTGCGACCGAGTTGGGCGTCAATGTCGCCCCGCTCTTCGCGGGTGCTGGTGTCGTCGGTCTTGCCATCGGCTTTGGGTCTCAAACCCTGGTGCGCGACATCCTGTCGGGCGCTTTCTTCCTCGTCGATGATGCGTTCCGCAAGGGCGAGTATATCGATGTGGGCGATGTGAAGGGCACGGTCGAGAAGATCTCGCTCCGTTCGTTCCAGCTTCGCCACCATTTGGGAGCGCTCCACACCATCCCATTCGGTGAGATCCAGTACTTGACCAATTTCTCCCGCGACTGGGTGATGATGAAACTACCGCTCCGCGTGACCTATGACACGGATGTCGAGAAGGTCCGCAAGCTGATCAAGAAACTGGGCCAACAACTCCTCGAGGACCCGGTGGTCGGCGAGAACTTCATCCAGCCGCTTAAGAGCCAAGGGGTTATCCAAATGGACGACTCTGCCATGATCATCCGGGTCAAATTCATGACAAGACCCGGCGATCAATGGGTGGTGCGCAAACGGGTATACGCCGAGATCCGGGACCTGTTCGATCGCGAGGGGATCAAGTTTGCCCACCGCGAGGTCACGGTCCGTATTCCTGATCTACCCCAGGATCGCCCGCTCTCGGAACCCGAGGTCACAGCGATCGGCGCCGCCGCCCGGCGCGTCGGCGATGCTCAGGCCGAGGCGATGCAGGCCACCGGCACCGGCGGGCCGATCGACGACCGATAGGTAAACGGATGAGACATACGCTGATCCCCATCGCTGTCTTGCTCCTGATCGCCGGATCAGTCGTTGCGAACGAGGAGCTTAGGACAGAGGCGCTTTCCTTCGACGGCACAACCGCGATCGCTGAAGATGACCTTACGGGGTATGAGATCGTCGATTATTCATTCGAGGCAAAGGCAGGTCAGTTCGCCAACATCTCGATGGCGACCAAGCATCTCTCTAACTATTTCAATATCCTGCCGCCCGGCAGCGAAGGCGAAGCGATCTATATTGGCTCGATCAATGGCAATCAGTTCGAGGGCATCCTGGAACAATCCGGTCGATACCAAGTGCGCGTCTACCTCATGCGCAATGCCGCCCGGCGCAATGAGAAAGCAACCTATCGCCTCGAGGTCATCCTCGCCGACCCGGCGACATCTAATGGCACGGGCGGGCGCCTCGGCGGCCTCCCATTTCTCTGGCGGAGCACGATGTAGCTGATCTCCCTGAGGCTGGTCTAGCTGGTGGCCAAGTGGTTGGATCTGCGCTAACAATACAGCCGTTTTCCATCGGCCAAGGCGACCACATGTCTGGACAAATTTCGATCATCCCCGCCTGGCCAAGCACCATCATGACCGTTGACTGGCCCGAACACACTCGACATGCGCCACAGATCGCGAGCCACATCTACGATCTCTCCTCAGGCTACAGAGAGCCCATTGCAAGTGGCGTTGCCCGCTCGGCCAAGCCAGAGAAAGGTTTGATCGAGAGCCCGCTAAATCTGTTTACCAGCTCGGTCGATCCTCATCTGATGGCGCTTGCGACGTGGATCTCTTCGTGCGTTCGCGCCTGTGTCAGCAAGGTCAATGGCGACGAGGTCCCGCCAGACCGCCTCGCCTTGGAGTTCACCGAGAGCTGGTTTCACATCACCAATAGCGGTGGTTTTCACGATGCCCATACTCATAGCGCCTGCTCCTGGTGTGGGATCTTTTATGTTGTCGCCGGCGAGTCCGGCAACGTATCGGCTTCGGGCAACGACGTTGCAGCCAATGGGATCAACCGGTTCTATTCACCTCTGACCGGTGGCGGCATGGTCCGCGACTATGGCAATGCCTATCTCGGCAGGTCCTTTCTCGACGTCGAACCCAGAGATGGTCGGCTTGTGATCTTCCCGAGTTTCCTGCTCCACAGTGCTCTACCTTATCATGGAGAGACGGACCGGATCGTGATCGCATTCAACACGCGTAGCCGGATACGAAAACAGTAGGACCGAGGGATCACAAGGAAGGGATACAGCCGGATCAGGTTTTGTGGTTCTGATCCGGCGGTGCCCGACTTTACTGCGGCAGATCGCCGTTCACACCTTCGACGAACCAGTTCATGCCCAGCATTTCCTCGTCCGTTGCGGACTTACCTTCTTTGATGCGGGTCTTGCCGTCGCGGTCCTTGATCGGACCGGTAAAGGCATGGAGCTCGCCTGAGCGGATGCCCGCCTCTGCTTCCTCGGCCATGGCTTTAATCTCGGCCGGCATGTTCTTATAGGCGCTCATCACCACTTCTTCCTCGGCGAAGCCCCCCCAGCTATCTTGGCTTTCCCAATTGCCATCCAGCACCGCCTTGGCGCGTTTGACATAGTAGGGCGCCCAATTGTCCTCAATCGCGGTGAGCTGCGCGCTTGGTGCGAACTTCTCCATGTTCGAGGCTTGACCAAAGGCCATCACGCCGGCCTGTTCGGCCACCTGCAAGGCTGCTGGACTATCGGTATGCTGCATTAAGATATCCGCGCCCTGATCGATCAATGCCTTTGCCGCATCGGCCTCTTTGCCAGGGTCGTACCAAGAGTTCACCCAGATCACTTGCACCTCAATATCCGGATTGACCGAACGCGCGGCCAGTGTCGCCGCGTTGATCCCACGGACGACCTCGGGGATTGGGATCGAAGCGATATAGCCGATCTTGTTGGTCTTGCTCATCGCGCCTGCGATCTTGCCGATCACGTGGCGCCCTTCGTAGAACCGGCCTGAATAGGTCGAGACATTGTCGGCCCGGCGATATCCCGTCGCATGCTCAAACTTCACATCCGGGTATTGCTTGGCCACATTAATCGTTGGGTCCATAAACCCGAACGAGGTTGTGAAGATGAGACCATGGCCGGTGCGCGCAAGCTGCGCGATCACCCGCTCTGCATCAGGGCCTTCCGAGACGCTTTCCACATAAGTTGTCTCAACCCTGTCACCGAGCGCTTCTTCGATTGCTAAGCGACCCTGGTCATGCTGATAGGTCCAGCCATGATCCCCGATTGGGCCGACATAGACAAAGCCTACTTTAAGGTCTGCGGCCCAGGTGGCCGTGCTAAGCAGCGCTGCCGCTGCCGCGATTGTGAGTTTCCGGATCATCGAGCTCTCCCTAACGATTCGCCGCCGTCATCCTAGCGTCACGATCTTGCTCAGGCACCTCTTTGCTGCATTGCGGGACCGAAGCATTCGGGCATCGCGAAAGCGTACGGGGGGAACCGGAGTACTCTTTGGCAAACACATCGATGATACAGATGGCTACTTCCTCAACCTCATTGAGATATCTGACTTTAGGAAGCAGCGCTATCGCGCTCATTCTGAGCAATTCCCACCTCCGCAGATACAAGAATCGCTTACTTGCAACGTTTGAATCCCGCATGTGAGCGAAGTCATAATCCAGGCGACGCTGCCTGCCGGTATCAGGCACAGATGATCATCTGAGAAGCCTTTCGTTACTTGAAAAGCAAATACCTAGAGAAAAGAGCGCTTCATCAGCCGCTGATCCCTCTTGCAACAGGCGTATTGTGCGCCGCAATATGGACGAGGGATTCTTAGCTCAGGTGACGCTCAGAGAATGGCGCCAAGGCTCAGCATTGCAGTAGTGGAAGCGGATCGGGAACGTGCGCTCTTGATTGTCGATGGGCTGCGGGAGGCGGGTGATTTCGATGTCGCCGTAGTCGGTGACGCGGCGAGCCTTGTGCATCAGCTCTCTGAGATGAAACCGGACGTTGTTCTGATCGATGTGGCGAGCCCGAGCCGCGATATGCTCGAAGAATTGACACTCGCCTCCGGCCCGCTTGAGCGACCCGTTGCGATGTTCGTCGATCGATCTGATGACAAAGTGACAAAAGCAGCGATCGAAGCTGGCGTTAGCGCCTATGTCGTTGATGGCTTGCGCAAGGATCGGATCAAGCCCGTGCTCGACGCAGCGATTGCACGGTTTCACATGTTCAGTCGAATGCGCACGGAACTTGAGGCGACGAAAGAGGCTCTTGCCCAACGCAAGACAATCGACCGGGCGAAAGGTCTTCTGATGCAGGCGCGTGGATTGTCCGAGGATGAGGCCTATGCGCTTCTCCGGAAAACCGCGATGGATCAGGGCCGCAAGGTGATCGAGGTTGCGACGGCCCTGGTAACGGCGGCGGATCTCCTAAGATGAGTCGCGCAGTTTTGAATTGCGGTTTCATCCCTCTGGTCGATTGTGCGCCGCTGGTGGCAGCCCGCGAGATGGGCTTCGCCGAGGAAGAGCTCTTGGATCTTCGCCTGCACCGCCAACCCTCCTGGTCAACGATCCGGGATCAGTTGACGTTCGGCCAGCTCGATGCCGCTCATATGCTGGCACCAATGCCAGTGGCTATGTCCATGGGGCTTGGCGGAGTGCCCACCCGGATCGACGTACTCTCCGTCCTATCGGTCAACGGCAATGTGATCGGCGTGTCGCGGGAGCTCTCGGAACGGATGCGGCGGGTCGGGTCGACCCCGGATTTTCTCTCGGCTACAGCGGTCGGGCGTGCGCTGATCTCGGCGATTGATGGGCGGCTCAGGGTCGGGGTGCCTTTCCCGTTCTCGATGCATGCAGAGTTGCTGTACTACTGGCTCGGTGCCCTAGGTCTGCAAGCGCCCGCTGATTTGGATGTGCGCACGGTCCCGCCACCGCAAATGGCTGATGCGATCTCCAGCGGTGAGATCGATGCCTTTTGCGTGGGAGAGCCCTGGGGAAGCATCGCGGTTGAGCAAGGTGTCGCCGATCTGGTCTTGCCTGGATGCGCGATCTGGCAGTTCGCACCGGAAAAGGTCCTCGCTGTCCGACATGACTGGGCTGAGGAGAGCCCCGAGACGCTCAACAGCCTCATGCGCGCCATCTGGCGCGCCGGTCGTTGGCTAAGTGACCCGGCGAACCGCATGATGATCTCCGAGCTACTCGCCCGGCCAGACTACGTCGATGTTTCGCCTGAGGTAATCGACCGCGCGCTGACCGGGCGATTGCGTGTTTCGGCCGATGGGTCAGAGCAGTTGGTGCCGCGATTTCTCGAATTCTTCACAGGTGCTGCGACCTTCCCATGGCGCAGCCAGGCTGAGTGGATTGCTGAGCGCTGGGCGAACCGCGCAGGTCTCGATCGCGAGGAGGCCTTGGCGAATGGCCGCGCAAGCTTCCGCTCCGATCTCTACCGCAACTGTCTGGGGCCAATCGGCGCCGATTTGCCAGGCGCATCCGACAAAGTCGAAGGTGCCCTCGAATCACGCACACCTGTGGCCTCCTTCACCGGAGAGATGAGCCTCGGCCCTGATATCTTCTTTGACCGCCTGATTTTTGAGCCGTCGAGCAAAGATTTCCAAAAGAGCTGATTAAAAATTCACCCGAAAAATAGCGATGCGCAATTTTTTAGCGATACCGCCTTGATTTCGCACTGCACAAGGGTAGCCTAAGTACAGTCAGACAACGGCGTCCGACCCCCAAGACCACCCTCAAAGATGTGGGTTCCGAGCAAGGCTGCTCGATCAACCGCGGCAATCCCGCGGCGAGATCGCGTGGCCTTTTTTCGTGTGCGGATCGGATGACGCCAGCACACAGGATCAGGAGAGGTAGATGAGATTAATCGCAACCGTAGCCGTCGCCGCGATGGCTCTAATGACACCGGCCCAGGCAGAGTTCCTGGATGTCGAGAAGGATGAGCTGAAGTTCGGCTTCATCAAACTCAC
>JBCDAQ010000022.1:0-32384 GCA_039185285.1 Pseudomonadota bacterium
CCTGCCCGACTATCTCTTCTGGCACGATCATCGTGTCGCGTCCGCGGCCTCAATCTATGGTCAGCAGGGTGCGAACTTTCTGATTGATCGCGATGTCGCCGTCGGTCTGGTCGATGAACTCGAAACACCGGAGGACAGAGTTCCCCGTGCGAATGTGCATGAGCATCCACCGTTAAGTGCGTTACTGGAAGAGAGACATCGAATTGATGTCGTCACCCGTACAATGGACAAGATGCAAGCTTGGGTCGACCGGGATGTAGCGCTAGCACTTCAATTTGCGAGAGCTTTCAGCGGAGTGTCAAGCCGACGTTCGGGTGAGCTGACGTGGACACATTTGTTTTTTGGGATCCTGTTGCGAGGCAAAGGGCTTCAAAAGGATTCAAGAAAGAATGTCGCTGCTTTGTGTCTCTATCAATTGGCTTCGCCCAATGATGACAATGCGGAACTTGACTCTCACTGGGAAAATATCGGCAAACCGATCTCCGAACTGAAACGCAGTGACGCAGTTCCAATGGACGAAATGAGTCCAAGTGCGGAACGGGCGATTGGGAAAGCTAAAGAGCTTTCCGGAGAAGATTTGATCACGACCGAGGCCTTGTTGGCCAGCCTGATAAACACGCATCGCAATGACAACATCTACGAAGACGTTTTCAGTACGAATCGTGAAGGCCTGATCGAACGCATCTATGAGCAAGCTGTCCGAAATTCGCGCACTGAAGAACTGCGGCAGTTTCTCAGATGGGTGAACAGAGAAGATCTCACTGATAGTGCGACAACATTTTCTCCCGAGATTCCTACCGCAATCTCAGATGACGTTACGGATATAACAGACAACGATAAGTCGGAAACCGGGTATCCAGTCTGGCAAATTCCGAACGCTCAAAACGACTCAGCCGATCGGGAAGAGGACCTACTTGACGTCGAGGAGGAGGCGAAGGCCTTTGCCCGTCTGATCGCGTCGACGAATTTTGAACCCCCGCTTGCCATCGGTGTGTTTGGGCCATGGGGAAGTGGCAAGACCTTCTTCATGAACCAAATCGAGAAATGGATCAAACAGCTCGTCAAGCAGAAGGTGAGAGGCGTCGATGGTCAGCCAAAACAAGCGGAGCCTTCATTCCATAATAAGATCGTACGTATTCCATTCAATGCCTGGCACTATATGGAATCCAATGTTTGGGCGAGCCTAGTTGATGTGATTTTCAAGGACCTTGACGCGTGGCTTCGCGACGAAAATGGCGGCTCCAAGCAAGGTGATGAAATAGACGCTTTGTTTGACAGTCTGACGACCGCCCAGGAGGAACGATTGAAGGCAATCGAAGCCTTGGCGGAAAATGTGAAGGCTCTCGAGAGTGCAAGGAAAAACCTGTCCAAGGTCGAAGAGAAAACCAAAATCTACTGGCAGGGCGTTCTCCGAGAGCTGAAGGATACAACGCTGTCGAGCAAACAACTAAACGGTGCTCTGAACACCCTTGGCCTTCAACGACTCAGCGACGAAGCGGGAAACCTGCAAAACGCAATTACTGAAGCGCGGAAGACAGCATCTGATGCGGATTTGTTGTTCAGGTCTTTGCGCTCCCGGGTCTCTTCACCCCTCAACTTGGCTTGTTTGGCGGTGGTCGTATTGCTGGGACCTTTTTTTGTTGGATGGTTTTTCAATTTCGCTGAAACGAAACGATATTTCGGATTTCCATCTGCCTTCAAACTCGACGAAACCATAACGACCATCGCGGGAATGGCAGCCAGTGCGACGGCGTGGTTGGGAGCGGTAACCGGACGAGCAAAAAGTGGTGTATCGGCACTTCGTCGATTGCAGGAGAAGTTCGACGTAATCGACAAGACGAAAAAACCCTCGATAGCCAAACTTGAAACACGAATTGATGATGCGAAATCGATAATTGTTCAGTCTGAAGCAGCCGTCACGAAGGCACAAAATCGACTAATGGAAAACACCAGCGCGGGTCGTGTCTCAGCGTTTATTCGTGAGCGCGCAGAGAGCGACGTCTACTCCAAACATCTCGGGATCATAGACACGATCCGTCGAGACTTTGAGCAATTGTCTGCCTTGGTTGAACACTCTAAAACTGAAAAGAATGAAGAGAAACTTTTGGAACTGCATCAGGATCATGTTGCCGCACAAATTGATGCAATAAAATCGCGATACGTACTTAAAGATGATGCCTATGAACCCGTTCGTGAAGCGCTCGCAAAAATCGATGAGACAAATAAGAAAGGTATTAAGCTAGGAACGACCTTTGATAGGATTGTGCTCTATATCGACGATCTGGATCGTTGTCCGCCAAACAAAGTGTACGATGTTCTCCAGGCCCTTCATTTGTTCCTCACGTTTCCACTGTTCGTCGTCGTCGTTGGTGTTGACACGAGGTGGATGGAAACGTCGCTCAAGGAAGAGCTCGGAAAACTGGTGGATGGCACAAGTGGTGTAAATCCCAAGGATTATCTGGAGAAGATTTTTCAGATTCCCTATTGGACAAGACGAATGGAAGGCCCGATTGCTTCGGAATTCGTCACAGACATCATACCTGAGCAAACACCCAAAGAAACGCAGGGTGTAGACGGTAGTATCGTCGATACTGATAACGAGCGAACTGTCGTCGAGGTAGAGCAGGTTCCCTCGAATGAACCATCTTCAGAGCGTGTGACAGAACCACCCGCCTCTGCACAACCAGAGCTTGACGACGAAACCTTGGACGCCGATCTGGCCGAGGATCAGGCTGATGATCCAGTGGAGGTAGAAAAAAACGAGGACGACTCGGAAGTTTTGACCCGCCCGGTCAACATCACCGATTTCGAGAAAACAATTCTTGCAGAATTTGCTCCGTTCGCAGGGCGATCGCCAAGAAAACTACTTAGGTTTGTAAATGTCTACGGATTAATGAAATCAGTTGATAAGAAGGATGGATCGCCATTTATCGACCATGACAACGACCAATTTGCTTGCAGAGCTCTTATTGCGCAATTGGCGCTTGCAACGGGTAATCCCGATGCCGCCGTTCATCATTTCGATTTAATTGAATCAAGTGATGATTTTTCGGAGTACTACAATGTGGAAAGCTCGGATGAACTTGAGAGGGAACCTCCACTCCGCCTTCCGTCAGAGTTCTCAGAATTGATATGGAAACCATTGCGTCTGGCCGTGGCTAATGAAGGGATCCCGAGATCAGGCTATTTGGATTTATATGAAAAGTTGAAGCTCACAGCACCAATAGCAAGGCGCTATACATTTGCTTCTTCGGATGCAGTTCAAGCAATGGACTCAGAAAGCGGCACTCAGTCAAAAAACTCAAAGGAGTGAGAGAAAAAGTAAGCCCGGGGTAACCGAGCTTGGATGGAAAGAGAGATTTTCTTCCCGGGTCCGGGGATTGCCAAAGGACCAAAACCATAGCCCAGATCAAGAAGTCATCTACCAAGACAGCGGCAAAACCCAAAACCATCCGAAAATCCAAGACTGCAAATTCAACACCCGTGCCCCCAGCACCAGACGTCGCCGAAATTCGAATGGTCCCCTAACGCAATTGGCAGTCAGTCCGAAGAACGTTTGAAAAGTCGCCACCTCAGAAACCGAAGATGCGGAATTGCTCGCATAGATCCGCGAACAAAGCATCAAACAAAACCTGATCGCCTATGAGGTGCCCGTCCGTTGAACCCGGCCTTTTGGGTTAACGCTTATCGGCCCAAGGGCAATGGAATCGGCATGTATGCCTGCAACGTGCTTCGATCTTCAGTTGACGGATGCCAGGATAAGCAACCTTGGTAGGCGGGGGCTACCAACCCTGAAAATGAAATAGTCGTCCTTTGTCGCCGTCGTCGTGCAGACGCAGGATGATGTCCTGCTATGACAGGCCGACGTAGCCACCACTACCATCGGTTGGCAAATCGAAATTCATCACAGTGATGATCGATTGAATTCCCAGGTCGGCGTAGGCATGTACAGAGGCCAAAAGATTGCCTTTTGGTCGTGGGTCGAGCAGTTCGAAAATCCCGTCGTGAAAAACGAACCTTGGGAAGGCACCGTCAAGATGAGCACGAACAGCCGCGAGATCGAAAGCGACGCAGAGCAATTTCTTAAAGGATGTTCCGTCCGCTTCGCTTGTTGATAACTCGTTACGATCAACAAAGTCGGTGCGGAACTCCAGGTTTCCTTCTCCGTTGAGGCTCACCGAAAGAATGGCGTCGCGCCCCAGGACATCTTTCAACTGGCCGCTGAAATACTCTCTGACCTTCGACAACAGACTGGTCCGGGTCCGGCTGGCCTGATCAAGCGCTTCCTCCGCAATGCCCTGCAACTCGGCATATTTTGCCTTGGCTTCGCGCAGTTCACGACGTTTGTCCTGGATGTCAGAGAGCGTATTGTGCTGACGCTTTAGAAGCTCTACCTCAGCTGCCGTCTTGGCGATTTCGGCAGATAACGTCCGGTATTTATCGAACACGTCCTCACTGCGCAGGAACTCGAGGCTTCGGCGCCGTCTATCATTGAGCACGGTGAGCTCTGAGTTGATGCGTGCGATCTCTGCTCTTGCTGATGCAAGCTCCTCTCGCAGGTATTCTCTTCGTTCCTCAGTGATGGCTTTGTTGAAGGCGATCAGCTGTTCGAAATCCGTCTTCACTTGGTCCGGAAAATTGACTCCAGCTTCTTCAAAGAGGGTTTTGGCCTTTCGAGGATCGAAAGCGATCTTATCGGCAACCAGACCGCGTTCCAGTTCGGAGACCGAGTGCGACAAACGATAGCGGTACCGGTTTAGATCAGCAATTTGAGCGTCAATGTCATCGACAACAGCGGTGGTCTTGTTGGCATCGAAGCCTTCAAAGTCAAATTCATCCAGTTCGGCTTGCATCCGAAAGACTTCCGCCTCTCTCAACTGAATCAACGCATCGACTTTTGCGGGGTCCGACTCGCTGCCATCTGCATCCTGCTGAGCCTTAGCCAGAAGTGCCGCCTTAACCTCAATTTCGGCCTTCAGTTCATAGCGCTCAGTGAAAATTGAAGCGTCTAGCCCGAGAATCCGCGCGAGAATTGGTTTCCAGTCTCTGTCGACGCCGGCGTGACGTTGAAGTTTGAAGACATCGTCGTAATCGGCCTGTGACCGCAAAAAGTATCCGATGGCGTTCCGGAATTTCCAGGGATCGATGTCTCTGAGGTCGAGATAGCCATCCAGAAGCGATTTTGCTTTGGCAAATGGTAGCTCAAAATGGGACCAATCATCGTTGGGCAAACTGGTGAGGTCTGGTTGTGTCGTTGGGGCAAGCAAAAAGCTGACTTTTGACGGATTCTGGGCTGCCCGCCGAATTGTCAGGAAGGAACCATCGAGCAGCTCGATTTCGAGAAAGAAGACAAACTCGCCAAACAGATCTTCCCGTTTCTTGAGGAAGTGATCTTTGCCTACGCTTCCCAAAAGACAAAAATCGATCACGCGAGCGAGCGTCGATTTCCCAAGGTTGTGGGAGCTTTTGGACCTATTTTCAGGCAGTCGTATTACGGCTAGGACCACGTTCAAACCGTCGTTGAAGAGGATCGGAGTGAAGTAGTGGTCAAGGTTGCTGTAGAGTCGGCGCAGTCTCATGTTTGCGAGGTGTACTCGAAGCGGTCTGCCTTCGGCAGGTAGCGGATCAATCCGAGCATGTAGAGGAGGTTTACGGCGGGCAGGAAGAGCGCCTTGGCACTCTTGGTGTGCTTCTCAACAAGTGCGAGAAGGTCTGCATAGGTCTCGGTTCGTTTCTTCTTCAGCCGGTCGAGGATCACTGTCGCAACGCTGACAACCGTGAGATCAGGGTGGGCGTGCTTAGACGGTCTGATCATCTTTGTCCCTCCCGATGTCACAGTTCCAATACATATCGTAGAGCATAGCGCGGGTCAGCCGCTTGTTCGACCTCAGAATGCCAGATCGGCCGATCAAAAGATCGAGCAGGTAGTTAAAAACGTCATCGAAGGTTTCATAGTCTGACCGCTTCGCAATGATCTTGAGGTTAAACTCATCGACGGCCTCCTGATAGGACGCCTTGAAGCTCTCGTTGATTGGGTCGGACAAGAATTTTCTGATGTCGAACATGAGCTCAAAGTACCGCTTGCGTAGCGCGGCTTCAAAGTCAGGCGTCATGTTGTTGAGACGGTTTTTCTCCTGAAGCGGTGTGCGCGGGGTAGGCGTGCTCCGGTCTTCGTCGGATGCTGCAACCAAGACAGCTTCCCGAAACCCCTCAATTGTGTCAGCAAGGTCATCGGGGCTGACAATCAATGGTGCTTGGAGGGGGTTGATCGATATCGATGACTTCGCATCGGGAAACAACTCCAGCCAGTCGTCCAACTGTTGAGTTCCTGCAAGCGCAACATTGCCGATAGGCATTCCGGTCATTTCGGAGATCAACTTGGTGAGCCTTTGCTCGGCAATGCCGGGGAGTTTTCGGTTGGAAATCAGAAGGTAGTTTTGTGCTTCTTCGCTTTCATAAAGCGCCTTGATCTTCGGGATTTCGTCGCAGATTAGCCCGGTAAGCTTGTCAGGATTGCACACCGATGGATCACTGAATGATGCGTTGATACCATTTGTGTGTTTGGCCTGAATGATCGTGCAGCCAGTCCAGGGAGCCGCCGCCGATGGGTAGCATTGAGCGGTTCCTTTGAACTTAGCGTCGCGCCCACCGTCCTTGCCGCGAGCGAAACCCATCAAACCTGGTCCAAACAGTCTCTGACCGATGGCGACTACAACTTTCTCGAACTTATCGTCGCTCAGATCAAAGTACTGAATCATAACGATTTGGCCTCAAGTGTTCTGCCACATTTATAAGCAAGCTCGTGTTTCCAACAACGCCATTCTCCAAAATATTGGGATGGCCTCTCGCAACCTGTGAATTTCCTTCGAAAACCGCGCTGCACTATGAACGGATGGTAGCGATGCCCGCCGCCGCGCGGAGTCTTTGACCAAGCACCTGCGGCAATATCGATGCTGCGGGCGCGCAGCACACTAAAGCAATGGCCGCGTCGGGCACGTAGTCGTCATGCGGCGATGCAGTACTGATCCCGGAACTCACGCGAACTGAATGTCGGCTTCAACTCCTGCAGCCCGGCTGGTTTGCGACCGCAGCAGAGGTCCGGAATCCGCCCTTTTGGGCGTGATTGACATCCCACGCTCGGGAGCAGTTGCACGGCGGCAAAAAGATCCTATCGAAATCTTCGATAGGCTGGCTATCCTGTCGATTAATTCGAGAGGATGAGAATCATGGCCCTTCGAGCGCGTACAAAGCTTGCCTGCCGAATCGCTGGTATCGAACCAAAGCGGCTCAACGAGGCCATTCACCACGGTCACTTCAAGTGTGCACCACCAACCCGGCCGGGTGCTGCCCGGGTCTTCGAGATTGATGATGTTGTAGCGCTACAACTCTTCCGCGTCTTGTTGGGCAGCGGTTTCAACGAAAGCAAGGCCGGTGAAATCACTTGTGAGGTTCGGGAGCATTTCTTCGGCAAAGACATTGAATGGGTAACCTTCCTTTGCGATCTGAACGGTCTCAGAGGAGCGACAGCTCAGTACTTTGATGCCGGGCAAACGGTCACTGGCTTCGACAATGAAGTAATGCGCATTGCCTTTAACGTTAGATCCTACAGAGCCAGAATCGTCCATGCTCTCGAGGATGAAGCATCGATTCTTGGCGAGGACTGATGAGCCGACAGGGAAGTTTGAGCGGTGTAGTAAGGGGTCTTCTCTCGGAAACCGACGCAGCCGTATGGTTGGGCGTAGGGACCACAACACTCCGCAGCCTCGGCATCCAGCGACGAAAGCTTGGCCATCGTAAGCTCTATGATGTTCGAGATCTCGAAGCCTATCGGGACGAGCTTCCTTATGAGAATGATGACATCAGAACGGAGGTCGACGAATGCGACGCGGTGTACGCCTCAGGGGCGTGATAATCCGGCAGAACGCCGATGGATCTAAGCGGATCTATCACCGAAAGACCATGACCCGCCTTCCAAATCTGCCCGAGAACCACTCAGACTTTCTCGCCGCTTGGTGTGCCGCCGAGGGGAGCACCCCTAAGAGACGCGCCCTCGACAAATCAGGAACGCTTGGCGCCTTAGTTGTAAGCTACATGAGGAGCCGTCGGTATCGGGATCTTGCGAAAGGAACACAGGACAATCATCGACGGATCTGCAGTCGGTTTATGGAAACTGCCGGAGGTAAAGCGCGCAGCTTACCGGTCACCGGATATCGCAGGCAGCACATCCGGATGGACCTAGAGCTCTTCTCGCCGCATGTCGCGACGAATAGACTCAAAGTCTGGCGGTCCCTGATGAAACACGCCATCGAGATTGGCTGGATCACCGAAGATTCAAGCCTTGGGATCTCGCGACCACGGGCGCCAAAAGGTGGGCATCATACGTGGACGCTTGCAGAGGTCGCGCGTTTTCGTGCGACACATCCCGTTGGCAGCGAGTACCGGCTTGCGTTCGAGCTAATCTTTTGGACAGCATGTCGTGTGAGCGATGCGGTTTCACTTGGGAAACAAAGCGTCACGCAATCTGGTTGGATCAGGTTCACTGCGAAGAAGAACAACTTCGTGGTTGAGCTTCCCCTCGAAGATGGGCTCGCGAGTTGGGCCGCAGATATGGAGGGAGACCGCCAGGACTTGCTTGACTGCATTCAAGAAATGCCAGCGCGTATGGCGTTCATCGCGCGCCATGACGGCGTTCCTCGAAGTGCCAAGAGTTTCTCCGCATGGTTCAAAGTGGCCTGTAAACAAGCGGGGCTTGCAGATCATTGTACAGCGCATGGGCTTCGCAAAGCGCGCGCCGCGCGGCTCGCTGAGATCGGAGCGACGGAGCACCAGATTCAAGCATGGATTGGCGACACGAGCCTGTCTGAGGTCACCCGTTATACTCGCATGGCAAACCGCCGACGGGTTCTCGATGGGGGAGAACAGAGAACGAAAACTGGAACGGCAGCCAACCCACGTTCCACAAATGGAGGCTAAGATATTGAAATATGTGAGTTCAAGAAGGAATATGGCGACCCCGACAGGATTCGAACCTGTGACCTACCGCTTAGGAGGCGGTCGCTCTATCCTGCTGAGCTACGGGGCCGACGTGAGCAGTTTTGCCCGGATGGGCGGCTAAATCAATCTATGTGCCGTTCTGCAATGGCTTCTTTGAGTGCTTTTATCTCGGCGCTGGCAAGTTGATCCGCTCGCTCATTCTGCTCATGTCCTGCATGTCCCTTGACCCAGTCCCAGAGCACATCGTGTCGGACTTGAGCAACATCCAATTGCTGCCAAAGATCGGCATTCTTTACGGGTTTTTTATCTGAAGTTTTCCAACCGTTCCGCTTCCAAGCGTGAATCCACTGCGTGATGCCGTTCTTTACATAGGTGCTGTCGGTGACCACCGTAATTCGCGAGGCGCGCTCAAGGCTTTCAAGTGCCATAATCGCAGCAGTCAGTTCCATCCGGTTATTGGTTGTCTCCGCCTCCCCGCCCGAGAGCTCGCGAGACTTTAGAACCTGACCGTCTTTGACGGCCTCAAGAACAACACCCCAACCGCCAGGGCCGGGATTGCCCGAGCAACCGCCATCCGTGTATGCAAAAAGGTCCATTACTGTGCGCGGGCAAAGACGTGGAGGCACGGTTCCTCGGCGCCAGCCATGCCCATCAAGACGGTTCGCTCTAGATCGATTTGACCCCATCCATTGTTCGAAAGAGCCAAACGTATCTCGGGTTCTGCGAAATAAGTGTAGAGGCGACCATGGCTGTCCCTCGCCTCTCCCTCGCCCTCCTTCAGGCCCAGATAAAGCAGAGCGTTGGGGCGTGCAGCCCGGCGGAGACGGGCGAGATGCTTGGGCATGGCCTCTCGGGTATCATGAAGCAGCGAGAACGAGACCCACAAGCCGTCGTAAGCGGACCTTTCGTTGAAAGCATCAAAGCTCATGACTTTCACATCGACCCCATAGCGATCCTTGGCCTCAGCGGCGAGACCGGCTGAGCCGTCAACTGCAGTGATCTGGTGACCAGCGTCGCGCAGCGCTGCCGCCGCCCAGCCATGACCACACCCAAAGTCGAGTGTTTCTGCATCTGAGCTGAGCCCATCAATGAACTTCGCAAGTTCAGGAGAGTGAGCGGCGTCTCCTACAAACTCGGCATAATCGGCAGCTTTGAGCGAGTAGAAGTCGAGCGTTTCAGGGTCCATCAGACCGCGGTCCGCAGGACACGAGGGACTTTGAACGAAACGTTTTCCTCGGCGGTGATGACCCTTTCGATCGTAATATCATAGCGATCTTTAAAGGCTGAAACGACGCCGTCGATCAAAACTTCGGGTGCCGAGGCTCCGGCGCTTAGCCCGACGGAGCGGACACCTTCGATCGCGCGCCAGTCGATGTCCTGCGCTGTCTGCACCAACATGGAATAGCCGCATCCGGCGGCGGAGCCAACTTCGACCAATCTGCGCGAGTTCGAAGAGTTCGGTGCGCCAACAACCAGGAGCGCCTCGATTTTAGGCGCCATCGCTTTTACCGCCTCTTGCCGGTTTGTAGTCGCGTAGCAGATGTCTTCTTTGTGCGGCCCTACGATCTGAGGGAAGCGAGCAATCAGTGCTTCAACGACATCTTTCGTATCGTCAACGGAGAGCGTGGTCTGAGTGATATAGGCGAGCTTCGTCGCATCTCTTGGGTTGACCGATTCAACATCGTCAACCGTTTCAACCAACAGGACTTCACCGGGTGGTAGCTGACCCATCGTACCCACGGTTTCTGGGTGTCCTGCATGACCGATCATAATGATCTGAAGGCCCTTCTGCGAGTGGCGTTCAGCCTCGATATGGACCTTTGAAACTAGGGGACAGGTCGCATCAACATAGAGCATCTCGCGGCGTTCCGCCTCGGCGGGGACGGATTTTGGTACCCCATGCGCCGAGAAAATCACCGGTCGGTCATCCGGGCATTCTTCAAGCTCTTCAACAAAAATGGCGCCCTTCTGCGCGAGGTCGTCGACCACGTGTTTGTTATGCACAATCTCATGGCGGACATAGACGGGAGCGCCCCATTTCTCGATCGCCATCTCCACGATTTCAATTGCGCGGACAACGCCCGCGCAGAACCCGCGGGGGCCTGCAAGATAGAGAGTGAGAGGCGGCTTGCTCATGGTCGTCTCCTGCGATGCGTCATCCCAAGTAGGTATTGAAAAGCGGCGTGTTTGCAAGTTGCGGTTCCTTCACATGGAACGGCATCTGGGTCAATGTTGTCGCATCAACGCGTGAGAAGCTGGACCGCGCGTGTCCTCGCATCAGGAAGTTGCTTGAGTGAGGTTGGTGGCAATGCCCAGTTCTCGAGGAAGTAGCCTGTCAATCGAAGCCCGTTGGCTACGTCTCCGGGCGTCACCGGAAGACCCTTCAGAAAACCAGGAAGAGGGAGCAACCGGTCTTCCCATCCACTTCCCGAGTTTCGGCAAACCGCCCTCCCAGACTTCGGAGAGACATAGATCAACTCCTCGGTGCTCCCGCTATCGGCGCAGCGTGAAAGATCCAAACGAAAACCAAGCGTGCTCAGAAGGCCCAACTCCCAGACAACGTAGGTTTCTACCCAATCTTCAGCTTCATCGGCCAGCGCATCGACCAGCCCGATGGTCAATTCGTAGAGTGCGGAATCCGCCTCTCGCTCTGGGAGGAACGCCAGGATCAGGGCGGCGATGGAGTTAAAAGCCGCGAGCCTTTGGCGATCTAACATCAGCCCGGTGCGGGAGCGGACAGGCTCTACCTTAAATGTCCCGAGATGATCGGCAAGTCTGGCTTGCCACTCGACGCTCAGCTGCGCGCCTGGCTGCAGGATCGGCGCCATCTTCGAGGACGCACCACCCCGGACCAGGCCACCGTGACGACCGTGCTCTGCGGTAAAGACATCGATGATTGCAGCGCTCTCGCCATGTTTGCGGAGACTGAGTAACACTCCTTCATCCCGCCAGCTGATCATTCCAGGCCTGGTTGATCCAAAAGATGCCGCCCCCGAGGATCCTCTACTTCTATGATCCAAAGATCAGGATCAAACTTGCGTTGACGTGCGAGAAAGTCCTCAGCTTCACTCTCCGCCCCGTTATGGGCGAGATCCCATATGCGGGTACCTTCTGCGTTATAGGCACGCGTAAAGACTTGCGCTTGTCCGTCCATTGTCGCGCATTTCACTGCGACCGAGCCCGCATGTGGATCTCCGCGTTTGGCGACATGAGCAAAGATCCCTTCAGCATTCAGGCGTGCGAGGTAAGCCATAACCCAAAGATCGGCCGAGAGGCGCGCCTCACTCATGGCTGAAATCGAGGCCCATCTGTTCGTAGCGCTCCCGTTCATCTTGCCAGTTTGGCCTGGCTTTGACGGTGAGGAACAGGTGCGCCTTGCGCCCAATCAGATCAGAGATATCCTTACGCGCTTCCGCGCCAACGGCTTTGATGGTTTCCCCCTTTCGGCCAAGGACGATCCCCTTATGCCCATCGCGTGTGACATAGATGATTTGCTCGATCCTTGCGTCGCCGTTTTTCATCTCCTCCCACGCCTCGGTTTCTACTGTCAGCTGGTAGGGCAGTTCCTGATGCAGCCTTAGCGTCAGCTTTTCGCGCGTTATCTCCGCTGCGAGAAGGCGGGTTGGCAGGTCTGATATCTCATCCTCTGGATAGTGCCACGGCCCCTCGGGGAGCTCGCCTGCCAGCCAGTTCTTAAGATCGTCAACCCCATAGCCCTTTTCCGCCGAGATCATGAAGGTCGCGGCGAACTCGCGACGCTCGTTCAACTCGGCGCTGAGAATGAGAAGTTTGTCTCGCTGCACGCGGTCGATCTTGTTGATAGCGAGCGCGACGCGGGACTTTGACGGGAGCTGCTCTCCGAGGTTCTTCAGGATGTCATCGACGCCGTCGGTTATCCCGCGATGCGCTTCGACCAAAAGGACGACAAGATCCGCATCGCCTGCTCCCGCCCAGGCCGACGCCACCATTGCGCGATCTAACCGACGCCGTGGACGGAAGAGGCCCGGCGTGTCGACAAACACAATCTGCGTCGCGTCGTGTATCGCGACACCTCGGATCCTTGTGCGCGTGGTTTGCACTTTATGCGTGACGATCGAAACCTTGGCCCCAACCATCGCATTGAGCAGGGTAGACTTGCCTGCATTCGGCTCCCCGATCAGAGCGACAAATCCGCAGCGGGTCATCCTGAAAGCCCTATTTGGTTTAAGATCGCTGCTGCCGCGATCTGTTCCGCCTGCTTACGCGATGTTGCCCTGCCTTCTGACACCTCACCGGTCTCGATCCGGGCTTCCACGGTAAAAATAGGAGCATGGTCCGGGCCGTCTCGATGCTTGATCTCGTATCTTGGTGGAGGCATCTGGTTGCCTTGAGCCCACTCCTGCAGTTTCGTTTTCGCGTCGGTCGGGGCCTCTGCAGGGGCCCGCAAGCGGTCTCGCCAGTACTTAAGGATAAAGCGCCGAGCCTCCTCCAGCCCTCCGTCGAGATACAGTGCCGCGATCGCCGCCTCCATCGCGTCGGCCAGGATCGCGGCCTTGCGGCGTCCGCCCGAAGTATTCTCTGAGCGCCCCAAGTGCAAATGCTCACCCAACTCGATCTCTGTGGCAACTTCGGCGAGCGTTTCTCTCCGGACGAGTGCATTCAGCCGTGGCGCGAGACTACCTTCGGTCTCATCGCTAAAGGTTTCGACCAAAGCCTCGGCGATTACCAATCCTAGGACCCTATCTCCAAGGAATTCCAGCCGCTGATTATCGGGTCGTGCAACCGAGGATGCAGAAGGGTGGGTCAATGCTTCAGCCAATAAATCGGTGTTCTGGAAGGAGTGCTCCAGTTTCCGGGCCATCGCCTCGACCGAGGTATGAATGTCGCGACGCATTTTCAGGTCGAGACCTCCCTCAATCAATCCACTTAAAGAAGCGGTCGGCGCGCCAGTCCCAAACTTCCCAGATCGCGCTGCCCCAAGAAAAGGCGATTAAATCGGCACGCCCGATAAGGTTTTCAAAGGGCACAAAGCCTACATCCGCTCGGCTGTCGAGCGAGTTGTCTCGGTTGTCACCCATGAAGAAAAAATGCCCATCAGGCACCGTGTAAACCTGAGTGTTGTCTGGCCCTCGACCAGGGCTCGAGTCATCGCCCATCGTGCCGATGATATTCAGAACTTTGTGCGATGTGCCCTCTGGAAGGGTCTCGATATACTGTTCTTTGACACAGTCACCACCGACAGCTGGCAGCGGTCGTTTGCACTGTGGTGGTCGAGGCGGATTTCCGAGCGGGATGCGAGGTTCGATGAAGTCCTCAATCCTCTCAATAGGCAACGCTGTCCCGTTGATGTAGAGGCGGCTACCAATCACCTGAATAGTATCGCCGGGTAATCCAACTACCCGTTTGACATAGTCGGCGCAATCATCAGCGCCGCGCACGTACTGACCGGCAAGGCCGCGGGCGATGTTAGCTACCGTCTCCAACGGTCCTTGGCTGCAGGTATCCTTCTTTGGGTGTTTAAAGACGACCACATCTCCACGTTCTGGCTGTATCGACCAGATCCGCCCGTCCATCACATCCGGTGAAAACGGTAGCGAGTAGCGTGAGTAGCCGTAGGCAAACTTCGAAACAAAGAGATAGTCTCCCACCAACAACGTCGGCTTCATCGAGCCTGACGGGATTGAGAAAGGTTGAAACAGGATCGTGCGGAAGGCCGCAGCGATAACCAGGGCCCAGAAGATCGTCTTGATCGTTTCCCAGAAGCCCTCTTTCTTCTTCGCTTTCGCTTGAGCCATGCGGCGGTCTCTTCCTCGCTCTAAGTCGTCCGCGTCATGTGACGGTCGTGAGCCAGGAAGTCAAGAAAGGCGGCTGCGCTTATTCGATGCGCGGAAACTCTTGGAAGAACGACCAGATATGATCGGCGCTTTCGATATCGCGGTTGCGCGGCCCGGCTTTGGTCTTGGCCCACTCTGAGGTTGGTGGGCTGAAGCTCGGTGCTTGATGCCCGCCTCCCTCGACGCGGTAAAGGCGAACGGCACCTTCCCTTGCGCAGCCGTTCCAGTCGATACGCATTACGCGGCTTTGGTCATCCTCGACGAGATCGTCGAGAAGTTCCCATTTCTGACCCCTGCAGTCATAGCGTTTGCGCCAAAATTCAGTTGTCTCCGGGATCGATAGGTACCGCCCGTTGGTGTAGAGCCAACCATCATATGGCAAGATCCGATCAAGCGTGCCGGCAATCACAAGGATTGGCGGAGGGCGGTCTTCACGGCAGTCTTGCAAGTGGCTCTCCCGCATAAAGCCGATTACGGGCGCACCAGCGGCGAAGGGGCTGTACTTGTTGCAGAGAAGGCGGAAGGTCATGATTCCGCCATCGGAAAGACCTGTCAGATAGACTTGGTTAGAGTCGGCCAGGCCCTGATTGATCAATTGGCTGACGAGCTTGTGAACAAAACCAACATCGTCGATTGGCGTTCCATCTTCCAAGGCGGCGTTTTTGATTCCGTCAAAAAGGCTCCAACGTCCTTTCCAGGCCAGCGGATGGAGAATCCGAAAGCCTTGAATACGCGCCAAACGTTCCATTTGGGGCCAGCTCGATCGCTTTGGATCGCTCCGTGCAGCAATCGCGGAATCTTCAGGACGATATCCGTGAAGGTTTACCACCAGCGGAGCTGACTCGCCTGCGGAGAGGCCAGCCTCGAACAGATGATACCATCTATCGATGCCCTGGTGCTTTATCGACTCAGCTGATGAGACTGCCGGCACGAAAACCAAAATGATCGCTAAGAAGAACCGCATGTCGACCTCCAATTGCCTAGTTAAGTGAGTGTCAGAGAAGAGAACGATCCCTGTGCTTTAACCGGGTATAGACGAACGAAAGGAGCTTCGCGTTTCGTCCTTAGCCCAGAAGGCGGAATAAGCGATGCGTTCACTGTAGCAGCTCCATCGGCCATCTGCATGAGGTGTCTGCTGCGCCGATCTCTGCTGCCCAGCATGCGAATAGATCGAGATAAAACCTCCCCATATCGGCATGAAACAGAACTAACAGCCAAAAAGTGCCACCGATTATCAGAAGAGGGACTCCTAACGTCCAGACTGCCATGATCGTAAGAAGGATCTGAGTGAAGAGGATTGCGCCAGGATCCTTCTCCGGCACGCGCTTCATCATCTTAGCCACCCAAACGCGGGGTCGCAAAGGGATCAACGTGATCGCACTGAGGCTTGCAATCGAGAGGTGAATGAAGGTTGGAAGCATTGTTGAGAAGATAACCGCATAGAGCCAAAAATAGTCTCGCCAGCCACCCTCTGCACTCATATCCACGAAAAGCTGATCAAGGTCCAAATGTGGGATTGCCGAGATCATGTTTAAACCATGAACGACGGCAATCATGCTTGCCCCGAGTAGTAAGAAGATGAACGTGGCAGCAAAAAGATCCGCGAGCCCGCACAGCAAGGCATACTGATTGTTGTCGACACCCTTACGCAACAAGAAGCGGGTCAGTCCGAGCGACAAGTAATCGAAAAAGGTGTTCACAAGGGGCAACACGCCCAGAAAGAAGATCGCGCTCGCACGATCTGATGAGAAGTCTCCAAAACTCAGCGTTCCGACTATGATCGAGACAGCGATAAGCATCGAGACAACGAGACTGCCACCGTGACTGCGTCGCGGCAAAAGATATGCAAACAAAATGTAGAGTGACAAAGCGATCACGGCAGCCACGATTCCGGACCATGGATCAGCAAAAATGCAGGCTCCGATGACGATCAATAAGATCGCGAGGTTGCCACGCAGTATGATCAATCCAGCGCCAGCTCCTGCAAAGCCGAAACCGACCGAAAATGCGAAAACCAGAACCAGTGCCTGAAAGAAGCTGCCTGCGATGGACAGCCATATCAGGCTCGCTATAGCCGCAAAAAAGAGGAACATCGCGAGATAGAATGACCACCATGACGGGCGACCGTAGTTGTAGTGGTATGCCGCACTCGCGTAATTGTCGCGCCAACGGCCGTAGTAAGTCATCGACAGGCTTGCAACCAAGCCCGCGAGTGCCCCTGCCAAAACCAACAAACCGCTCACGACAAAAGCAATCGTTAGAGCAATAATTTGCAGGAGTGAGCCGATCAGGGATGCTTGCCTTTTACGGGCCGCAAAGAAGAGAACGAGCCCCAATAACGTTAGCAGTCGATCCGACCATGTTGCTGGATCTGGTAGAACTTGAATGTCACCCACGGTTCCACTTCCACCAGCTGTCCATTGAGCGATTGCAAGTGCGACTGGGTAGACAGCTGCCAATACCAAGACTCTTTCAAGCATTGTCCATGCAAAGGGGTGCTGACCGATCCTGATACGATCTGCTTCGCTTTCAGCGTCCGGTGGGCTCGGTTGCAACCATCGATCGATCCTATCCAAGACCTGGCCGACAATCTTGGAGTAGAGGGTTCGGTACTCTTCTTCTTCGAACGTCTCTTCCAACCACTCCCGACACATTTTGGAGGAGAGTAAAAAGCCGACAATGCCAAAAACACCGACGACGGCTTGCCAGAACAGTGACCCCTCAAAGGAGTTCCATAAATTGTTCAGGTCATCAATCATGTGCGTCAAACCTTGGGAATTCCCAACGCAAGGATGACGGTGGCTCCTCTTTCGATCAAGCCTTACACGGGTGCTCGGAGGTAAGGTGTGTCTTCGTCGACGGCCTCTACGACGACGAAGGCCTGTGCATACGGATGGTCATCGGTGATTGTCAGATGGATCCTGGGAAACATGCCGGGGGGGATCAGCCCGTTGAGACGTTCCTCCGCCCCTCCGGTCAGAACCATTGTCGGCTGGCCTGAGGGGAGATTTACCACACCCATTTCACGCCATGCCACACCCATTCGCAAACCTGTGCCGAGGGCCTTTGAGCATGCCTCTTTTGCCGCCCAACGTTTGGCGTAGGAGGCTGCGCGCTCCCGGCGTTTATCAGACTTGGCTTGCTCGATCTCAGTGAACACCCGTTGAACAAAGCGATCGCCAAAGCGTTCGAGCGTGCGCTCGATCCGCCGAATGTCTGCTAGATCCGAACCGATGCCGACGATCATCTGGCTTTCCGCTCCCTTTGGCTTGCGGGAACAGATGGCCAAGGGGGCGATGCTGTCAACCCAAATGGGCGCGCGTTATGCCGTGTTTGCCCGGTCGAGAATGAGTTTCAGCCCTGCGGCGCCAAAGAGGAGGGCAAAGACCGCTTCGATCCAGCGGCGCGCGCGGCGATAGCCAGACATCACGCGTTCGGTCGAGAAGATCACGGCATAGGCGAGGTAGAGGAACAGGCCGATGAGAGTGCAGACGGCGACGATCACGGGAATCTCGGATGGATCTGCACCCGGGCGGACGCCGAGGGCAATGACGGCGGCCCAGGCGAGCAGCGCCTTGGGATTGGTGAGGTTCAGGAGTAAACCGCGGGCGAACATCCGGGTCGAGCTCGACTGAGTAGCGGTGGGCATTTCGAGCCTGTCCTCATTCAAGGCCGACTTGGCGGACTGCCAAGCGAGATAGAGGAGGTAGGCCCCTCCGAGCAGCCTAAGAGCCAGCATCCCCGGCGCCCAGTGGAGCAGCACCGCGCCAAAACCGGCTGCAGCGATCGCACCCCAGAACGCGAGGCCGAGGGTCAGGCCAAGCGAAAGCGCCAGTCCGGCGCGGCGTCCACGGAGCATGGATGTCCCCGCCACAGCCAGTGTTGCCGGGCCCGGAGAGCCAGCAGCGATCAGGAAGGCGAGGGATGGGGCGATGAGATAGGTGAGGTCGCTCATGCGGCCCTCACGACCTGAAACAGCCGGCGGAAGAACCGCGCATTGTTCGTCAGACTTCCACGAATTCTGTTTCTCATGAACCGCCTCCCGCCCTGACCCTAGGCCGGGCGGGGTAGTGGTTCAACGCCGGATCAAGGCTTGGGAGCTGCGGTGGCACTAGCGGATGCTGCCCCTGGACCCGCCTGCACGCCGCCCGCAGCAGTTCCGCCAGCGCTCGCGCCGGTCGCTTGTGTTGTGCCAGCGTTCGAGCCGGTCGCACTTACGCCTGTTGCGCTGGTCCCCACAGCTTGAGCGACGGCGTCAACGCTTCCGAACGCCGCCGCCACGGAGGCTGCTGAGGCCATGGCCCCGGTGAACCGGGTGGCTGCCATCCGGCCAAATCCTCCTGCCGCGTCATCCAGTGCGTCATCTTCGAGTTCAAGCGGGGTTTCTTTGGACTTGTCGCTCATCTTAGTCGCCTTCTTTGCTTCGCTTAGTCTGATTCTACCATTTTGGCAGCTTTGTGCATATCCCTGCCCGCGGCAGCTTTGATCTGCGAGCTTCGGGTCGCAGATCACCTGTGCCGATTAACGGGTTTCGGTCTTTGCAAAGCCCGTTGACTCTGAGCTTTTCAGATCGCTTTCAGTCGAGACCTTGTTCGCGGTACTGGGTGGGGGAGAGCTGTTGAGACTGTTGATGACAGGCAGGGCGTCAAGTGCCCCGATGCCGCCTGAGACCTGATCCAGTTGATTGTCCGCAATCTCAGTTGAGCTGTCCTGGCTCTTCTTGCTCATAGTTTCCCCTCCGTTCGCTTGGTTCCGGCAGGATACCGAGACACCACAAGTCGAACACTAGCGAGGGGTGCAAGTCTCCTCTGTAACAGATGTTACAAAGGAGGAGCGTTGACGCAGGCGCCTCAGGCGACGCCTTTACCGAATGCGTCTTCGCGGGCCTTGTCCATCAGCGCTCGCATCCGGCGGATGGCGCTGTCGAGCCCTGAGAAGATCGCCTCGCCCACAAGGAAATGGCCGATATTGAGTTCCATTACCTCGGGGAACTCGGCGACCGGAGCGACTGTGTCATAGGTCAGGCCGTGGCCCGCGTGGACTTCCAATCCCAACGAGTGCCCAAAGGAAGACATATCACGCAGACGCTCCAACTCGGCGTCACGGTCGTCAAAACGACCTTCGGCATGGGCATCGCAATAGGCGCCGGTGTGGAGCTCGATCACCGGAGCGCCGATCCGGGCGGCCGCCTCGATCTGGCGTCGGTCTGCGGCAATGAAGATCGAGACGCGGCAGCCCGCATCGCGCAGGGGTGCAATGAAATGGGCGAGGCGGTTTTCCTCGCGGGCGACTTCCAGCCCCCCTTCGGTCGTGCGTTCCTCACGCCGTTCTGGAACAATACAAACGGCATGGGGTTTGTGGCGCAGGGCTATGGCCTGCATCTCATCGGTTGCGGCCATCTCAAAGTTGAGCGGCAAGGTCAGAGCCTCCATAAGACGCTCTATATCCTCATCGGTGATATGGCGGCGATCTTCGCGTAGATGCGCGGTGATCCCGTCAGCACCCGCTTGCTCGGACAGTCTAGCGGCGCGGACTGGATCTGGCACAGCTCCGCCTCGGGCATTTCGGATCGTAGCAACATGATCGATGTTAACGCCTAAGCGAAGCTTACCAAGTGGTTGCATTACCCTTTCAAACGTCTCAGGCATTGTCGCCCTCCCTGCCATCGCGAATGATGTAGTCTTGCAATTCGCGATCTTGCGCTGCTCGGCGGGCCTCTTGAACCTTTTCAAGCTTCCGACGCCGACGTTTCTGATAAGCTGCCACGACTGGGCCAATCGTCCAATAGAAGACAAGACCGCTCAGCAATCCCATCGGGATTCCGCCGATGAGGTAAGGGAGGAAGACCTCATAGAAGAATGTCAGCAATCCATCGGCGATGGGTTCTTCATAACCAAACCAGCTTTTCATGTTCGCCCACATAGATTTGAACGCTTCGGAAAAAGCGTCCATCACCGCGTCGAAGCCAGAATCGCTGGAATTGCCGCCAAGGATCCAGCGCCCGGTAGAAAGGGATGCTGCTGAGATAAATGGAAAGCTGATCGGATTGCCTACGATCGTCCCGAAAAGCGATGCTAGGACGTTGCCCCGGAACAACCAGGCGAAACCGGCTGCAACAAAGAAGTGAAATCCGAAAAAGGGGGAGAAAGAGGCAAACGCGCCGCATGCAAATCCCAACGCGATTCGGTGTGGGCTGTCCGGCAAGCGCTTCATTCGCTTGCCTATGTAGTTCATTCCCCTTGTGAAGCCTTTGCGTGGAGCCACGAATTCCCGCACTCGGGACAAGAAGCCAGGTTTCTCGCGGCGTTTCAGAATCATCTTTGTCTTTGGTCTCTCATATCATCGACTTCAACCGCCAGGCTTAGTGGCGCCGCACCGGCTGGGTTCCTAGCGGTAGTCGCGGTTGGGTGCTAGTCATATCGTCAAAGTTGTCTTCAGGCGCCGTGATTTCACGCTCAACCATGTTCACAAAGTCCTGCGCGCGGAGCGATGTGATGATATCGCTTAAATGTTTCACATCCCTAACTTCCAGCTCTATTGCCATGGCGAAGAAGTCGGGTTTGCGGTTTGTGATGACAATATTGTCGATATTTGCCTGCGCTTCCCCGACAAGGGTGCAAACTGCTCCGAGTGCACCAGGCTGATTGGCAAGCGTCAGCACGATACGCGCAACATTGCTGGAAGTTCTGTTGGCTTCCGGATCCCAAGTCAGATCATGCCAGCGTTCTAAGTCATCCTCGAACTCTGCCAAAAGCGGGCACGAAATGGCGTGGATGACAATCTGACCACGCCTGGTCAGCCCAATGATCCGGTCGCCAGGGATCGGCCAGCAGGTCGTGCATGTCCGGATGGCCTCCCCCCGTTTGATGCCACGAACTTTGACCTCGGGCACCGTCGCGTCGGCTTGAGAGATTGTGTTTTGCTGGGTTGGGTAGACGGCCTCGGTAATTTGACGCGAGGTGATGCGCCCCTCAGCCAGCATGACCAGGAGCTCATCTGTGGTTGCGATGCTGAGGCGATTGGCGGCGGTGGCGAGCGTCTTTTCGCCGGCATCCTTTCCGATCCGAGCGAAGCTCTGGGTGACCAAGTCTCGGCCTAGCGTAACCCGTTCAGCCCTCAGTCGATCTCTTAGGCTGCGCCTTATCGCGGATTTCGCGCGACCGGTGATTGCCATATCTTCCCAACTGGGCGAAGGGCGCTGACCTTCGGCAAGCACGATTTCCACTTGTTGGCCGTTGCGCAGCCGGGTCCAGAGCGGAACGCGGCGGCCGTCAATGATGGCCGCAACACAGCGATCCCCGACGCGGGTGTGGATTGCGTAGGCAAAATCGATAGGTGTTGCACCTCGCGGTAATCCGATCACATCGCCCTTTGGCGTGAAGCAGAAAACCTGGTCGGTGAACATGTCCAGCTTCACATGTTCAAGAAAGTCTTCCGGCTCGTCGCCCTTTTCAAGTCGTTCGACCAGTGCGCGCAGCCAAAGGTAGGGGTCGACAGCAAAAGGGTTTTCCACTCTTGCGCCATCTTTGTAGGCCCAGTGCGCAGCGACACCCGTCTCAGCTACCGCATGCATACTTGCGGTGCGGATTTGCATCTCGATCCGCATCCCTGTCGTCTCGCCCTTCCGGGTTCCATAGACGGTGGTGTGAATTGAGCGGTAGCCGTTTGCCTTGGGGCTTGAAACATAGTCCTTGAAACGCCCTGGCACCGCTCGCCAATGGCGGTGGATCACGCCCAGCGTCCTGTAGCAGTCATCTTCGCTGCGACAAACCAAGCGAAAGGCGTAGATATCCGAGAGTTGGGAGAAGGTGGTCTGTTTCTCCTCCATCTTGCGCCAGATCGAGTAGGGTTTCTTTTCCCTCCCGATCACCTCGGCGATGATGCCTGAGTTGAGCAGGATCTCTTTAATCTCCGCCGTGATGGTCGGAATCATATCGCCTTTCTCAGCCCGTAGCTTAAGAAACCGGCGCATGATTGAAGTGCGGGCATCGGGCTGGAGGACATCGAAGCAGAGGTCTTCCAGTTGCTCTCGGATTTCTTGCATCCCCATTCGACCTGCCAAGGGTGCATAGATATCCATCGTTTCCTTGGCGATCCGCTCACGCTTCGCGGGCTTGAGGTTCCCGATGGTTCGCATGTTGTGCAACCGATCAGCCAGCTTAACGAGGATGACCCGGACATCGCGAGCGACTGCGAGCAAGAGCTTGCGAAAATTCTCAGCTTGCGCCGTGTCTTGGCTGTTGAGCTCAAGCTTGGTCAGCTTGGTCACACCATCGACCAGTTGCGAGATCTCTTCACCGAACAGGCGGGCGATCTCCTCATGGGTCGCCTCAGTATCCTCTACTGTATCGTGGAGCAGCGCAGTGACGATCGACGCATCATCTAGGTGCAAGTCGGTTAGGATCGACGCCACCTCCAGCGGATGGCCGAAATATGGCTCGCCATTTGCGCGATGCTGATGTGCATGCGCTTTCGCTCCGAACACGTAGGCCCGGTTAAGAAGAGACTCGTCGGTATCGGGGTTATAGTCCCGTACCCGCTCGACTAGTTCGAACTGACGGATCACGGGACGGGCCTCCTACACCCTCCGGCGAAAGAGGGTTCGTTCGTTACTTCCCCTGTTCAGCCATCAGGGCGCGGAGCAGTTTCTCTTCGTCCAAATCATCCGCTACCGGCGCGCGCGGGTCTTCGACACCGCCACCCATTAGAAGCGCCATGTTATCTTCTTCGGGTTCATCGACTTCGATATGCTGTTGATGGCTCTCGATCGCCTCTTCCATCAAATTATCAGGCGTTAGAGTCTGATCGGCAATTTCGCGCAACGCTACGACTGGATTCTTATCGTTGTCGCGGTCAATTGTGATCGGCGCACCAGAGGACAACGTGCGGGCGCGGTGAGCTGCCATCATCACGAGGTCAAATCGGTTTGAGACCTTATCGACGCAATCTTCAACGGTAACGCGGGCCATAGGCGCAGCTCCAATAGGTTCTGTTGGCGAAGACCGGGAGACATAGGCTGGACAGTCGCGCAATGCAAGGGCTTATTCTTCAATCGGCTCAAGCTGTTGGAGATCTGCCGCAGCGAGCGCGCTAGCCATTTCTTCAACCGTCTTGCCCGTTAGCGGGTGGCACCAATTGGGGCAAATCTCCGCCAGAGGTAGAAGGACAAAGGCACGCTCATGCATACGAGGATGAGGCAGGATCAAATGAGGCGGCACGACTGTCTGAGCTTTGCCTTGATCCAACGCCATCCATTCGGCGCAGGTCTGTTCATCCGGGAGAACTTGTTGACCGCGAAACAAAAGATCCAGATCGCAAACCCTCGGCGCCCATCGCCATTCTCGCGAGCGACCGAGATTCGCTTCTGTTTCGTGTAACAATTCGAGGACGTCGGCGGCCCGAAGGTCTGTTTCGAAGCAAGCTGCTCCGTTCACGAAGTCGGGACCCGAGCCTGGCGGATAGGCGGGGCTTCGGTACCAACGAGAGCGTCGAGTGTAGGATAATGATGAAATATTACCAAGTAACTTCAACGCTGAGTTGAGCGTTTCCATTGGAGGTTGGTTGTCCAGTGGAAGATTTGCACCAAGAGCAATTACGACTTCTGTCATCAAAAGTTCATTTTCGAGTTGGAATTAGTCATCTAGGGTCCTATAGAGACCGCGAAATGAGAGCAACATGACTCTTCAGATCCCAGCGCGCATAGATTGGGGCGTAAGAGCAAATTCTGAGGCCACATATGTTTTATCGGGACGAACGGCTCGCGCTGTTCATTGATGGGTCGAACCTATACGCTGCGACCAAAGCGCTTGGTTTTGATATCGATTACAAACTTCTCCGATCGGAGTTCATGCGCCGGGGCAAGATGGTCCGTGCATTCTATTACACAGCTCTGATCGAAAATGAGGAGTACTCGCCGATCCGGCCATTGGTGGACTGGCTCGACTACAATGGCTTCACCCTGGTTACGAAGCCGGCCAAGGAGTTCACCGACTCAATGGGCCGTCGTAAGGTAAAGGGGAACATGGATATTGAGCTGTGCGTGGACGCCATGGAAATGGCTGATCATGTTGAGCACATCGTTCTTTTCTCAGGTGATGGTGACTTCAGGTCACTTGTCGCGGCAGTTCAGCGAAAAGGCGTTCGCGTCTCGGTCGTTTCAACAATTCGCTCATCACCCCCGATGATTGCTGACGACTTGCGTCGTCAAGCTGACAATTTCATCGAACTTGAAGATCTAAAAGATGTCATCGGTCGGCCCCCCCGCCCACAATCTGCAGTGCCAGCAGATGAGTTTGAGGGCGGAGAGGATGCCGACGTCTGATAACGCACCCGCCGAAGCTCCTAAAGACTGTGATCTTTGCTCGCGGCTCGTGACCTATCGAGCCGATAACGCTCTTGCTCACCCGACTTGGTTCAACGGGGCGGTGCCCAGCTTTGGCGATCCACAGGCTAGTTTGCTCATTGTTGGTTTGGCCCCTGGTGTGACCGGAGCAAATCGCACGGGACGGCCCTTTACCGGAGATTGGGCGGGAGACTTGCTTTATCCCACTCTGGACAAGTTCGGTCTTTCCAAGGGCACTTTCGATGCACGCCCAAATGATGGGCTCGAGCTTGTCAGCTGCATGATAACCAATGCGGTCAGATGCGTGCCCCCGCAAAACAAGCCGGTTGCGGCGGAGATAAACGCCTGCCGACCTTTTCTAGCAGCACGGATCGCTGGTCTGCCTCGGCTTAAGCAGATCATCACCCTGGGAAAGATTGCCCATGACTCTACCGTGCGAGCGCTCGGAGGTCGTGTGGCCGCGCACCCGTTCGGTCACGGTGCGGTTTCCGAGATCGGCGGTTTGACGTTGCGTGCCAGCTACCATTGCTCGCGCTACAACACGAACACGGGTCGGTTGACCCCTGCTATGTTTGAGGCCGTGTTTTCCGGTGCCTGGGAAGCAATGGCGACCTGACTACTTAGTGCCGAACAGCCGATCGCCTGCATCACCCAGGCCAGGCACAATGTACCCCTTCTCGTTCAGGCGGTCATCCAGTGCACAAGTGTAAACAGGCACATCGGGATGCTGTTCGTGGAAGACAGAAACTCCCTCGGGAGCGGATACAAGTGCGAGAAAGCGAATATCCCGGTTGGTATGCTTTTTAACCTCGCTCACCGCTGCAGCACCTGATCCTCCGGTCGCGAGCATTGGGTCGACTACGACGACTGTGCGGTGCTCCATATCGTCAGGTAACTTGTTGTAGTAAGCGACCGGCTTGAGACTTTGCGGGTCCCGGTAGAGGCCTATATGGCCGACCCTAGCCGAAGGCACGAGGTCCAGAAGCCCTTGTAGTAGGCCATCACCCGCCCGCAAGACAGAGACAAAACACAGTTTCTTTCCTGCTAATTTCCGCGCGATCATCGGAGCGACAGGTGTCTCGATAGCGACCTCTTCAAGATCGAGATCGCGAAGGACCTCGTAGGCCGACAGCATCGAAATCTCTCGCAAAAGACGCCGGAAGACTGCCGTTGGTGTTTCGCGGTCCCGCATCAGGGTGACTTTGTGTTCGATCAAGGGGTGGTCGATGGTGACAAGTTTGGACATGGGAACCTCGAAGACTATTCACCTTTGCCTACACCATGCCTCGGCTCTGGTCAGCCCTGTTCCGGCGGCCTAGGGTTGAAGCCAAAGGGGAGGCAAAGATGGATCTTGTTCTCAAGGGCGGACATGTGATCGATCCGGCAAACGGTTTGGACGCGGTTTGCGATGTCGGCTTTGCTGAGGGTCGGGTGGTCGAGATCGGCTCGGATTTGCGCGGTGCGGTAGAGCGAGACGTCCGCGACCACATCGTCTGCCCTGGGCTTATCGATCTGCATACCCATGTGTATTGGGGTGGCACTTCATTGGGCATTGATGCGGAAGAATTCTGCCGAACCTGTGGCGTAACCACAGCGGTTGATACCGGTTCTGCCGGGCCCGCCAACTTCGCAGGGTTCCGCAGTCATGTCATCGATCGCTCCCAGGTTCGAATCCTGGCGTTCCTGCATGTCTCCTTCGCGGGCGTCTTTGGCTTTGGCGAAGAAGTCCATGTCGGTGAGAGTGAGGACATCCGCATGATGGCGCCTCGGGCGGCTCGGAAAGTCGCTGAGGAGAACCGGGACGTGATCGTCGGTATCAAAGTTCGTCTCGGCCGCCATGCTTCGGGCGATCAAGGGCTGGCACCGCTTTCCTTTGCCATGGATGTTGCCGAGGAAACTGGTCTGCCCGTGATGGCCCATATCGATGAGCCACCACCCGGCTATGGTGAGCTGGTCGACCGGCTTCGGCCCGGTGACATCTTGACCCATGCCTTCCGGCCATTTCCCAACAGTCCGGTTCAAGGCCAAGGTAGAATTCGTGAGGAGGTGCTTGCCGGACGTGCACGAGGGGTTCTCTTTGATATTGGGCATGGAATGGGATCATTTTCGTTCAAGACAGCTCGGGCGCTTTTAGCACAAGGATTTCAGCCGGATACGATCAGTTCCGATATTCATGAACTTTGCATCAATGGCCCTGCCTATGATCAGACGGTTACGATGTCCAAGTTCCTTTGTATGGGAATGGCGCTCAAGGACGTGATTGGCGCATCGACTGAAAACGCCGCGGCTGCACTGCGGCGACCCCAGCTCGGACACTTGGGTGTGGGTGCTGTGGGCGACGCGACGGTCCTTCGGATCGACCGGGGGCGCTTCGACTACGAAGACGTTGAAGGTGAGATCCTTGATGGCGACCGTCGGATCTTCAGCACGGCTGTCGTGATTGGTGGGAAGTGGTGGTGGCCAAGGACATCGTGACAGGGCTTGCGCTTGCGGCCAGAGCATTGCACCGTGCGGCCACAATCCGGGGGTGATACATGCTTTTAGAGAATAAGATCGCGATTGTAACAGGGGCCGCCGGCGGCCTTGGCCGTGCCTGTGCCGAGGCGTTTCTGCGTGAGGGGGCAAAAGTTATCATCTCGGACGTTGTTGATGACAGGGGTGCGGAAACAGCCAATGCTCTTGGCACGGACTGCACCTATCTGCGCTGCGACGTCACATCGAAAACCGATGTTCAAGCCCTGGTCGACACCGCGGTCTCCACGCATGGACGCTTGGACATTGCCGTTGCAAACGCAGGGATGGTTCACGCTTGCGACCCTCTGGAGTTGAAGGAAGAAGACTACGAGCGTGTGATGGCCGTCAATATGAAGGGCGTGCTGTTCACCGGTCAGCTCGCGGCACGTCAGATGCGTAGTCAAGAGCCAGATGCCAACGGTCAGCGCGGGGCGATTATCAATATGTCGTCATGCCAAGACACAATCGTTATCCCTGAAATTGCCCCTTATGTGATCTCGAAAGGCGGGATCCGACAGTGGACTAAGGCGCTCGGTCTTCGGTTGTCGACCGAAGGGGTACGGGTCAACGCGATTGGGCCAGGCTCGATAGCGACCGAGATGTTTGCTTCCATCGCCTCGAACCCTGAGAAGATGAAGACAATTATGTCACGCACACCTATGGGACGGCCTGGCGAGCCCATTGAGATTGGGAACGTTGCGGTTTTCTTGGCATCTCATCTATCGAGCTACATGACCGGAGAGACGGTCTATGCCGATGGCGGCCGTCTGGGGCTAAATTATACAGTCCCTGTGACAGACTGAATTGTTCAAGACTGACCGGCAGGGCCCTGATGCTAAACACACCGACAGACAAAGATCTCGCGCAGATCGCGTCGATCGTCGGCGTTAAGAACCTAGTGCAGGGCGAAGCTTTAACGCCTTATCTTTTGGAGCCACGAGATCAGTGGCAAGGAACCGCCTCGGCAGTTGCTAAACCTGGCTCTACCGAGGAGGTTTCGCATATCCTGTCACTTTGTGCTGAACGGCGGATTGCTGTCGTTCCGATCTCAGGGGGTACGGGGCTGGTTGGCGGGCAGACGAAACCTGACGGGTCGCTGCCGCTCCTTCTTTCGTTGGAACGCATGAACCAAATCCGGGCCGTTCTGCCGGATGACGGTGCGATCATTGCCGAGGCCGGATGTATCCTCGCCGACATCAAGCAGGCAGCAGATGATGTTAATCGCCTCTTCCCGCTGTCACTGGCTTCCGAGGGGACCTGCAGGATCGGCGGCAATCTTGCGACCAATGCGGGCGGTGTTCAGGTGCTACGCTATGGTAATGCCCGCGATCTTGTCCTGGATGTTGAGGCGGTTTTAGCTGATGGCACAGTGATGGACGGCACACGGACCTTGCGTAAAGACAATATGGGTCTGGATCTGCGAAATCTTCTTATTGGGTCCGAAGGCGCGCTGGCGGTTATCACTGCGGCGTCGCTGAAGCTCTACCCAAAACCTGGCGAGACGGTAACCGCGATGCTGACCGTGCCAGACCCGCATTCAGGACTGAAGCTCTTGCATGCTATGAAAGACCGGCTTGGTGATGAGATTACCGCCTTTGAGCTGATCAACAAGTGCGGTCTGGAGTTCCTACATCGGTTTCATGAAGGTTTCTCAGATCCTCTGTCTGGCGATCCAGAGTGGCGTGTTTTGATCGAGGTGATTGGACCTAAAGATGGCGGCTTGATCGGGCTCTTTGAGGCTGCAATGGCTGATCTCTTTGAGCAAGGGTTGGCCACCGACGGTGTGGTGGCGAACTCTGAAGCCCAGCGTCAAGCGCTCTGGTGGGTGCGCGAAACGATCCCCGAGGCGAACCGTAAGGTTGGAGCTATTGTATCGACGGATATATCGTTGCCCATGTCCTCACTCTCGCGCTTCATCGAGAAAGGCTACGAAGAGATTGCCGAAATTGATCAGAGCCTAGTTGTGAATTGCTTTGGGCATGTCGGCGACGGAAATCTGCACTATAATGTCTTCCCAGCGCGCGGCCGCACCCGACGTGATTACGACAATTTGCGAGCTGAGGTGAAGCAACGCATCCATGATCTGGTGAATGAGATGAATGGTTCTGTCTCGGCCGAGCACGGTGTTGGCCGGCTTAAAGTCGATGATCTCGCAAAGTACGGCGACCCTGGCCGACTTGCCGCGATGCGCGCGATCAAAAAGGCTCTTGACCCTCATGGGATACTTAATCCCGGCGCTGTTGTTCCAACCTAAGATGCTGATTGTGAGTTCCGAACTTAGTTCAAAACGTAAATTTTTGGCTCGCCAGCGAATGCAGCGCGCCCTCGTTTTGTTTGTGTGCCTTGGGGTCGCGGCATGTTCACCGTCCGCGAAAGCACCGGACCTTGCGTCGATTTACAGTGGCGTTGCGCAAGCTGGCGGTGAATTGCGTCGCCCGTTGATCACTGTGCCGGGAACGCTTGGCTCCCGACTGATCGACTCGGCGACTGGCACGATCGTTTGGGGGGGTGGCAGCCGTGGGCTCTCTGCCGATCCGGATGATCCTGAAGAGGCCCGGCTTATCGCTCTCCCCTTGCTGGCCGAGGGCGAAGCGTTCGCGACACAATCGGATATGGTTCGACCTGCGGGTGTACTGGATACAGCACGCGCTGAGATCCTGGGGCTTCCGATCGACTTGGAAGTCTACGGCGGCGTGCGCCGGACCCTAGGTTTTGGCGGATTCAACGTCGAACAAGGCGCGACACCAGATAATGTAGATGCAGTATCGACCGATGTAACGACACCGAGCTTTGAAGACTATGCCGCACTCGCCGAGCAAGACCCCGCGACAGCCTTCAGGTTCGACTACGATTGGCGTAAAGATCTCGCGACCCTGGCGCAGGAGTTCCACAAATTCGTTCTCCAAAGGAAACAGTTTGTTGCGGATCAACGGAGCCGAATGACCGGTCGCCGCGTGAACCCGGATGATGTCACCTTCGATCTGTTGGCGCATTCAATGGGTGGGCTGGTTACCCGGTACTACCTAATGCATGGGCCCGCTGATCTGAAGGAGAGCGGAAGGCTGCCTCCTATTACTTGGGAAGGAGCCAAGCACTTCAATCGGGTGATCATAGTAGCCACACCTAATGCGGGTTCGATCCTGGCTATGGATAATCTTATCAATGGCAAAGAGCTTGGACCTCTCCAGCCGGTTTACTCCGCGCCTCTCTTGGCGACACATGCCTCGACCTGGCAGCTGATGCCAAGGCATCGCCACAAGCGGGTGCAATATCTTGGCTTGGACATGGCGAACGTCCCGAACATCTATGCGCCAGAAACTTGGGAGGAAAACGGTTGGGGCATGGCGGGATCCGAGGTTGAGCCCTTGCTTAGCTGGCTGCTACCCGAGATATCGGATCCGGTGGCGCGGCGAGAGAAGGCTCTACGCCATCAATCGCGCATGCTGAAAAGAGCAGAACGCTTCCATGAAGCGATGGATCGATGGTCGCCGAAGCCACCGCGGCTCGAGATGTTCTTGGTCGTTGGCGGCGGGTTTGAGACCCCTGCACGCGCGATTGTAGATCCGTCGACGGGAATTTTTAAGCTCGACGCAGTGGAAGAAGGGGATGGTGTGGTCCTGCGAACTTCGGTTCTATTGGATGAGCGTCAGGGTCGTGAGTACACCGCAGGGCTCTCAAGTCCGCTGCGCTTCGATACTGTCCTGTTCCTTCCCGATGAGCATGTTGAGTTGACCAAGAATCCTGTGTTTGGGGACAATCTGCTCTTTTGGTTGTTGGAACAGCCACGGGATACGGGTCTCTTACGATCGCCAAGCGACACTTTGAAGGGTACATCTCTCGGAGAGGGCACCGCTGATGCATCAGGTGCCGAAGATTTGGTCGAGGCTGGTTCGGATCGTTGAGATGTCGCAAAGACGCTTGCTCATTGCCTAAAGTGTTCACTATGTTGCGCCGCGTCGAAGGTCAGCAACTTGGAGGCGCGACGCTCAGCCATGAAGAAGGTATTTAACTCTGCATCGGAGGCACTCGATGGCCTCCTCTCCGATGGTATGCTGATTGCTGCTGGGGGATTTGGTCTCTGTGGGATCCCCGAAAACCTGATCGCAGCGATCAAACAGGCGGGCGTTAAAGACCTGGTCGTCGCGTCAAACAATGCGGGCGTAGATGATTTTGGCCTCGGCCTGCTGCTGCAGGATCGCCAGGTCAAGAAAATGATCAGCTCTTACGTGGGCGAGAATGATCTCTTTATGCAACAGTACCTTTCAGGCGAGCTGGAGATCGAATTCAATCCGCAAGGCACGCTGGCTGAGCGGTTGCGAGCTGGTGGCGCCGGCGTTCCTGGCTTTTACACCAAGACGGGTGTTGGCACTCAGATTGCTGAGGGTAAGGAGCATAAAGAGTTCGACGGAGAGACCTATATCCTGGAGCGAGGCATCGTTGCTGACTTGGCGATTGTAAAGGCTTGGAAAGGTGATGCGCAGGGTAACCTGATCTATCGAAAAACCGCTCGAAACTTTAATCCGATGTGCGCAACGGCGGGTAAGGTAACGATCGCCGAGGTAGAAGAACTTGTGCCGACTGGAAGTCTTGACCCGGATTTGATCCACACACCTGGGATCTTCGTGCAACGGCTCATCTTAGGTGATCACGAGAAACGGATCGAACAGCGCACGGTGCGTGCTGCGTAACTTCATAGGGCCCTGGTTTGCGTCCGAACCACC